>NC_010001.1:80000-445000 GCF_000018685.1 Lachnoclostridium phytofermentans ISDg | reverse complement strand
TTCTCTTCTACTTCTGAGATTACAGTATTAATTGTATTGGTTTTGATCAGTGGCCTTGCACCATCATGAACCAATACATAATCCGAATCTTTGATTTTATTTAAACCATTTAAGACAGACAAATATCTTTCCGAGCCACCCTCTACGACATGGGTCACCTTACGAAATCCATAAGGCTTTATAATCTCTTCCTTTACATAGGAAATTTCATCGTTTCCAACTACTACTATAATATCTGTAACAAGGCTATTTTCAAAAGCTTTGAGAGAATAATATAATACTGGTTTATCCTTTAATAACATATACTGCTTGGATACACTGCTCTTCATTCGTTTCCCTTGTCCTGCAGCTAATACAATTGCTGTTACCTTCTCCATTCGTAACCCCTACTCTGGCGCTTACGCCTTGAATGAATATACTTTTTTGCGCTTGATTCCAGTATGACCTCCTAACGTTGACCTATCTTTAAGTTAGGTACTGCATTTAAATCTAATCCGCTAAAATTTCCTTTTAGATATTCATAATAAGCCGCTGCACCTATCATTGCTGCATTATCAGTACAAAACAGAGGCGTTGGATGATAAAACTCGAATTGATTCTTTTTACAAGCTTCCTCCATAGCAGATCGCAGTGCACTATTGGATGCAACACCCCCTGCTATTGCAATCTTCTTCATACCATACTCTTTCGCTGCTGCCATTGTATGGGAGATTAAAACATCAACTACTGCCTCCTGAAAGGAAGCTGCTATATCCGCACGGTTAATTGCTTCCCCTTTCATTGTACTAGAATTGATATAATTTAATACAGCAGATTTAACACCACTAAAGCTAAAATCAAATGGACAGCCTTCTATACTTGCTCTTGGAAAAACAATTGCGTTCTTTTTGCCTTCCTTTGCAAGTTTATCAATCTTAGGACCTCCTGGATAACCAAGCCCAATTGCTCTGGCTACCTTATCATATGCCTCACCAGCCGCATCATCGTGAGTTCTTCCGATAATTTCGTAAGTTCCATACTCCTTAACAAGCACAAGATGTGTATGTCCTCCTGATACAATTAAGCATAAAAATGGAGGTTCTAGTTCTTTATTCTCAATATAGTTTGCGCTAACATGTCCTTCTATATGGTGTACCCCGATTAAAGGTAGTTTTGCAGCGTAACTAATTGCTTTTGCTTCCGCAACGCCTACCAATAAAGCGCCAACTAGACCAGGTCCATAAGTCACCGCCACTGCATTCATATCTGTTAATCCCATCTGTGCTTGGCTTAATGCTTCCTCAATTACTTGATTTATTTTTTCCATATGCTTTCTTGACGCTATCTCTGGAACTACACCACCATACAAGGTATGTAAATCTATTTGAGTTGATATAACATTGGATAAAACTTCTCTACCGTTTTTCACTACAGAAGCAGCAGTCTCATCACAGGATGACTCTATTGCCAAAATATATACATCTTCTTTTTCCACTACATCTTTTCGATAATCTTCCATATAACCCTCCATTCTGTCGTAATCCCGCGAATTTGGGCGACAGCACAAATTTGTATGTGAAAAACTTTATTTTTCACATTGACCTCCGTCACTAAAAACAATTTATCGTATAAGCTAAGCTGTCACAAAGGACTCAATTTATCCTTAATGACAGCTCTTTCATAATCTATCTATTACCTAATCATAGTAATTAGTTTGCATCTGCTTTTTCAGCCAATCTCCAACCAAGAATCTTATAAAGTCCAGCTTCATCCTTTTGAAGTAAAAATTCTTGGTGGACTGTATTAAATTCCTTGCCTTCCCTCAGAGAGTAAGTAGCAAGAAGTCTTGCGAACTCTTTTCCATCTTCTTTCCAGGTAACAATACTATTCCCAGAATCTATCGTATAACTTTTAATCTTCCGTTCAGACTTATGGTATTCTGCAACCTCAACTGCTAAATTCATAAGATATTCATCGGAAGGATTCTCTTCTATTAACTCTTTGGCATATAAGTTTTGAACTTTCTCTCCAAGCTTTTTAAACTCTTCATCTGTTAGATCGTCATTATGAATACACATTGAAAATCTACTATACAGCTTAACCACTTCTCTAGGTGTAGCTGGATATGTACGCTCTAAATCCATTACCAGAAGCTTTTGAACCTCTGTCAATTCAATATCTGGCTTATCTTTTTTCTCTCGATTATATAGATAAGCGAAAGAACCGACAATCACACACCCTATAAAAATCATCGTTATCACTGACATAACTGTATTGTTCTTTGAACTCTTTTTAGAACCCTTCATAAAATCAGATCCTTTCCCCACATACTCCCCTTGTGGCATAAGCATTTTTTTTGTTGATAATTCAACCATGTGAATGATATTTATTTATTTACTTTAATATCGATATTTTTGTTTAAATACTTAATAATAATCTGAAAGCAATAGAAAGTTTTTTATAAAACCTCTCTATTGCTTTTCTTAATTATTCATTTTTATCAAATTCTAGAGTGATACTCTTTCTGTCTTTTCCTGCTTTCGCGTTCGGGAATATTTCTTTTGTTTCTTTCATATATTCTTCCGGCCTAGTCAGGGAAGGACTGTAATGAGTCAGCCATAACTCTTTTACCCCTGCTTGCTTCGCAAGTTCTGCTGCCTCATAGAAAGTCATGTGTTTATTCTCTATCGCATTACTCTGTTTTTCTTTTTCTCCATACATACCTTCACAGATAAACAAGTCAGACCCCTGAGCTTGTTCAATTATTTGTGGAACTGGTCTGCTATCTGTGCAATAAGTAAGTTTTATACCCTTACGTTGTGGCCCTAATATCATGTCTGGTGTAAATACTCTACTATCTTTCTCTATCGTTTGCCCCTTTTGCAGGCGACTCCACAACTCTATTGGTACCTCATTCTGCATTGCCATTTCCGGAATAAAACGTCCTGTTCTTTTCACCTCTATCGTATATCCATAACATATTACATTATGATTAACGCGAAATGCATTTATTACATAATCATTGACGCAAATCGTTTCTTGTGGATTTGTAACTTCTATAAAGTTTAATTCAAATGGTAATTCAGGGGCAATTACTCTAAGCGCACTTACAACACGTTCAAGACCTTTCGGACCTATCACAGTTACTGGTTGTGTCCGATCTGCATTTCCCATTGATAATAATAATCCTGGTAAGCCACTGATATGGTCTCCATGATAGTGCGTAAAACAAATTATATCAATAGAATGAAAACTCCAACCTTTTTCACGAATTGCAATTTGCGTTCCTTCCCCACAATCTATTAATAAACTGCTTCCATTTAAACGAGTCATCAACGCTGTAAGCCAACGTCCTGGCAACGGCATCATCCCGCTTGTTCCTAATAAACATACATCAAGCATAATAATTTCTCCAAACTAAGTATCTATTCCAACGAATATATCTTGCATAATATTTCAAAACGCAAGTCTTCGTATGTATAAATCAACTTGTCAATTCTAAATCTATTCCAATGATGATATAAACCATCTTATATATAGCAGATTATACTATCTTAATAATTATTTTGGGGGTAATATAAAAACATAAAATACTCCCACTTGTACTTCATCTTAGCATATTATATACCCATAGGCAAGAAATAATTCAAGACAAAAGCCTTGTGACATACATCACAAGGCTTCCGACTTATCAAAAACTTCAATTGGTATTTTAAATTGTGCAATTAACTGATCATAGCAGTTTTCACAAATAGTAAACCTGTGAACTTCAAGATCCCTGCTTGAAAAAAAACCCCACTCCTTTGACACAACAAAGGCATCTTCTAGTAACATCCCTTTTTCCATGCGCAATGCTCTGCCACAGACATTACATAAAAGATCATTTTTCTTTCGTTCCTTTATCAAATGAGCCATAGCACATTCCTCCACTTCCTTATTATACAATGAAACCAAGGAAAAACACAGTGGAAATCACTGTAAATACTCCTTCATCCCTGCGAAAGACTCCCCAAAATTTCAGTAGAAATCTAAAAATTCAGCCACATAATTATTGCATCTTCTGTCGGATGTGCATAAAAATCTTTACGCTTACCTACACTTTGAAATCCCAGCTGCTCATATAAATGGATAGCAGATTGATTACTTTCGCGAACTTCTAAAGTTACCGCTTCTATATTACATAACTTAGCTTGTTCTAATAGGGATACTAACATTAGTTTTCCTATCCCTTGTTTGCGTTTTTCTTTTTTAACACAAACATTTGTGATATAACCTTCCCCCGTAATATTCCACATTCCACAATATGCAATAAGATTTCCTGAGTCCTCCACAACCAAATAGATATGATCTTTTTCAGTCGCTTCCTTTAAAAAACTCTCTTCACTCCAAGGATCAGAAAAAGTTTCTTGCTCAATAATAGCCATTGCTTTACTATCATTTGGAAGCATTTTACGAATTATCAACTTGCTCTCCTTTCGAAAGTGCCTCTTCTCTTTCCCTCTCCGCCTGGGATTTTCTTAGATAGGTTGGAATATGATCCATCGCGGATTCTAGTTTTCCTTCTTTTATATAATGGAACGCAAGTGCTCCAAGAGCTCCAGCTCTTTGCTTTGATAAATGTGCTGGTGCAAAATAATATGGTACCTTTGTACTTTCTATCAATTGTTTTTGATAAGCTTCTACTCCATCTCCTAAATAAATAACAGGTCTTTGATATTCATTGATTTGATCGATTATCTCTTCTATATCACAAGCTGTTTGCTCTTTTATTACATGAAATTCATTTTTTTCAAAAGAATAAAGCCCGGTATATACTTGATTTCTCCTAGCATCCATCAAAGGACAAATGATAGCTTCCGTTGCAAATAAATTATAGGCCAATGCATCTACAGTTGGTATCGCAATAATCGGTTTATCTAGCGCTAGTCCTAATCCCTTTGCTGTCGCAGAGCCAATACGAAGTCCTGTAAAGGAACCTGGTCCCTTAGCTACAGCTATCGCATCGATTTCTGACAACTCTAATCCTAACATCTTAACACACTCATCAAGCATTGGTAATAAGGTCTGAGAATGTGTTTTTTTATAGTTCACAGTATATTCGGCCAATAACGTATCTTCTGTCATAATTGCAACAGAAGCAACTAAGCCCGAACTATCTAGTACTAATATTTTCATGCTAATAATCTTACCTTTCCATAGCCTACAATCTTTAGGCGCAGATACAATATCTGCTCATTGAGTTGCAAAGCAATTCAATGTGTAAAAAACTTTTTACACTTCTTGTTGTATATCACATCTTATATTTGGTTTTCTTCTACCGAGATGACACGATAGTCAAATCCTTTATCCAAATCTTTTTCTATCGTTATCTGGATATAATCTTCCGGTAAAAGTTCCTTAATACGAACTGCCCATTCTACGAGGCAAACGCCGTCTCCATAGAAGTAATCCTCATAGCCGATTTCCTCCATTTCCTCAATATCCTCTATACGATATACATCAAAATGATAAAGGGGAAGTTCTCCTTGTTCGTATTCTTGCACAATGGTAAAGGTAGGACTACTGATAGGCTCTGCAATTCCAAGTCCAGCAGCGAACCCTTTGGTAAACACCGTCTTTCCAACTCCAAGTTCACCGCTTAGGCAATATACTTGTCCTTTTTGTGCGTTTTCACCCATTTGTTTCCCAAGGCGGTAGGTATCCCCTTCCGTATAACTTTCGTATTTCATACCTTTTCTACCCTCTATTTCTTAAACTTCTTTCTCGCTTCAGGTGCATGCTCTATCACAAGTTTTTTTAGTGCCTCTACATATTCCAAAAGAGCTGCCTTAGGTAAGATATAAGCCCCACGCGTTGACAAATAGAAGTAGAAAGCATGCTTTGTTTCTACTGCTTTCCATATATCTGTCCAATTTATTAGTAATTTTTCTTCTCCCTGGCTTACTAATATCCCTTCCTCATTGATAAAATAATCAATTGGTTTTTGAAACATCGGTGTAAGTTTGACTTGTTTCGCAGCTTTGTAATAAAGCAAAATTGGATTAATAATAGTAAATAGCGACGCTATCAATATAAGCATTAAGTTACTAAAAGCTTGTCCGCCGCCAGCACCAGCAAAAAGAAGAACCAATGCACCCACACTAATAACTAAATTTACAATTCCAGACACACCAATATATGCATGGTGCATCAGAAAACGATACATATCGCTAACCTTAGTTTGGTATTGAAACATAATCTCTTTTTCCATACTACCTCCTCGCCTCATAAGTATACCGAAAAAAGGGTGCCTTTAAACGTATTGTTCAGCCATTTAAGGAGAAGCAATTGAATAAAGACACCCTCTTCCTTGCATTTATAATGCAATTATAGCAGATTACATCGAAATTTCAAGTCTATGCAAACGTAAGTTGTTTGTTCTAAGACAGAAATATCTAATCTTTGTAATCTCCTTTTAGGATTTTACTTATATTTTTGTAAATTAAAATGGTAATTAACGATACCAATGCATATTTTAACAAATTAAATGGTGCAACTGCTAACACTACAAAAGTAAACATACCCTTGATCGCAGATATTTTTTCCGTACCTTGTGCAATAAAAGCTTCAATTGGTATGTGAAAGGCTTCTGAATATTTAGGTAATAAAACAAATGCATTTAAGAAACATCCAGTTAATGTAGCTATTACTGTTCCAACAAGTAATCCAATCACTGCATTTTTCTTACTCTTTCTTAGGAAATAGAAGAAAGATGCTGGAATAATAAATACACAACCCATTAAGAAGTTCGCAAACTCCCCAACAAATGCTGTTGTCGTTCCATTTAATAGTAAGTTTAGGACAATTTTAATAAGCTCTATCGTTATCCCAGCTACCGGACCTAACGTAAATGCACCAATAACCACCGGAAGCTCGCTAAAGTCAAGTTTATAGAAACCAGGGGCAAACCATAATGGAAACTCAAAGAGCATCAAAACAACTGCTATTGTGGAAAGTACTGCTATAATCACCATACTGCGTACACTTTGTTTTCCTCTTCTTTTATCTAATCCGATTTTTTTCCTAATGACACGCTCAGCTGCATAGGCAGCTCCAACAATAATTGCAACAATCGTTACACTTAGCAACAAAAATCCGACATTGGTTTTTGCTACTTCCATTAGTTTCTCCAAGTTTTCCATAACTACGTCTCCTTTTTTTAAGAGGAAGGTTCTAGGAGTAAGCCACTGATTACTTAGTATGGAAGGTACTTTGTTTAAACAAATACGCATCGCCTTGCCATACCATAGGGTAAGTGTGCATCCCTTCGGAGATTAAAAAAGCCCTGATAGTTTACTATCAGGGCGGCTTAAACTCACGTATCACACTACGTTTCAGTGTTGTTGTGCTTCAAAAAAAGATTTGGAAATTTAAATCTCCCCAATCTTCTAATTCATCACAAACTTCTTCTTTCATCCAGACTATACTGTCGGTTTTGGAATTCAGTAATCTTTCCTTACTGTCACCAAATCAACGAGATTAACTCGGTCGCGGACTATACCGCCGGTCGGGAACTACCCCCTGCCCCGAAGAACTTCCTTATTCTATTTGCATTAACATTCTATCCCTTTACATATCAAATGTCAATCAATATCTTACTCTTATTATAGCTTTTTTCTTACTCCTATTATTGCTTATAACTTTTATCTCTCACTTAGTATTACCTTCTCTTTTACTTAATATTACTTTTTGCTTCTATCTTAATACATGTTAGCTAAAGTTTTTGTGAATTTACTTTAATATAATCGTATCTGCTTTCACCAGAAAGCTATAAAACATACTCCCAATCAGTATCTGATGCAAAATAAAACTTTGGATAGCAAGGTTGGTTATAGCAGTTATTCTGCCAGGTAATTCCGGTACGGTATTGTATATCATGCATTAATGTATATAATTTATGATTGGTTAAATCCGTATTAACAAAGATCCGAATTGCACTACTATCTGATGTTCTAAGAAGGAGTTCTTCCCTCCAGTCCCCAAAGATATCTGCTACAAGACAAGGATTTCCCTTCGTTCCGTTATTCGTGGCTACACCTTCTGGTATAAAGATAATTCCATGAGTATTATCATTGATAACACCTGCATGGTTTCCAAATAAGTCTACTCCATCTATAATTTGTGTACTCATATCCGGTAACCAGCGGATACTGAAGTTCGTTCCAAGCAGTTTATCAGGAAGAACCTCCCCCTTAACAGATTGCATCTTTGTTACCCAAGTCTGCAAGCCTCTCACCTTAGGGTTGACATCTCCGACCATACACCGACCTAAATCGGTTTCCGCATACTCTCCAAAGATAACTTCTCCTGTTTCTGCATCACGTAAAGCATAACCAAAAGGTGCATGTTTTGCCCCTTCAAATACCTGAAAAATCTCAAGACCCGGTCTGTCTGGGTCAATATCTGCCACATGCATAGCATCTCCGTGCCCCAATTTGGTATAAGTGCCATCTGGTAGGTAACCGAAACTACTATAAAGAAGACTTCCATCATGATCGATTACCGCTGCACCATAGATAATCTCCTGATATCCGTCTCCGTCAACATCCGCGGTCGATAAACTGTGATTTCCCTGTCCTGCTAATCTACCATATACAGGGTCACTGCCGCCACCTCCATGAGCATTATCCATAAACGGATTATTCATTCTCACATGTCCGCTATCAACATTGAAATATTCTCGAAAACGATTCTCAAAAAAATCATATGCCACTATCGTTGCTCTTGTATAATAACCACGACATACAATAAGATATGGACGTTCTCCATCAAGATACGCTACCCCAGATAAAAAACGGTCAACACGGTTTGCCGGCTCTATTCTTCTCATCGAATAATCTCCCCACACCAAACCATCATCTTCTCTTGGATAAGGAAATGGTATCGTTTCTAATTCTTCCCCTAGGCCTGAAAACATAGTTAGATACTCCGGTCCGTCTATAATAAATCCTTCAAAATGTCGTAAATCATTTCGTTCACTCCTTGACAGAGCATAAACATCAAGAAAATAATCCACCAACTTCATTGCATCCTCTCTTATTAAGGGATACTGATATTTCTTTTCTATGCCAAAACACTCTTCCAGAGTTTGCGGCCAGGTTTTCTCTATAACCATCGGGTGATTATGCCAATTCATAAACACCGTTACCAAATGCTTATAATATCCTTCTGCACTTAAGCGATAATCATCCCGGTTGGAGTACCCGCTGTCTATGTCACATCCAGGCATTGTTATGTAGATTTCCTTTTCCACATTACCTTGCTCATCGAAATAAATCATCTTCGTGCCCGGCGCCGTCTTTACTGCCATCTCTACCTTGCCATCTCCATTAAAATCATATACCATAAACTGAGTATAATGAGCACCTGCCCTAATATTGACCCCCATATCGAGCCGCCATAAAAGTCTTCCTTCTAGCTTATAACAGTCTATATAACAATTTCCTGTATAACCTTTTTGCGATACATCCTTAGAATTACTAGGGTCCCATTTGACAAAATACTCATATTCACCGTCACCGTCCACATCACCGATGCTCATATCATTTGCATGATAGGAGAAGACTTCGCCCGCTGGTGTTGTTCCATCACTTGGTTTTTGTAAGGGTAAATCAATATAGTTGGCACCGCTTCGAAAAGCACTCATTTCCTTCGTTCGCTCAACTTCTACACCATTTTCTAAAACTCCAATCGAATATTTATCCTCAGAAGTTCCCTTTTCATCCACAAAGTTTGTACTATCGGTTACCGTTGTCAACAATTCTCCGTTTTTATACACAAGAAAATCCGCACCGGTTAAACCAGTGCTACAAAACCCACTAACCTCATTCTTCATCAGTCTCCATGCTAGAAAGATTCCCTTTTGTCTTTTTACTACCACAAGTCCTCTTGAAAGCTTTTCAAGCTGTTCGTGAAATGTTTTCCCAATCGGTGTCTTTAACACAGAACTAATAGAAACCTCCTGATCTCCTGAAATAGAAGCCACTTTAAGGTAATGAGCTACATGAGTTGATCTTTCTAGTGTGTATTCAGTTTCTTTTGTTTCTGATAATCTTTTGTACTTCATTCCCTTCGTATCTTTGTCTGCCCAATAGATACGATACGAATTGGCATAAGGATCGCCATCCCATTGTATGGTAACATGTTCCTTATCAAAATCCTTTATTCTTAATCCGGTCACTATTAACACCTCCGTTTCCAAGTACATTAAAGAACTCATACGAATTAACATTATGAACTATACCAATTAGTATTATGAACTCATACGAATTAACATTATGAATTTCTGTCCATCAGTCTAAATTTTCCCGGTGTTGTCCCAACATGTTTACTAAAAAAACGTATAAAGTTCTGTGCATTGGTGTATTTTAATTGTTCTGCAATTTCTGCTACCGATTTGTCCGTTTCTAATAGCATTTTCTTCGCAATTTCAAGTCTTTGTATTGTTACATAATCGGTAAACGTCATATTAATTTTACTCTTCATAATCTTCCAAATATAACTTGGATGATACCCCAGTTGATCTGCACATTCTGTTAATGTGATATCGCTAGAGGTTTCTCTCACCAACTTAACTATCTTATCTAATACAAGATCAGAATTACTTCTTCGGAATGTACTTAACTGTTTAATCACCGGTGAAATAATATTATGCTTATAAAAGCTTCGAATTTTATCTAAATCCGAAAGTTGATTAAATTGCAAAAATACATTTACCGATCCATGACCCAAAATATCATTTACCGAAATACCGGCATCTGTTGCTACTAATATTACTGCTACCATGAATCGATGAAGATAAAAATGAAGCTCATTTAGAACAGCACCGCTTTCTGCCATGTGGTTAATAAAAGTATCTGCCAATAAAAATGCTTTCTCTTTATCGCACTCATCCACTGCTGCCTTCATCTCTTTCTCTAAAATAAGTTCATAGGTATAGTTATTCGAGTTACTATTCGCTATATCAGAATAAAATATAAAGTTTTGCTGCTCACATATGGTATTTTCTCTATTTAAGGTTTCATTATTTTTGACCGCTTCTAAACTTTCATTATAAGCCTGTCTGAATTTCATAAGGCTGTCAAAAGGTTGGCTGATGCCAAAGTTTGCATGATATCCACTTTCCATCACGATATAATCGGTAAGGTGGCGAATCAATTCAATTGATGCCGCTTCAAGTTCTTCTTTTAACTCTCTCGTAATTGTGCAAAGAATTACATTTGAATTTGTAACGGTAGGAAATAAAAGCTGGTCACTAATAAATTCCGGCATGTTTTCCACGATACTTATTTTTATCATATCTTGTTTTGTATAGTCCCAGTCTTCCTCTATTACTTTCGATGAAACACTAATCGTAATCATTGAAATATATCTCATTTTTTCGAATCCAAAGTTTTTTAAATTAGATTCAATATTCTCTTCTCTTACTTCTCCTTTTAATAGACGAAGGACGAACAATTCCTTTAACTGCTTTTGTTGAACCTGTATTAATTCTTTCATATCATTTTTTGAATCAACTAATCGATTAATTCGTTTCCCGATAAATTTGAATTCATTCTCTTTTTGTCCTGCTACCTCTTCTATTTCCTCTATATTTCTTAGATTTGTTACCAACTGAGATACTGGACGATAAATTGTTCGAGAACCTACGACAGAGAAAAGAAAAATAAGTGTCATCATAAATAGTATTAAGAGTCCGGCAGTTATTATAATAGAACTTGCCTCACGAGTCACAATAGCTGGATCATAACTGGATACATAAAGCCATCCATTGGCTCCAGAATAGGAGAAGTTCAAATTAAAACCACTCTTCTTACTAAGTTCATCTCGCCTTTCTACCAAGGATTCTATTGTTGTATTATGTTCTTTTATGTACTCATCAAGAAATTCTGAAACTTCTTTATGCTCTGTGAATAAGAGTTTTCCCTGTGCATCAAAAACGGTCAATTTTCCACTGCTTAAGCTATTTCTAAGAAGTCTTTCAAACCCTACGCTACTTAAATTAACTAACAACAAGCAATTTGGGCTTTTAAGGTTGAGAGGAGCCTTAATCGCTAGCGTAATATAGTCGGATTTAATAACACGATTTCCCTTCCCTTCATTTTCTATACTTAGATATGTCCACTTGCAGTCACTCATCCCAGTATAGAAAAGATCATACAATTGTTCTTGATTTACCACTTCATTTAAAGGATACATACCATTGCTTGTTAAAACCCAACCAGTTGAGAAATTAATAAAATAAAAACTATTGATATAGATCCTTAAGTAGGTTGCACCTAAGAGTTCATCCTGTACTTTCTTTAAATTAGAATAATCGCTGTAAGAAACAATGTTTTTCATAAACCAATCGATAGAATCCTCTTTCACTACATAATCACCCTTCCAAAGGGAAGACATGTAGTTTAATTGCATCGTCTCTGTTACATTTTCTACTTTGTTCCTAACTTGTTCTAACGCTTTGGCATTCGATAAATCGATTTTGTCACTCACTTCATGAATATAGGTATAATAAAAGTACAAGGCCAATAAAATTACCGGCAATAATGCACCTGTCATAATAATTATGAATATTTGCTTTTTATAGTTTATGCTACCTTGTTTTTCCTCCATAGCTTCCTCCATCTTTCGTTTTTATTCCTTATAGCTGGTCAAAGAACCTTACAACACATCGTTAATCATTTCCTAGCTCAAATTGATGGGTTAAATTAAACTCCATTTAACTCCCATTCTTTCAGTACCGCAATATGTATAAAATTATACTATACTATTCTATTATTGTATAAAAAACGTGTATTGACATCTTAGCCCCTTCAGCAAGGTTTTACAAACAAGAAAAAGCACACTTCACGAACTTTCCCTTGGTCACGAAATAAGATGCTACACAACTTACCTCAATTTCTGTACCCAGAGAATTATAATAGTTGTGCAGCATCCATAGGGAGTTTATCCTTAAACTATGAATTTATTTTGTCTTTGCATAGGCATCATTCACTTCTTTAATAACATCACTACCACCGGTGGATGCCCAAAGATTCCAAGCTGCCTTTAATCCATCCTTATTAATCTCACCAACGATGTACTGTGTTCTTGCATCATTGATAATTTGATCAAGGTTTGCACCGTTTAAGGTATATGTTTCAGAGTTTATGATCAAAGCAGCAGCAGGATTGAATACTACATTTTTTTCATTTTGGATATATAATTCTGCTTGAATGTCCTGTCTTTCTGTAGTCGGTATCTTAATTCCTGTAATCGTATTGGTTGGAATATAAGCTACGGTCTGATTCAATGCCTCATAATCAAGAAGTAATGTGTCCTTATTATCACCCTTAATATCAGTGAAAACATTGTTTTCGTCTAAGGAATAGTGGATATCCTTAAGACCGTAGGAAGAAAGAATTTGCATCTCATCATCATTCATCTTATCTAGGAAATGTAATGCAGCTTCTACGTCAGCTTCTGTTTTACAACCACCCTTTGTCAGTACAAAGAAACCATTATAGCCTGCTGTAGCAAGTGTATGCTTTTGTCCCCCTGCTGTTTTAGCAATACCTCCCCCCATTGCAAAGGTTGCAATAGTACCGTCATTTAATACACTAGGAATGTTATTGTTTACATAGTAATCCCATACTTTTCTTGCATTATCAATCGTGTCGATATACATACCTGATATACCATTCTTATTATCATCCGTCCAAGTTCCTGTCTCACGTACTGCCCAATCCTTTGCAATTAAGCCATCATCATATAACTTCTTAAACCAGTCCAGTGCCTCTTCATACTCCGGTGTCTGATGTACCGGAACCAAGGAACCATTTTGATCTACCCAACCATTACCACAGCCAAACCAAGTCTGCATAATATCAAGTGGTCCTGTATATTTACAAAGGTTTAACCCATATGTATCCTTTTTTCCATTACCATCCGGATCACCATAGGTAAACTGATATAGCATATTATATACATCATCAATTGTCTCAGGCTCTTTTAAACCTAATTTATCTGCCCAGTCCTTACGGTATCCAAAACCGTTACGTCCAAGCGTTCTTGCGCGGTATATCCCGTATAAACTACCGTCAACAGACACCATATTGCTGATATTTTTATTAGCTTTTGAAAGATTTGGATATTTCGCCTCATCATAAATAAAGTCGTTTAAATCCCAGAAGGCACCTGCTCTTGCATTATTTACTATGTTTGCATTGAAAGAACCACATGCGATAATCATTGGCATATCAGAACCAGAAGCCAAGGTTAAACTTAATTTATCCTCATATGCATCACTAGGTACAAATTGAAACTCAAGATTAGTTTCCGTATAATCTTCTAACACTTTAATTACTTGTTCTGCATTTGGCCCCATCATAGCTTGACCGGAATAGTCAAATGACATAATACTAACTTTCGGTCTTTCTTTTGGTGTATTACTTACTCCAGCATTCTCATTCCCCTTTGGAGGCTGCGTAGCAACATTACCTTGGCCGCCTGTCTTTTCTTCCTTAGCGCTACATCCTGCAAGACTCGTAACAACGAGAGCAGCAGCAAGTAACATGGATAATAACTTTTTCTTTCTCACAATAAACCCTCCATTCATAATATATAGCTTTTTATAAAGACATACTGCGGTCTCTCACCCTCCCACAGCAACATCCTACAACAAACGCCTTGCAGCGATAGTTGTCATCCTTTCACAGAACCAACCATAACTCCTTTTGCAAAATGCTTTTGTACAAAAGGATATACCATAAGAATTGGCACTGTTGTAATCACAGTCGCAGCCATACGAATCGCAACCGTCGGTGGGGCACCAAAATCCCCCCAGTCAATGAGGCTTCCATCTTTTGAAATACCTTGGGAAGTCATAACTATTTGGCGCAAGAATAACTGAGCTGTATATTTTTTCTGACTGTTTAAATAAATCATCGGTCCAAAGTAATTGTTCCAATATCCAACTGCTGTAAACAAAGTTATGGAAGCAAGTACAGGTTTTGATAACGGTAAGGCAACCTTTCTAAAGATCTTCCAGTCAGAAGCCCCATCAATTCTTGCTGCATCTTCAAGTTCTAGTGATAAACCCTGAAAGAATTTTTTTATAATAATCATGTTAAATGCATTAATCGCTCCTGGAATAGTCAAAGCAAGATAACTATCGTACCAACCAATACCACGTATCAACATAAACATTGGAATCATCCCAACTGGTAATAGCATTGTTAAAATTACCATGTTTAAAATAAGATTTTTTCCCCTGAAACCTCTCCTTGATAGCGGATATGCGAATAATGTCATTAAAATCATGTTCATAATTGTACCGACTGTTGTTAAATATAATGAATTTTTGATACCTAGTATAATTGCCCCTGTTTTTATTATGTAATGATATGCATTCCAGGAAATTTGACTCGGAATAAGAAAAAATGCTCTTTCAATTAACTCTTTCTCTGTAGCAAATGAACCTGCTACAATATATAAAAATGGTAACAGCGTAATCAATGCACATAAACCACAGAATGAATATATGATACCCGTTACCACACGGGTACTAAGTCTACCCTTAATGCCTTTTCTTTTATACGTAAATATTTTCATGTTCTCCCTCATTTCCGTGCTGCTTTTTGTCTCGCATATAAGACAATGCGTCTCTTCAAGTTTGTGGCTACATTACAGACACAAAGTGAAGTTCTCTCTTCACTACATCCAAATTAATATAACCCATCTTCGCCGCTTTTCTTAGCTATCTTATTTACTGTCAATACCATCACTGTACCAACAATACCTTTGAATAAGCCAACTGCCGTAGCATAAGAGAAGGATCCTTGTGTAATACCCTGTTTGTATACATAGGTATCGAATACTTCTGAGACAGAACGATTTAATGAGTTCTGCAAAAGGAATATTTGCTCATATCCAGTATTTAAAATAGATCCAACCCGAAGGATTAACATGGTTATTATAGTTGCTTTTATCGCGGGTAACGTAATGTGCCACATTTTCTTCCATCGTCCTGCGCCATCCACTTCTGCTGCTTCGTATAACTGAACGTCCACCCCAGCTAAAGCCGCCAGAAAAATAATTGTACCATATCCGGTTTCTTTCCATACTGTTTGAAGAAGTAAGATTGGCCTAAACCATGGTTTACTTGACAAAAAATCAACTGTGTGGCCGGTCATAGCCTGTATCAACTGATTGATAACACCATTCGATTCATTTAAGATTAAGTAAGTAAGACTATATACTACGACAAGTGATATAAAATGAGGTATGTATACACATGTCTGGACAATATTCTTATATCCATTATGCTTAATCTCATTTAACAATAGTGCTAATATAATCGGCATTGGAAAAAAGATAAACAAATTCATAAACGATATCGCCAATGTGTTCGTTAGTAGCATTGCAAAGTCTTTTCCTGCAAAGAAGTTTTTAAAATGCATCCATCCGACCCAGTCACTTCCTGCTATTCCTTTATAAGGACTATAATTTTGAAAAGCAATAATATTAAAAAGCATTGGTACATAGCGGAATACGATAAAGTAAATAATTCCCGGTAATACCATGAGATATAAAATATAATGTCGTTTGAAATATTTAAAAAAAGGAATCTTTTCCTCATATTCTATCTCTTTCTTTTTCTTGTGGCGTCGAAATCTCTGTTTACTCGTATTTACAATTGCCACTGCATCTTGTTTGGTTGATTCCATCTTCTAGTCTTTCCCCCTTTGAATACTTGTTGAGCTGATTGTTTTAATTAATTGTGCATTTTCTACATATTACCAACGATTATTCTGTTGTTTTATATGCAAATGTTATCATCCGTTCGAATAAAACTCAATAATCATAATCTTTCATTTTCTATTTCGCTGTATTTCCCGCAATAAATGATGGTGTGATTTGTTAATTTCATCTAATAATCAAAACATCTACTAACTCGAAATTTCCGGTTTCAATATGAGTATTGGTCTCAAGACTCCATAGATACAGCGAGCTAAATAAGGGGGTAAGCAGATGCAGTATGACTGCTGGACAAAATAAAAATACCAGATTACTTGAATTCTTAACGGATACATTCAAGACATCTGGTATTTTACTATTATAATTATATTTTGTTTTATAAAATCATAGAGAGTTGTATTCTTTTTTTCGATACATCTACACTTAAAACTTTTACTTCCACTATATCTCCTACACTAACGATATCAAGTGGGTGCTTAACAAATTTCTGCTTTGACAATTGTGATATATGAACCAAACCATCTTGATGAACTCCAATATCAACAAATGCTCCAAAATCAATGACATTACGTACAGTACCCTTTAAAATCATACCCTCAGTTAAGTCTTTCATATCAAGAACATCGGTTCTTAAGATTGGTTTTGGCATCTCTTCTCTTGGGTCTCTGCTTGGTTTTTCTAATTCCTTAATGATATCAGTTAAAGTAATTTCACCAATCGAAAGCTCCTGTGCCATCTTCTTTTTATCCTTAACTTTCTGGCTAATCGATTGTTCTCTTTTAGCATCTACTTCTTTTGCTTTCGCTTGTAACTCTCTTAAATCTTTCACTTCAAGCATCTCTAGAAGTTTTTCAGCTGCTTCATAAGATTCTGGATGCACACTAGTTCCATCCAGAGGATTATCTCCATCATTAATTCGTAAAAATCCTGCACATTGTTCAAAAGCCTTTGGCCCAAGTTTCGCAACCTTTAATAATTGCTTTCGATTCTTAAACTTTCCATTTTCCTCACGGTAAATAACAATATTCTTAGCGATTGGTTTTGAAATTCCAGAAATATATTCAAGTAAGGAAGCTGATGCAGTATTTAGATCTACTCCAACTTTATTTACACAATCTTCTACAACTCCGCCTAATGCTTCGCTTAGTTTCTTTTGGTTCATATCGTGTTGATATTGACCTACGCCGATCGATTTAGGATCAATCTTTACTAACTCAGCTAATGGGTCCTGAATTCTTCTTGCAATAGAAGCGGCACTTCTTTGTCCAACATCAAAATTAGGAAACTCCTCGGTTGCTAACTTACTTGCTGAATATACCGATGCTCCAGCCTCATTTACAATTACATAAGAGATTGGCTCAGTAATTTCTTTTAATAAGTCTACAATAATCTGCTCGGATTCTCTGGAAGCAGTACCATTTCCAACAGAAATTAAGGTAATCTGATATTTCTTAAATAATTTCTTTAAAACTGTCTTCGCTTCCTCTACCTTATTTTGTGGTGCTGTCGGATAGATTACTACAGTATCTAATACCTTTCCTGTTGCATCTACTACAGCCAGCTTACAACCGGTACGAAACGCTGGATCCCATCCAAGTACAACTTGTCCAGCAATTGGAGGCTGCATTAATACTTGAGTTAAGTTCTGGCCAAAGACTACAATTGCACCATCCTCTGCTTTTTCCGTCAAATCGTTTCTGATCTCACGTTCAATTGCAGGTGCGATTAAACGGTCATAACTATCTGCAATTGCTACTACAAGATAATCATTGGTATGTGGATTATCTCTCTTTATCACTTTACCCTTAAGATAATTCATTATTTTCTCAGTTGGCGCTGTAATCTTTACTGTAAGAAATTTCTCATTTTCACCGCGATTTAAGGCTAAAACTCTGTGACCCGCTACCTTAGAAATTTTTTCACTATATTCATAATAAAGTTCATATACAGATTCGGCTTCTGCATCCTTTGCGGCGGAAGTTATACTTCCTTCTTCAAAGGTAAGCTTACGTATGTGGATACGATAATCCGCTTCATCAGAGATGCTTTCTGCAATAATATCCAGTGCTCCTGCTACAGCGTCTTTAGCAGAACTTACTTCCTTCTCTTCCGATACATAGTCTTCTGCTAATTCTAAGATATCCCTAGAAATTTCCTGAGCAATGATGATTTCTGCCAGTGGCTCCAATCCCTTCTCTTTTGCAATTGTCGCTCTGGTTCTACGTTTTGGACGATATGGGCGATATAAGTCTTCTACTACTACTAAGGTTGCCGCAGCTTCAATCTGTGCCTTTAACTCTTCTGTTAATTTTCCCTGTTCTTCGATACTTGCAAGTACAGAAGCCTTCTTCTCTTCCAAGTTTCGCAGATAGGTTAAACGCTCTGATAGACTTCGTAGTACCTCATCATTTAAAGAACCGGTAACCTCTTTTCGATATCTAGCAATAAAAGGTATCGTATTTCCCTCATCGATGAGCTTTACAGTAGCTTCGACCTGTTCCAGTTTAATTCCTAACTCTTCTTTTAATTGTTCGAAAATTTTCATTCGGATAGCTCCTATTCCTGCACATGTTTTCTCACTTTCAGTTTGTAGCAAATTCCTTTGGTACAACACTGTCCATAAATTAAAAATTCGTTCCTTTTATTCTTGTGCAATCTTTCGATTTATTTTATCATTCCAATGTTTAGAACGCAAGCGATTCACCTTTTAACGGGATTGAAACTTAGGATGATGATGCCTGTTGCTTTCCATAATTTAAAAATTTCTTTGGATTATGCTTATTGCTTTTCATAATTTAAAAATTTCTTAGGATTATGCCTGCTGCTTTTCATAATTCAAGTGATAAAGGGAGGCATAAATACCGTCTAACGATAACAGCTTTTCATGAGTTCCTTGTTCTTTGATACCTTCTTCTGTTAATACGATAATGTTTCTCGCATTTTTTATCGTTGTTAATCGATGAGCAATAACAAAGGTGGTTCTGTTTTTTGCTAATTTTTCTAAAGACTCTTGAACTATCTTTTCACTCTCATTGTCAAGCGCTGATGTCGCCTCGTCAAAGATTAGGATAGGTGGGTTCTTTAAAAATACTCTTGCAATGCTTAGTCTTTGTTTTTGTCCTCCCGATAGTTTCACACCACGCTGTCCAATATAGGTGTTGTATCCTTCCGGAAGATTCATAATGAATTCATGTGCATTTGCATTCTTTGCTGCTTCAATAACTTCCTCCATGGTAGCATCTAAATCGCCATAGCGGATATTATCTGCAACTGTTCCTGCGAAAAGATAAACATCCTGTTGCACAATTCCTATGTTTTTTCGTAAGGATTTTTGAGTTAGGCTACGAATGTCCTGTCCATCAATTGTAATTCTTCCTGTGCTTACTTCATAAAATCTAGGGATTAAGCTACACATGGTTGTTTTTCCTACACCTGAGGAACCTACAAGTGCAATATATTCACCAGCTGGTACCTGCAGATTGATATTTCTAAATACTTCGCTGGTTGTATCTTGATATTTAAAAGATACCTCTTCAAAGCTAATATCTCCACGAACATTTTTCAGTTCTTTTGCATCTGGTGAATCTACGATATCCGGATTCGTCTCAATTATCTCCATAAATCGGCTAAATCCTGTGACACCATTTTGGAATTGTTCTGTAAAGTTAATCAGTTTACGTATTGGCTCTATGATATTATTAACATATAACATAAAGGTTAACATATCACTTAGCAGAATTCCACTGAGTGCAATCAATATTCCGCCACCAACAATCACAGCAACATTAATAAGATTTGTAAAGAACGAAAGTCCAGAATGAAAGGTTGCCATTTGCCAATATGCATGACTCTTACTATCGACGAAACGCTTGTTACCTGCATCAAACTTCGAGGTCTCACAATCTTCATTGGCAAAAGATTTTACTACACGAATTCCGGATAAGTTATCTTCAATCTGTGCATTGATATCTGCAATTCTCTCACGGTTTTTACGAAAAGCACGGTTCATTCGA
Source organism: Lachnoclostridium phytofermentans ISDg (assembly GCF_000018685.1). Taxonomy (NCBI): domain Bacteria; kingdom Bacillati; phylum Bacillota; class Clostridia; order Lachnospirales; family Lachnospiraceae; genus Lachnoclostridium; species Lachnoclostridium phytofermentans. The sequence goes on along the minus strand of NC_010001.1, from coordinate 424,232 downwards.
CCTTTCATAATGTAAGCAAATATAAACATCATCGGAATGAACAAGAAAAGTATGATGGTTAATTTCCAGTTAATACGAACTAAGATAATAAATGCACCAACGAATTTGATAATTGAGATTACAATATCTTCAGGGCCATGGTGGCATAGTTCGGTGATATCAAACAAATCGTTTGTGATACGAGTCATTAATTGCCCTGTTTTTTGATTATCATAAAAGTTAAAGGATAGCTTTTGGAAATGTCCAAAGATTTCATTTCTCATATCATATTCCATCTTTGCACCCATGATATGTCCTTTATAAGCAATAAAGAAGTTACATCCAAATTCAAGTATTGCCAATCCGATTAGCACAGCTGCCATTCGTATAATTATTTGTATTGCTTGATTAATTTCGTTGTTAACTAATACATCCTGTGTAATGTAACGAACGATTAACGGATAAACCAAGGAAATACCAGCAGCAGTTAATGCACATAGCATATCTGCTAAAAATAGTTTCCAATACGGTTTATAATAAGATAAGAATTTTTTTGCTCTGGGGTTCATATGTTGTCCTTTCTTTGATAGTATTTCATAATCTACTATATATCACCTGCCATAGCATTTATTACAATATATAGTGATCAATAAGCAACAAGAAAGCCGTTAATAGAGTAATCTGCTTATTCTAGCATAATTTACTTTATTAACAGCTTTTTAATATTCTAACTCTATTCTACTTAAAATTCGCTTTAAAATCAATAGTAGAAAGAAACTATCCTACTTTCTTGTACGATTATGAAATTCTACTCTTTTAAAACGATCACTTATCTTGATAATTTCTTTGACATCTGGAATAAGTACTCATCCAAATCCTTTTTCATTGCAAGAGCCTCATTGATATCAAAGTCTACAAATTCACCATGTTTATAAGCAACAACTCGGTTACTGCCACCTCTACATAGGATATCTACTGCTTTTGCTCCCATGGCTGATGCATAAACACGATCTTTACAAGTTGGACTACCACCACGTTGAATATGTCCAATAATAGTAGCACGAGTTTCCATACCAGTTGCAGCTTCAATTCTTTTCGCCATTCCATAGGAATCGCCGATTCCTTCTGCATTTACAATGATATGATGTTTCTTACCAATTTTGCGCTTTTCAATGATGTTACTAATAATTCTCTGCTCATCATGGTCATAACGCTCTGTTGTAAGAACATCTTCTGCACCATTTGCGATGCCACACCATAATGCGATATATCCAGCATTTCTACCCATAACTTCAATAATGCTGCAACGTTCATGGGAAGTTGATGTATCACGAACTTTATCAATTGATTCCATTGCTGTATTTACAGCTGTATCAAAACCAATTGTATAATCTGTACATGCGATATCAAGATCAATGGTTCCTGGAAGTCCAACAGTATTAATTCCTCTTGCTGCTAATTGCTTTGCACCTTGGAAAGAACCATCTCCACCAATCACTACTAATCCATCAATTCCATGCTTTCTACAGACTTCGGCGCCTTTATCCTGACCCTCTTTCGTAACGAACTCAGGACAACGAGCTGTATATAATATTGTACCACCACGTTGGATGATATCTGACACACTATTTGCATTCAGATCAATAATATCTTCTTCTAAAAGTCCTGTGAATCCTCTGCGAATTCCCTTTACCTCTAAACCATTCGCTAATGCTGTACGTACTACTGCACGAATAGCAGCATTCATACCAGGAGCATCTCCACCACTTGTTAATATACCAATTGTCTTTACATTACTAGTAATTTCATTTGAAGCACCCAACTGCTCAAACATTACATCCTTCGAACTTGTCATAGTACTACCTCCAGAATTTATATGATTTTGTATATAATTCTTGCTAGGATCAACATACGCTTTCATGGCTAGTCCTAATATAATGGATATTAGGATTTGATAACTACCATCATCGGTAATGTTTACAAGGGAACTCCCTCAAAACTCCCTTGCTATAAATACAAGACAAGGTTACTCTAGGCAATCTGCCTTGACGCCTTGTCTTGGATAAATACTTCCTTTTATCTGCGTATATTGTAATCTATTCAATACTTTTTTTCAATAGCATTTTGTGCGAAAATATGCGAAAATATGAGGTTTTTTTGGTACTTTGACTTGAGTTTTCCAATGAAAGCGCTTACATTTCTTTCAGAATCTTTCATTCCATTAAATGGTTGCTTTTATGGAAACTTATAACTTTTCAACAACTTTTATATTCTCCTCAGAAAATGCATTTCTTAGGTTTTCAAGAAGTCCCTCTTCGATAATAACACTTTGACTTAGTGGTAATTTTTTAATCGCTTTTTCCTTCTCACAATATACTGTAATACGATCATTGCCATCATAATTCTTTATGATTTCATACAATGCCTTTTCGTTATTTAAAAATGCTTCTTTATCCGAGAATTTTACCCATAACTCTTTACTAATATCCGCAAAAGGAGTTATCGATTGACAGATTAATTTTGCCGGTTTATCCTCTTCTACTGCCACTTTTCCTTTGATAAATACTCGATTATCAATTTCCAATGTGTATTTAAACTTCTCGTAATCACGTGGGAAGATGATGACTTCCATCGTACCAAACATATCTTCCAATGTAATGAATGCCATAACAGCGTTCGTTCTCGTTGTTTTTAACGTTCGAGAGGTTATCATACCACCAACAGTAACCGTATCACCATCTGCTACTTTTACTGTATTCGTCTCCTCTTCGACGATAAAATCCGCTGTATTCGCAGTTGCATTTCTTTTTAACAGTAGTTCATAGGCCTCTAATGGGTGACCGCTAACATAGATTCCAAGTACTTCCTTCTCAAATGCAAGTAACTCTTCTTTCGAATATTCCCCTACCTCTGGGAAAATAATCTCCTCATTCATAACCTTCGCATCACCATCAAGATCAAACAGGCTCATCTGCCCCGTCATCGCTCTTTTCTTTTCTTGGCTTACTCCATCTAGTACCCCGACATAGACATGCATTAATTGCTTTCTTGTTCCTGGCATGCTGTCAAAAGCGCCTGATTTGATGAAACTTTCAATGGTTCGTTTATTCACTTCTTTTCCAGAAAGTCTTGACGCGAAATCCTTTAAGTTAAGATATGGACCATTTTCTTCTCTCTCAATTACCAAGGCATCAATCACTGGTCTTCCAAGCCCTTTAATTGCAGAGAGTCCATATCGAATATTTTCACCACTTACCGTAAAGGTAGCATATCCATCATTAATATCCGGTGGTAGAAGTTTTATTCCCATCTGGCGGCAAGTATAGATATATTCTGCCACCTTACTTGGATTATCAATCACGGAAGTCATTAGTGCTGCCATGAACTCTACCGGATAGTAACATTTTAGATATGCTGTTTGATAAGATACTACCGCATATGCAGCCGCATGAGATTTATTAAAAGCATATTTTGCAAAGTCTGTCATCTCATCGTAGATGTGATTGGCAACGGCTTCTGGAATACCTTTGGATATACAACCAGGTACCCCTTCTTCAACATTTCCATATACGAAGCTTTGTCTCTCTTTCTCCATTACGGATGCTTTCTTTTTCGACATTGCACGGCGCACCAAGTCACTTCGTCCAAAGCTATATCCTGCAAGCTCTCGAACGATCTGCATAACCTGCTCCTGATATACGATACAACCATAAGTTGGTGATAAGATTGGTTCTAGTTCCTTACATTCATACTGAATACTTTTTTGATTATTTTTTCCTTGAATGTATTTTGGTATAAAGTCCATTGGACCAGGACGGTATAAAGAGATACCGGCGATAATATCTTCTAGGTTCTGAGGTTTTAATTCCTTCATGAAACTCTTCATTCCTGAGCTTTCTAGCTGAAAAATACCCTCTGTCTTTGCAGAAGAAATTAAATCCAATACTTTTGAGTCATTATAATCAATTTCATCAATGTTAAGAAAATTCTCTTCGGTCTCTCCGAGTCTAGCTTTCGCTTGGTTCACAAGCAAAACTGCATTTTGAATTACTGTTAAGGTACGAAGTCCTAAAAAGTCCATTTTGAGTAATCCAAGTTCCTCTAAGGTAGTCATCGTAAACTGAGTTGTAATGGAATCATCTGATGACCTAGATAATGGAACATATTCATCTGCCGGAGCATTACTGATAACAACGCCTGCAGCGTGCATGGAGGTATGGCGTGGTAAACCCTCTAAACGCTTTGACATATCTATTAAATGCATTACTTCTGGATCAGATTCATAGAGCTTCTTTAAATCCGGATTAATATTAAGTGCTTTTTCAATGGTAATCCCAAGTTCTGTTGGAATCATCTTTGCAACCACATCAACTGAAGCGTACGGCATATCAAGTGCACGACCCACGTCACGGATTACCGCTCTTGCTGCCATTGTTCCAAAGGTAACAATCTGAACTACTCGATCCTTTCCATACTTCGATACCACATAATCTATCACTTCCTGACGACGCTCGAAACAAAAATCGATATCAATATCTGGCATCGTAAGACGCTCTGGATTTAGAAATCGCTCAAACAAGAGGCTATATTTGATTGGGTCAATATTTGTAATCTCCAAACAGTAAGAGACAACACTTCCCGCAGCACTACCACGACCAGGACCTACAATAATATCATTGTCTTTTGCATATTTAATAAAGTCCCAAACAATTAAGAAATAATCGACAAATCCCATGTTCTCTATTGTTTCAAGCTCATAGTTTAATCTATCCCAAAGTTCCGTTGATGGGTCCTTATAGCGACGTACCAATCCCTCTTCACAGAGCTTTCTTAAATACTCTCTGGCCAAAATATCAGTGTTTGTACTGATATTTTGGCTTGCACTGATGTCGCCCTCATCATCAGTGCTTCCACTTCCAGGGCTTACTGTATAAGGCGCTGGGACATCATATTTCGGAAGTTTATAATGACCAAATTCAATTGTTACATTACAACGCTTTGCTATCTCCTCTGTATTTTGAAGCGCCTGCAGAGCATATGGAAATAACTCTCTCATCTCCTCTGGAGATTTCATGTAAAATTGACCACCCGCATAACGCATACGATCTTCATCCGTTACTTTCTTCTGTGTTTGGATACAAAGTAAAATATCATGGGCAGTTTCATCAGTGTCATAGGTGTAGTGAATATCATTGGTAGCAACCAGTGGAATATTGGTTTCTTCACTTATTCTTAGTAAACCTTGATTCACTGACTTTTGCTCCGGATAACCATGGTCTTGCAATTCCAAAAAGAAATTCCCAGCACCGAAAATCTCTTGCAACTTTAAGGCCGATGCTTTCGCTTCTTCAAAGAAATTTCTTCGAAGCATCACTGCAACTTCACCAGCAAGACATGCCGACAGCGCTATGATACCTTCGCTGTATTCCTTTAATAATTCATGATCTACTCTTGGTTTATAATAAAAGCCTTCTGTGAAGCCCCTTGATACAATTTTAATTAAGTTGTGATAACCGATATCATTCTCCGCTAATAAAACAAGATGATGATATCGTTCCTCACTCGCACTACCTTCTTTATCAAATCTGGAGTTTGGTGCAACATAAACTTCACAACCGATAATTGGCTTTATTCCTTCTGCCAAACATGCACGGTAGAAATCAATAACACCATACATAACTCCATGATCCGTAATTGCTAGTGCATCCATCCCAAGTTTTTTCGCTTGGGCAGCCATTTCCTTTATTTTACCAGAGCCATCTAGTAGACTGAACTCTGTATGCACATGCAAATGTGTAAAACTCATAATTTCCTCATTTCTGCGCTGCTTTGTTCCTCTCAAGTGAGCTGCAACGCGAGCACATACTTGATGTATAAACGATTTATCTTTTACTAAGTAATAGATTTTTTCAGCTAAGTGAATATTTTTTTACCTAAGTGATTGTTTTTACCTTAGTGTTGTTTTCATTTAATGAATGTTCTTTTATCTAAACGAAGTTTTTCCACTTTACTTTAGAGCTGGTCTCACATCATCCAAGATCGTACTCAGATCAAATATATCTTTCAACCGTTCTGGATACTGAAGCATCGCTTGTCCATCGATAGCACGACGGCTCATACGAACATAATTATCCTTTACTTGTATCCAAGGTTCCTTAAAAACTCCAAAATAATAATGAAATCCAACACTGTCTAAGTACTGAAACTTTGCATTTTTATAAGTACCTGCACCACTTTGAATATCGATTCCATAAGGGAAGATATAAAGATCTGTTTCTCCAACCAAGGAACCCACATATTTCAACCATTTATCGGTATCCTTTTTTAAGAATTCCTCCGTACATGCTCCCATATCACGGTGTCCATTACTATGGCTGGCGAACTCCCATCCGTACTGTTTCATAACTTCCGCAACCTGTTTTACTGTTTCTTTATCCTGAGCATAAGTTTTTGAATTCTTTGATGCTGGATCCGTACGATAACCAAGTGCGCCTTCATAACCGGTCAGTGCAATAATACCTCTTGCACCACGATAAGAAAAATCAGGGTGTTCCTCAATAAATCGTTCTACAATAGGTACCATATCGTAATCACCTACGGTAGTCGTGCCATCCTCATTTATCATAAGCGTAGAAGGCTTGCCATTTTCATCAATCACCATTCGGCTGGCAAATCCATCACCATCCATATAATCATAGTAATTCACATCGTCCTGTGATAGCACAAACGGTTTTTTATTTGGAGGTAATAAAATCTCTCCGTCCTGATATGTCGTTGTTCCATCCTTCTTCGTAACCTTCGTTACTAAATCATGAACGCTCACTAATACATAGTTATTTTCATATAACTGTCTTAGCATCTCTTTAAATTCTTTTACGGTAACCATATAATAGTTATAGCCATTCTCTTTGTAATCTCCATCAAATGCCTTACTAGTATCATAGATTAAGGAGTGAAAAAATAAATGACTTACCTCTTCAGAAGATTTATAAGCGCCTAACGGAACGAGGGATTTCTTTTCTTCCTCAAATTCGTTTATAGCAACCATATAGGAATCGACATTTTCGTAACCTTTTTCTGATTTTAGCATGTTAATCGCTTTATCATAATCATAGCCTGCTGCTAATAGTTTTGCTTCCTTTAATACCTCTTGCTGCTTCGCTTCCTGCTCTTTTTTTACTTCCCTCATCGGATCGGCGGTTGGAGTAATAGTAATATTGTTATTACTGGTCTGAACCACTGGTTTTGTCGTTTCTACTGGATCCACTTTATTATCTGATAGGCGTTTCATAGCAAAACTAATAAAGAGCACAGAAAGGATAAGTCCTTCCATTATCAATATCTTTGTAACCTTACGAAGTGTTATCTTACCATCCTTTGGCTTTTTCTGATTATCCATCCATATCCTCCATTCCTGTAATATAGCTTATTAGAAGTTTGTTTTTAAGCTTCTAATAAAAGGTGCTGCTTTTGCACCGCTTATCTAATGAGAAGTTCCTAGAACTTCTTGAGTCTAGCTTATCAGAGGTTTGCTTTTAAACTTCTGATAAAAGGTGCTGCTTTTGCACCTTCAATCTTTACTCTTATTATAGCACTAGAACACCTGTTTTCTCAATTTATATTTACAGAATTAGTATAAGGAATTTGTAATCATTTGTCAAAAGTTAAGAAAAGAGCTTTTGCTCCAGAATTACCCTGATTTGCAAAAGCTCTCAATTTAATTTATTTATTTCCACAAAGATATTTTTCAATGTTTTCCATCGCAACTTCCTCATCGGAACCATCTACGATTACATTGATTTCCTCTCCGGCTGGAAGCCCGAGACTCATCATCCCCATAATACTCTTCGCATTTACTTTTTTCTCTTCACATTCTACATAAACGTTGCTTTCATACTGGCTGGCTACCTGAACCAATAACGCTACCGGTCTAGCCTCTAATCCTGTTGGTATTTTAATAACAATTTTCTTAGAAATCATCGCTTGTTTCCTCCTTTTATTGCCTAAGACCATCCGCAATAGAACACAGTTTTTTTAGTCGGTGATTCACGCCTGATTTACCAATCGGCGGATTCAACATTGCCCCCAATTCTTTCAAAGAGCTTTCAGGATAAGAAATTCTTAGTTCTGCAATCTCCTCTAACCCTTCGGTTAAGTTGTCAAACCCTATGGTGTCTCTTATAAATAGTATATCATCAATTTGTTTTGCAGCTGCAGTTACTGTTTTATTAATGTTAGCTGCTTCACAGTTCACTTGGCGATTGATAGAGTTTCTCATCTCCTTTAGAATTCTGACATTCTCAAAATCCATCAGACTGGTATGAGCTTCCATAATGTTTAATAAATCAACTATTTGTGAACCCTCTTTCACATAGACGACATAATATTTCTTTCGAAGTACTATCTTCGCATCAATGAGAAAGGAATTGATAATCTCTTGCAATTGACTGGCACGTTCTAAATCCGGAAATACAATCTCATAATGATAAGTTTTTTCTGGATCACTCATGGAACCTGCTGCCAAAAATAACCCTCGTACAAAAGCTCGTTTACAGCAAGTATTTTGTACCACTATAGGATCTACTACCAGTGCCTTATCACCGAGTTCATGATGTAAGGATAGTTTCGTTGCCTGATATAAAAGTGATACTTGCTTTGGTAGCTTTACGACGAGCAAAAAAAGCAAACTGTTTTTTCCAGCCTTATTTTTTCTAATTAAAATTTCAGTATTAATATTAAATGTTTTTTTCAATAATGTAAAGTATTTTCTTGCAACTAAGATATTTTCTGTCTGTAAGACAATGCTTTTTATTTCCCCATCCTTCTGAATGACGTGGCCGCATGCGCTAAGTAACGCAGCTATCTCTGCAAGTCTACAGTGCCGCGCATTGTTCATTTGCTTTGTGATTTCTTCCTTAACTTCTTTAGAAAATGACAAAATTCTCTACCCCTTCTCAACATCCCTGTGCTCTGCCTTAACACCGTATTCCGTAGCAGATAATCGTTTGGTAATCTCATTTGCCAATGTCACCGAGCGATGTCTACCACCAGTACATCCAATGCCAATTACCAATTGATTCTTTCCTTCTGCAATATAATTCGGAATCAGGAACAATAGCATATCCATAAGTTTCGTTAAGAATTCCTCCGCTTGCTCTAACGAGAGTACAAAGTCTCGAACTTCTGGTTCATTTCCTGTCTTTGACTTTAGCTTAGGAACATAATACGGATTCTGTAAAAATCGCACATCAAAAACTAAATCCGCATCGTTTGGTAACCCATATTTAAATCCAAAGGATAACACAGTAATAAAGAAGTTCCGATAGGTGCCATCCTGTACAAATATATTATCAATCTCTGTTTTTAATTCCCGTACAAGCAATCTACTTGTATCAATAATGTAATCTGCCCGTTCTTTTAAAAACCTTAGCTTTCTACGCTCTAATTCAATGCCTTTATCCACACGCCCAGTACCAGATAAGGGATGCATTCTGCGTGTTTCTTTATAGCGTTTTACTAAAATTTCTGTGCTGGCCTCGAGAAATAAAATTTCATACTGATAACCAGCCGACTTTACATCCTCTAATACTTTACCAAGTTCTTCTAATGCCTGACCGCTACGTATATCGATTCCGAGTGCTACTTTCGTAATATTCGCACTTTCTTTTACCGCAAGCCTTGCAAATTTCATGATAAATGGGATTGGTAAATTGTCCACACAAAAATAACTGCTATCTTCTAACATCTTAAGTACCGAGCTTTTCCCTGCTCCTGACATACCTGTGACTATTACAAATCTCATATGTTCATCCACATCCTCCGACATCCCCCGGTACCTTAAGCTTAAGGGTTAACTTTCTCACCAATTAAACGTACCTCTGGTTCTAAAGTAACGCCAAATTTTTCTTTTACAATACGCCTAACATCGTCAATAAGTTGCAATACGTCTTTCGCAGTTGCATCACCTGTGTTTATCACAAAGCCACAATGTTTTTCCGACACCATAGCTCCACCAACTCGGTATCCTCGGAGCCCTGCATCCATAATTAGTTTTCCTGCAAAATATCCTTCTGGTCGTTTAAATGTGCTCCCAGCACTTGGATACTCCAACGGTTGTTTATCTTTTCTTGCTTGGTTAAGTTCCTCAATTTTTCTAAGGATATCTTCTTGATTTCCTTTTTGTAATAAAAAAGTAGCATCAATAACATAATACCCTTTTTTTTGTATAATACTGCTTCGATAGGAAAGCTCCAATTCTTCCCTGTTAAGAGATAGGATCTGTCCTTCTTTTGTTAAAACACGTGCACTTTTTATACAGTCTTTGATTTCCCCACCATAAGCTCCTGCATTCATATAAACAGCCCCACCTAAACTTCCAGGGATCCCAGCTGCAAATTCAAATCCAGTTAAGCTTTCATTTGCAATCTTCATCGCAAAAGCAGAAAGATTCATTCCAGCGCCACCAGTAACCAAATAACCCTCTTCACATTGGGTTACAAAAAAGCCCTCCGTGTTATCCTCTTGCTTTAGTACAACTCCACGTATGCCTGCATCTGAGATTAGTAGATTACTACCTTTTCCTATCATAAGTAGAGGCAAATTATGCTGATTACAACACTGAATAACAGCAGCTGTCTCCTCTATTTTTTTTGTTATCACAAAGTAGTCTGCGGGGCCACCAATCTTAAATGACGTATGTTTACTTAAGGGCTCATTACAAGTCACTCGTTCCGTTGAAACTATATTTTTTAATTCTTGCAAAATTACATTATTCACTTATATCCTCTGGTTTGTTTTATGATAGTAGAACAAACCTTTCTTTCTAACTGTTATTACTACATAATATGCCTAGAGATTTCTTTTGTAATTCAATATGAATCAGAAAAATAGAGCTAAAATCAAAAATTCATAGAAAGAAATCATCTTTACTAGTAATTAGCCAATCACTAATTTTGCACAACCATAGATCCCTGCATCATTTCCAAGTTCAGCAAGACGGAACTCTTTATTTGATAGTGCGAATATGATATTCTGATTATAATATTTTGAAATCACATCAAGTAACATAGAGCCAGCTCTTGATACACCACCACCAATTACAAATACCTGTGGATCAACCGCAGCAGCAACATGAGATAATGCCAACCCAAGATATCTACCTAGTTCTTCAACAAGCTCTAGTGCGACCGTATCTCCCGCTTTCGCGTGATCAAAAATATCTTTCGCTGTTACCTCGGCAAGCTCACGAAGTGAAGTAGTAACACTTGTATCTAATAAACGTTTTTTAGCAAGACGTACAATGCCTGTAGCAGAAGCATATTGCTCTAAATGGCCATGTTTACCGCAACCGCATGTCTCTTTCTCATCAAGATTCATTGTCATATGGCCGATTTCACCACCACCGCCATTACTTCCTGCAACAATCTTACCATTTAAAATAACTCCGCCACCTACGCCGGTTCCAAGAGTAACCATAACGATGTTCTTATAACCTTTGCCACCGCCCATCCACATTTCTCCTAGAGCAGCAACATTGGCATCATTTGCAGTTGCTACCTTTAGTCCGGTAAGTGCACTCATTTTTTCATTTACATTAAAAATATCCCAACCTAGATTAGCACATTTTAAGACAGTTCCATCTTCGGTAATTGGACCGGGTACACCAATACCAACTCCAAGAACATCCTTTTTCTCAATGGATAATTCTTTTAATTTGGCATCAATCGTATCCGCTACATCCTGTGGTACTTGAATTCCGCCATTTTCTGTTCTAGAAGGAATCTCCCATTTTTCTTTTAATTCACCATTCGCTGTAAATAATCCGCATTTAATTGTTGTGCCACCAATGTCAATTCCAAAGCAAAACTTGTCCATGTTGCCAATCCCCCTGGTATTTTTTATAATGAATATCGTTCTTCACTATATTCTTGTATTATAAATCTAAATCAATAAAAACTTCTTGCAAGAGTTTTTAGTATTCCTTTGCTCCGTAAAGTTTCCTATGCTCCGTAAAATCTCTTAGTTACTTTAAGTTTATTAGTTCCTTAAAGTTTCTTTCTACCTTCTCTTACTTACTCTTTTTTAATAAATTATTTGTTACACGATTATATAATTCTTGAGCTGCATTATAACCCATCTTCTTTTGACGGTAATTAACAGCTGCAGACTCGCAAATAACAGCAAGATTACGTCCTGGACGAATCGGTATATTATGACATACTACCCTATTACCAAGGAATTCAATGTACTGTTCCTCAAGACCAAGACGGTCATACTCTTTATCTCTATTCCATTCCTCTAATTTGATTACTAAGTCAATTGATTGTGTATTCTTAACACTCTCAACACCGAATAACGTCTTTACGTCAATAATACCAATACCACGTAATTCAATAAAGTGACGTGTGATATCTGGTGCTGTACCAATTAAGGTATCATCACTAACTTTTTTAATCTCTACTAAGTCATCTGTAACAAGACGGTGTCCACGTTTAATTAGTTCAAGAGCTGCTTCACTTTTTCCAATTCCACTCTCGCCCATAATCAAAATACCTTCACCATAGACATCAACTAATACTCCATGGATTGATATTCTTGGTGCTAATTCTACTTTTAACCAGCGAATTACTTCTGCCATAAAAGAGGAGGTTGTCTTTTCAGTGCGGAAAATAGGTACTCCTTCCTCTATTGCAACTTCTTTAAAGTCTTCAGAAACTTCAATACCACGACAGAAAACGATACATGGCATCTTAAAGCTCATAAGCTTTTTCATGATACCAAGTCCGTGATCCTTCTCCATCTTTTGCATATAAGCGTGCTCAACATTTCCAATAATTTGTACACGATCAGAATCAAAATAATCAAAAAAACCAGTCAGCTGTAACGCAGGACGATTCACATCAGGCTGTGTTATTTGAATGCTGCTGATATCAATTTCAGGAGTGCAGTTTTCCAGGTTCATCTTTTCCACTAATTTTCCCAATTCAACAGTATACATAGCAATCTCCTTTACGTATTTTCTATATCAATCATAAATCATATTCGACTTACGAATGCTATAGCTCATTCTTCCCACATTCTATCATATTCACCTTTTATAAGCAACATTCACAAATGAGATTTCAGTGGAATAACGATAGTTTTTTATCAACATGTAAGTAACAAATCTTACTACATTTATTTAAAACCAAGCTTATCTTATATAATTATGTGGTCTCAGTCCCTCTCTCGGAAGAAGTATGAAAGAACTCATATACTTTCGCTGCGGAAAGCTTGTTCATCGATGGTACCGCCATTAAATCCTCCATGCTTGCCGCTTTGATCGCATCTATGGATGCAAAATGTTTCATAAGTGCTCTTCTTCTCGTCTGACCAACACCATCGATATCATCAAGAATGGAATGTACTTGCGCCTTAGAACGTAGGGAGCGATGATACTCAATTGCAAAACGATGGGTCTCATCTTGAATTCTCGTTATTAATCGAAACGCTTCACTATGAGTGTCAATTGGAATTTCAACATTATCAAAATATAACCCTCGAGTTCTATGGTTGTCGTCCTTCACCATACCGCAAACTGGAATAGTTAATTTAAGTTCATTCATTACCTCTAGAGCAATATTTACCTGTCCTCTACCACCATCCATTAAAATCAAATCCGGATATCTCGTAAAACTTCCATGACTAATATCGATATTTTTCTTAGCGAGTTCTTCCGCTTCCTTTTGACCATGAGAAAACCTTCTAGTCAATACCTCTCGCATCGAAGCATAGTCATCTGGTCCTTGTACTGATTTAATTTTAAACTTTCGATAATCATTTCGTTTTGGTTTACCATTTTCATAAACTACCATAGAACCAACAGATTCGAATCCGTTGGTATTAGAGATATCGAAGGATTCCATACGATATATCCCAGGAAGAGAAAGCATATCTGCAATATGCCTAACAGCTCCAATGGTTTTAGCTTCTTCCCGTTGTATCTTATCAGAATCTTGTTGTAATACCAGTGATGCATTTTTTTCAGCAAGCTCAACAAGACGTTCTTTATCTCCCTTTTTCGGAACATGAATTCTTACCTTTTGTCCTCGCTTTGTACTTAACCATTCACTGATTAGTTCCTCTTCTTCTAAAGGCTCTGATAATAATAACTCTCTAGGGATGTACGGAGTTCCTGCGTAAAATTGCTTTACAAAGTTAGTCATAATACTCGACCTACTCTCATTTGCCACTCCAGTAATATGATAATGTTCTCTTCCTAGCATCTTACCATCTCGAATAAAAAATACCTGAGCTACTGCTTCGTCGCCAGTACTTGCAAATGCTATAATATCTCGATCAACGCCATCCACATCAGACGCCTTTTGTTTCTGGCTTAATTTTTCAACACTAAGTATTAAATCACGATACCCTGCTGCTTCTTCAAATTCTAAGTTTTCGGAGGCTGCCTTCATCTTAGCTTGTAAATCCTTCGTAACTAGTGCATAGTTTCCATTCAAAAACTCAATAACTTCATCAATCGACTTACGATATTCCTCTTCCGAAATATACCCTTGACATGGCGCCTTACATTGTTTGATATGATAGTAAAGACAAGGACGTTCTAAACCTATGTCTTTTGGCAGATTACGATTACAGGTACGAATAAAATAAAGACGACGAAGTAGATCTAAAATATCTTTCACTGCCCCCAAACTCGTATATGGGCCAAAATACTTTGCCTTATCTTTTTTCTGCTGTCTTGCAAATAGTACTCTTGGATAAGCCTCATTCACAGTTACTTTAATATAAGGATAGCTTTTATCATCCTTAAGCATCGTATTATACTTTGGACGGTGCTCTTTAATTAAGTTACACTCAAGTACCAGTGCCTCCATCTCAGAATCTACGATAATGTATTCAAAATGGTCGATATTACTTACCATCTGCTGTATCTTTGTTGATAAATTTCTACTACTCTGAAAATACTGCCTTACACGATTTTTTAGACTGATTGCCTTGCCTACATAGATAATCTCGTCTTTATTATTGTGCATTATGTAGACACCTGGCTTCGCGGGAAGTTTTTTCAGTTCTTCGTCTAAGTCAAACATAGTCATCCTCATTTCTATTGTCGAATATAGGGTTAAAATAACAAATAATTTTCCCACTTTTTCTTACTACAGTATCAAATTTGCGAGCGGGTCTGATATGCGATGGGTATTATTTTGAGATATAAAGCTTCTTCAAACAGTGATTAATTAGAAAATATCTTCTTTAATCGGAAAGAGTTACTAGGGACATTCATCCGTAGTAACTCTTATCCTTGTCACTATAACACGGTATTCCCTGAGTTACTATTCATTTCTTCCTCAGTTTCCGTTTTTTCCTTCAGTTCTGCTGCTCTTACTATTGATGAACTTGACTCATGATTATCCTGTTTTCTTACAGATACTTCTCTAATTTTATTTCTTTCTTCGGAAGAGATCAACTCCTTCTCTTCTTCAGGGATCCCTTTTACTTCATGATAAATCTTCATGAATTCTTTTCCTGTAATCGTTTCTTTGTTTACTAGGAAGTCTGCAATCTTATCTAATACATCACGATTACCTGCCAAAAGCTCTTTTGCACGGTCATAGCACTTCTTAAGAATTGCCATGACTTCGCTATCAATTTCAGCTGCAGTGGCATCTCCACAATTAAGTACCGCTCTACCATCCAGATAACGATTTTCCACAGATTCTAATCCGATCAAACCAAATCGATCTGACATACCATACTGTGTTACCATTGCACGGGCAAGAGAGGTTGCCTTCTCAATATCATTGGAAGCTCCAGTAGTAATGGAACCAAATACTAATTCTTCCGCGGCACGTCCACCATATAAGGTAACAATTCGTGCTAACAACTCATCCTTACTCATCAGATATTTTTCTTCTTCTGGTACTTGCATTACGTAACCAAGAGATCCCATTGTACGTGGTACTATGGTAATCTTTTGAACTGGCTCAGCATTTTTCTCTAAAGCTGTTACTAAAGCATGTCCCACTTCGTGGTATGCAACTATCTTCTTTTCTTCTGGTCCAAGAATACGATCCTTCTTCTCCTTACCAGCAATAACGACTTCAACCGATTCAAACAAATCGTTTTGAGTAACTACTGTTCTACCTTCTTTCACTGCTAATATTGCAGCTTCATTAATCATATTGGCTAAATCAGATCCAACTGCTCCACTGGTTGCAAGTCCAATTTCTTCTAAATCCACAGAGTCATGCATTAATACATTCTTTGCATGAACCTTTAAAGTCTCAATACGGCCTTTCAAATCCGGTTTATCTACAATAACTCTTCGATCAAATCGTCCTGGACGAAGAAGTGCCTTATCTAGTACTTCTGGTCGGTTCGTAGCAGCTAAGATAACAATACCTTTGGAAGTATCAAAACCATCCATCTCAGAAAGCAACTGATTTAATGTTTGCTCTCGCTCATCATTTCCACCGCCATAATGGGAATCTCTGCTCTTACCTATGGCATCAATCTCGTCAATAAACACGATACATGGTGCTTGAGTTTGTGCTTGCTTAAACAAGTCACGTACACGAGATGCTCCTACACCAACAAACATTTCAACAAAATCAGAACCTGATAGAGAGAAAAACGGAACTTTCGCTTCTCCCGCTACAGCTTTTGCTAATAGAGTTTTACCAGTACCCGGAGGTCCCACAAGAAGAGCACCTTTTGGAAGTTTCGCACCGATTCTTGTATATTTTCCAGGGTTATGAAGAAAATCCACTAATTCTGTCAGAGACTCTTTCGCCTCTTCCTGACCAGCTACATCTTTAAATGTCACACCAGTCTCTTTTTCGACATAGACCTTCGCATTACTTTTTCCAACCCCCATCATTCCGCCGCCACTCTTAGAAATCATACGGAATAAAAAGAACATAACACCATAAATTAAAACAAAAGGTAACACATACGCCAACAATATATCAACGATAGTTGTTTCATTATCATTACGATTTGGTAATTCTTTAATTCCCTTTTCTATCAATAACTCGCTAACAGGATAATCACGTGGAATACCCGCAACATAAATCTTCTCTCGGGGATTATTTTTAGCTAGTTCAGTATAAATCGTATACTGGTTTTTACTATAATCAATTTCTATATGATCTATCTTATTTTGGTTGTTATTTTCAATCATCGCAAGAAATTCATTAAATGATATTTCTTCGATTCTGCTCCGCTCTAATTGCTTTGTCATATAAGAAAAGAGCATTACCATGATTAAGGCTGCAACAAGACTAAAAATCCAACCGCGTTTTCCCGGCCAGTTCTTTTTCTTGTCTCCACCGTTTTTATCTCTATTGTCCATCGGATCCTCCTAATGAATTCGTTTTATTTTATTCCAGCAAAAACATAGTTTCATTATAATGATACTTAAAATATAAATCAAGTTTTAAGTTCTGAATTTTTTGTGTCCTAATTATGAAAGAATTCTTTTATTTTCGCACTATTTAACTACAATTATAACAGATGTTATCCGCAAATCCTATAGTATATACATGCTATAAAATGTAGCACATGTAACAAGATACGGCGTAAGGTTCGCTAGATTTTGTGTTTTCCCTTTTCATATTTGTTTCATGACTATTCCATATT
Source organism: Lachnoclostridium phytofermentans ISDg (assembly GCF_000018685.1). Taxonomy (NCBI): domain Bacteria; kingdom Bacillati; phylum Bacillota; class Clostridia; order Lachnospirales; family Lachnospiraceae; genus Lachnoclostridium; species Lachnoclostridium phytofermentans. The sequence goes on along the minus strand of NC_010001.1, from coordinate 406,610 downwards.
TATTTCATAAAATAAATGAAATTGCTCATAATGCGATATTTTCCCTTGATTTCACATATTACTAACTTTATATTTATAAGATTTTTTTCGTTTCAATGAAAAGGACACTAGATTTTATGCCCCAATAGTATTATAATATAAATTGTTTTTTTAATACACTAGCAAAGGTGTTAGCGTTTAAAATCTTGAATTGTCCGGACATCCGTGACCCTTTTTCTACCAAAGGCCAAGATTTTGAATGCTTTTTTTGTTTTTTACTAGGAAGCCATACACCCACTGGCAAACCTAGATCACTAATAGGAGGGAGCAACTATGGGCGTAAAATATGTTTTTGTAACTGGCGGTGTCGTATCTGGTCTTGGCAAGGGTATCACCGCCGCTTCTCTTGGACGTTTATTAAAGGCAAGAGGGTACCATGTAACAATGCAAAAATTCGATCCGTACATTAATATCGATCCGGGTACTATGAATCCAATTCAGCACGGTGAGGTCTTTGTAACGGATGATGGTGCTGAAACTGACCTTGATCTTGGCCATTATGAACGTTTTATCGATGAAAGTCTAACAAAGCAATCCAATGTAACTACTGGTAAGATTTATTGGACCGTATTATCCAGAGAACGCCGAGGCGACTTTGGAGGTGGAACAGTTCAGGTTATTCCACATATCACAAATGAAATTAAAAGCCGTTTCTATCGTAATGATGGTTGTGATGAAACACAAATCGCTATTATTGAAGTTGGTGGAACTGTAGGTGATATTGAGAGCCAGCCTTTTCTCGAAGCAATCCGTCAGTTTCAACATGATGTCGGAAGAGAAAATGCAATTCTTATTCATGTAACTTTGATTCCTTACTTAAAAGCCTCGGGTGAAATGAAAACAAAACCAACTCAAGCAAGCGTGAAAGATCTTCAGGGAATGGGGATTCAGCCAGATATTATTATGTGCCGTACTGAACTCCCTCTCGAGACAGGAATTCGTGAAAAAATAGCTTTGTTTTGCAATGTTCCTCGCAATCATGTTCTTCAGAATTTAGATGCTGATACCTTATACGAAATTCCACTTATGATGGAGGAGGAACACCTTGCTGATGTTGCCTGTGAGTGCCTTCATCTAGACTGCCCAGAACCTGACCTAAGGGATTGGGAGGATATGGTCTATTCTTTAAAAAATCCTACTCGTGATGTTACGGTAGCCTTAGTCGGAAAATATACACAGCTTCACGATGCCTATATTAGTGTAGTAGAGTCTTTAAAGCATGGAGCGGTTGCCCACAATGCCTCCATTCAAATTAAATGGATTCCTTCGGAATCTGTAACAAAGGAATCAGTAGCAGATCTTTTGCAAGAGGTGAGCGGTGTTCTAGTCCCGGGTGGATTTGGTGATCGTGGTATTGAAGGAAAGATTTTAGCAATTCAATATGCAAGAGAACATAAACTTCCTTTCCTTGGACTATGTCTTGGAATGCAACTTGCCGTTGTAGAATTTACTCGTCATGTTCTTGGTTTTTCTGATGCACACAGTGTGGAGTTAAGTCCAGAGACTACTCATCCAGTGATTCACCTAATGCCTGAACAAGATGGTATTGAGGATATTGGTGGAACATTAAGGCTTGGTTCTTATCCATGTATTCTTGACAAAACTAGCAAAGCTTATGAGCTATATCAGACCACAACGATTACTGAACGTCATCGTCATCGTTATGAGGTGAATAATTATTATCGAGACGAACTGATTCGACATGGTGTAAAATTATCTGGTCTTAGCCCAGATGGAAGAATCGTTGAGATGATCGAGCTTCTAGATCACCCATGGTTTTTAGCCACACAAGCACACCCTGAATTTAAATCACGTCCAAATCGTCCTCATCCGCTATTTAAAGGATTTGTAGGTGCGGCTTTAGAATATTCAAAATAGCAATTTCATTAATCAAAGCAGTAGACATAAGCTGCTAGACTTTCTCTAGGTCTGCTTAACTCGTACTCTTTCTGTAGGAATTTATAGAGGTAAAAAAAGCATAAGAAGTGGGAAATTTGACACTTTCTTATGCTTCTATTTTTCAGTTAGAAGATTCTTTTTCACCTATAAGTAGCTTTTACTCTAATCCTTTAAAAATAATGCGAACAGCCAAAACAATACTACCTAAGAAAATGAAAAAGTCTGATATATTAAATATCACTTTCTGATAAAAAGAGAAACTAAAATAATCTACTACATAACCTCTTTTAAGCCTATCATATACATTACTAGCAGCACCACCGGCTAAAAATGCAATACCTGTTTTTAGAATTCGTTTTCCCTTTTGAGGAAATATGATTGCCATTAATATCGTAATACCACCAATCATAATCCCGGATAATAACAAGAGGATTTCTCTTTTCTTTTCCATAAAGTTCAAAAAGGCACCCTGGTTATGATATTTTGTAACAATAATACGATCTTTAAATATCTTTTCACTTTTACCTAACGTTTTGTTTTTCTCAATATATTGCTTAATAAAAAAGTCTAATACAAAAATCGCTATTGCAATTATAAAAAAAATCATACCATCACCTCATCATTATAATTCTTAGGCTCTTTCATACCCCTTAGTCATATAATATTACTTTCTAGCCATATGATAACTCTAACCTAAGGAATAATCAAGCATGCATTCGAACGATTGATCGAATATTGTTATTTTATTGTTATTTATTATTACTGTGTATCTCATACCTTTCTATGGATAGGATTTACCGCTCTTCTGCTTTCCATTCATCTCGTAGGTTTACATATTTTAAAGCCTCTTCGTCATTTCCTAAGGCCTGATAGCAAAGGGCAAGTTTGTTTAACGGATAATCCCCTTGATAATGAAGATTAAGTTCTGCCTCTGTCTCAAATGCAGCATTATAATACCAAAGAATAGCTTCCAATTCATCTCCATTTTGCAGGTAGTATTCACCTAATTCAAAGCATATTTCAGAAGAAGTCACACTACAAGCGACATTCTTTAAACAAACTTTAAAAAAATCTTGATCCTTCTGTTGTAGTCTAGCACCTCTAGCCAATACACACTGACATTGTTTTAGTTCGGTTAATCCTAAGGTAGTATGAAGTACGGTTTCATAAAAGTAGGAATACGCATCAATAAAATCACTATCCTCACCTGCGATAAATAGCTCTCTAGCATACATAGATCGTAACTTATCAGATAGATTTTCCCCTCGTGCTATGATTTTTTGATAGGTAGTAAAGTCTCGTGGAGCATGATTTGAAAGCGGTTTATGAACAATCTCTATTTCGCTATCATAGATAACGGGTTCCAAACGAACCGCCTCATGTAATGGATCATAAAAACGAAATTCTCTCACTCTCTTGTAAAGTTTTGGTCGATACTCTTTATCGAAATTATAGGTTGTATTAAATTCCAGCTGATTGCAATAATACATTTGTACAATTTCAATCTCTGGAAATAATGTCTCTTTTAATCGTAGGAAATTATGTATCTGTTCTTCTTCAATTATTTCATCTGCATCAGCAACATACAAATACTCCATTGATGCCTTGGAAAAAGAAAAATTTCTTGCAGCGGAAAAATCATCCACCCATTTAAAATCATAGATTAAATCCGTATAACGACTTGCAATCTCCTTGGTCCGATCTGTTGAGCCAGTATCCACAATGATAATCTCATCTGCTACCCTCTGTACACAATCTAAGCATCTTGCTAACACTTCTTCCTCATTTTTAACAATAAGACAAGCGGATACTGTTATCATAAATTATTCCTCCTATGTTTCAAAATACAATTCAATAGATTTCTACATACTTCGTCATTTTTCAGAATATTCTTTAATATATAATAACAATTATGCTCTTTTTTGTACAGTTTTCGTTGCAATTACTGCTATCCCTGTATTCACAAGGTTCTCAACAATCACCTCTCCAATTTGAATTGGAGCTTTTACCTGTATCTGCTTTAACTGCCTTATTCCATCCATTATTTTTTCTTTCGGAATGTCGCCTTTTGTTCTCACAGGAACCATAGCCTGAGTTCCTCCTATTACACGAACTGTAGTGGTCAAAACTCGTAATGGGCTCGTCAACTCCTTCCTTGCATATTGCTCTCCGCGAATACAGGCATTACCTTTTACAGTTATTACACCATTATCATTTATAGTCGCAGTAAGTTCGCAACCCATAGGACATCTGATACACGTAAATACTCTTGTTTCCATTCTACACCTCACTTAATCCTCTTCAATTTTCACCGTAATTTTATTTAAATTCGGATATTTTTCGATTTCCTTTTTATTTATAATTATTTGCCCCATCTCACCTGGTGTTAAATTTTTCTTACTCTTTCGATCTACTCGAATATCGTCAAAGTAAACACTAAAGTAGGCGGTATTAAATGGTCTCGTTACTCGGAAACGTATCATGGTTTGTTCATCTAATCTTGAAAAACGCAGCTGATTAGGAACCGTATAACGAATCCCCTCTCCTGATTGTACGAGAATCTCCTTCTCTACTTCTTCTTCTGTTACGTGATTTAAATACTCTACCGCATGTTTCCCCGCGGATCTCGCCTCAGATGATACATTATCAACTAAATCATGTACATGTAGTACATTACCGCAGGCAAAAACTCCATCTACACTCGTTTCAAGACTTTCATTGACAATAGGACCACCAGTTGTAGGATTTATGGTAGCAGATAGTAAAGCAGATAATTCATTTTCTGGTATCAACCCAACAGAAAGAAGTAAAGTATCACAGGTAATATATTCTTCCGTACCTTTTATAGTTTGTAACTGCTCATCCACCTTCGCCAGGGTAACTCCCTTCACTCTATCCTTCCCATCGATTGCTACCACTGTATGACTTAGCTTTAGCGGTATCTCATAATCCTCAAGGCATTGTACTATATTACGCTTTAAACCACTGGAATATGGCAGAAGCTCTGCTACCAGCTTGACTTTTGCTCCTTCTAAGGTTAGCCTTCTTGCCATAATTAACCCGATATCACCCGACCCTAGGATAACAACTTCTTTCCCTGGCATTCTACCTTCCACATTTACATAATGCTGCGCTGTACCAGCAGTATAAATGCCAGCAGGTCGATATCCCGGGATATTTAAGGCCCCTCTCGGTCGTTCTCTACATCCCATGGCAAGGATGATGGCTTTTGCTTCAATCATAAAGCAGCCTCTCTCTCGGTTCATCACCATAATCTGCTTTTCTTTCGTTATTTCAATGACCATTGATTGAAGCATTACAGTAACATCTTTTTCTTTTATTTGTTCGATATAACGATGCGCATATTCTGGGCCAGTTAATTCCTCTTTAAAAGTAGTAAGACCAAATCCTGTATGGATACATTGATTTAAGATACCTCCAAGCTCTTTATCCCGCTCTATAATAAGGATAGAGGATGCCCCAGACTCTCTTGCCCCAAGAGCTGCTGCTAATCCTGCAGGACCCCCACCAATAATTACAATGTCATAATTCATTCACACTTCCTCCTTATTAAATCCGGTTAGGAAATTGGATCCATCTCCTAATTTCGTTATGGTAGAAGGATCTACTTTTAACTCCCTCGCTAAAATCTCGATAATCTTTGGAGAACAAAAACCTGTTTGACATCGTCCCGACCCAGCTCTGGTTCTACGTTTTATTCCATCAAGAGTCGTAGCTCCAAGAGGTCTATGGATAGCATCCATAATCTCCCCTTCTGTAACCATTTCACAGCGACAAATAACATTCGCATAGGCTGGATTCTCTTGAAAGTATTGTTTTCGTTCTTCAAAGCTGGCATGAGCAATGGAGATAAACCCTTTGCGATAAGGTTTGAACGATGAATTTAAATACGCTGGTAAATAATCCATGATTAAGTTCGAGATATACTCTCCTATCGCAGGAGCGCTAGTAAGTCCTGGTGATTCGATTCCTGCTACATCAAAAAAACCTTTTGCATCCTCACATTCTTCAATGATAAAGTCTCCGGATTCTTCATGTGCCCGTAGTCCTGCAAACGAAGTAATCACTTGCTTCCTAGGAAGGTCTTTTACGCTCTTTGACGCCTTATTTAGTACCTCATTTAACCCATCCAATGATGTACTGATATCTTCCTTATCGAATACATCCTCTGCTGTTGGTCCTACTAGAAGATTTCCGTGTATGGTTGGAGTAACTAATACACCTTTCCCCATCTTTGTTGGTAGTTGAAAGATTGTCTTATGAACATAGTTGCCAACACTTTTATCAAAAAGGCAGTACTCACCTTTTCGAGGTATAATCTTTATCTTATGTTCACTAACCATATTGTGAAATTGATCTGCATATACTCCGGCAGCATTAACAACTGTCCTACTTCTTAATATTCCTAAATTTGTTTCAATATGATAAAAATCATATGGAATTTCCTCTGTGGAAGATATTCTATTGATACATAGAACCTCTGTATTTAGTTTAAATTGGGCACCATTCATAAATGCGTTTTCTGCCAGTGCGATTGTCAAATTAAATGGACAAACAATTCCTCCCTGCTTTGCATACAAAGCCCATATAACCTCTTTCGATAAATTCGGCTCTAAACTTCTTGCTTCTTCACCGGTTAGTATTTCCAACTCTTTTACACCATTCTTCTCACCCTGCTCTTTTAACTTCTCTAGTTCTATGAGGTCCTCTTCTGAAAAACCAAGTACAAAAGAACCATTTCTCTGAAATGGAAAATCTAATTGCTTTGAGAGTTCCTCCATCATCTGATTCCCAAGAACATTAAATTTTGCTTTTAGACTCCCTGGCTTTGCATCAAATCCTGCATGAATAATACCGCTATTCGCTTTTGATGTTCCTTCACAGATATCACTCGCCTTATCCACTACTAGAACTTTTCTCTCATACTTTGATAATTCTCTTGCTACAGCACAGCCAATAACACCAGCACCAATAATTATGACATCATACATAAAATCCCCTTCCTTTCACAAACAATATACTTCCTTTTCCGTGTTGCACTACCTTCGTTCCTTTATGACAAACCTTATAAATCCAAACTATATTGTGATTTCTTTTTTTAAGATGTAATTTTTGTTTCATAATCAAAAAAAGAGCCAAGCAAAATACACTGCCTAGGCAGCATACTATTTGCTTGACTCCAATTCTCATGCAATAATATTTAGTTGTCTTAATGCATTTCTGCAATTTCCACTTTAAAATCCGATTGTTATAGCATCTCTTCATGACTATGTTAGTGTTTAACATAGTGGGCTAAGACACAAATACCATGATATAACAACTTTACCAAAGAGTATATTTTATAATACACATATAGAACTCAATCATTAGTAATTTCTTGATAGATAATACAGATAATCATTTTAAGAAATGTCGATTATCCTCTAAGCATTATTAGCAAATAATCTTCGTACAATAACCAGATTATTCTACTATTAATATATTCAGTTTAGCACATAAAATTTCCATTTGCAAACAAAACAGTCCAAATGCCATTACATAAACCAGACCTTAGGGTTGGTTGTTGAAATAGATACAGCCCCAGCATCTAAAGCTTGCATTATATCCTCTTTGTCTGATATTAAACCACCTGCAATTACAGGTATATCCCTAGTATTACAGATTTTTTTTATTACCTTAGGCATAATTCCAGGAAGAATCTCAATACAATCTGGTTTTACATTCATACATTGTTTTTCAATATTCTCGTAAGCCATGGAATCAATCACAAAAAAGCGTAAAACTGTGTATAACGATAATTCCTTTGCCCTCTTAATTAGCATTGGTTTTGTCGATATAATTCCGTCTGCCTTTGTATGCTTTTTAATAAAGTCAACACTAATTTCTTTCGAACTAAGTCCTGATATCAAATCTACATGAACCATAGCAAGTTTTCCACATTCCTTCACGCGATTAACAATATCTGAAATTGTAAGGATATCTCCATACAAGATAAATACAGTGCTACTCTCAGACGAAAGACATTGTTCTAACCCCTCATTATCTTTTAATGCAGCAATGACTGGACAATCTTCCAGTGTTTTTGTAAATGTATGTTTCATATTAACATCCATTCTGGCACTTAGCACCTTTTATTAATGATGATTACTTTATTATTCCTTACCATTCCAACAGTAAGTACACAATTTACATGGTGAGATCCCCACTGACTTAATCATATCATCCAGTCGCTGATAACGCAACGAGGTAAAATTGAGTTTTGACCTAATCTGGTCGAGCATATAAAGGTAGCGATCCGATTCTGGATTTGCATACTCTGGTAACACTTCATTTGCGTGTTCACCTTCTGCTTCCATGATAACACGTCTCGTAATCAAGTCCATTTCTGACGTTGACCTAGAGAAATTCAAATATTTACATTTGTATAATAACGGTGGACAAGCTGTTCGAATATGAACTTCTTTCGCTCCGCTTTGATATAAAAATTCTGTTGTCTCTCGTAGTTGTGTTCCGCGTACAATCGAATCATCAATTAGTAACATGCTCTTGTCCTTAATTAAGTCATGAACCGGGATTAATTTCATCTTCGCAATCAAATCTCTCTTACTCTGGATTGTTGGCATAAAAGAACGCGGCCACGTCGGTGTATATTTGATAAATGGACGAGAAAATGGAATACCAGAGCGATTTGCGTATCCAATCGCATGAGCTGTTCCAGAATCAGGTACACCAGCAACAATATCCGGTTTAACCTGATCTCTCCTCGCAAGTAAATCACCACAGCGATATCGCATTTGCTCTACACTGACTCCCTCATAAGAAGAGGATGGATAACCATAATAGACCCATAGAAAAGTACATATCTTCATATCAGAAGTTGGCTCGCTTAACGTCTGCACTCCCTCTGGTGTGATAACAACTATTTCACCCGATCCAAGTTCTTTATACTCTGAATAGCCAAGATTTAAATACGCAAAACTTTCAAAAGAAGCACAAAATGCCCCTTCTTTTTGCCCAATGGATACTGGAGTTCTCCCCATTCTATCTCTTGCTGCATAGATCCCCTTTGGTGTCATTATAAGTAATGTCATAGATCCATCTATGATTTCCTGAGCATAGCGAATTCCTTCGACTAGATGATCTTTTTGATTGATAATCGCTGCTACTAGCTCTGTAGGATTGATATCTCCACCACTCATTTCTAAAAAGTGAGGATTTCCAGATTGAAATATTTGATTTACGAGTTCCTCGCTATTATTTATTTTACCTACGGTTGTAATCGCATAAGTACCATGATGGGAACGTACCATAAGAGGCTGTGGTTCAAAATCCGAGATACAGCCAATTCCAATATTCCCTTTTAAATTATTTACATCTTTCTCGAACTTGGTACGAAATGGGGAATTCTCAATATTGTGAATGGAACGATCATATCCATCTTCCCCGTAAACTGCCATACCACCCCTTCTCGTTCCGAGATGGGAATGATAATCCGTTCCAAAGAATAAATCAAATACGCAATCTGTCTTAGAAGCTACACCAAAAAATCCGCCCATATGATTCCTCCAATTAATCAGTATTGTTCTTAATACTAATTATATCAGATTATGGGCGGATTAACTATTTTTCTATTTATTATAAAAATTAATGGGTTTAGCAATTATAGCTACTGAATCTACGGAGTAGGTGTCGGTGTTACCGTTGGGGTTGGTGCTGGTTTTTCCTTTATAGTAACTGAGTATTCCTTAGTTACGCCTTCAATTGTTACATTAAATTTATAGGAATCAACTACCTTAGCCGCACTCGTAATTTTTACTGAGATAGTAAACTTTCCATCTGTTTTTACTTTATCAGCAGTAATTGTAATACCTGTTGGTTTTTTAAGAGCTGAAATCTTTGGAGTCGCTCCTACGGAAACATTCGTAGTCGAAACTTCAATTTTACCTTCTGCTGCAGCTCCTTGCACAAGCTCAACCTTAGATTGAACGGAATCTGTTACTGTTTGAACTACCTCTGTTGGTAAATTTACTGCTATAGCCTTAGAAGCAATCATTTGCTTTTGTGTTTTCGATTCATTAATTGGTGCTAAACGGTAAATAAGAATTGGTTGTTCTATTTCATTTTTCCCTGTATACGCAGTACCAGCGATCTTTACTACAGATGGTTTTTCTGTCGTTCCAGGTTTTACAGTATACCACTTAACTTGTTTATAATCCACCTTAGATGCATCGAAAGTACCGACTCCACCACAGAACTTACTACTAATAAGTGCTACTTGATAACTGTCTGGATTAGAATTAGTAAACGAAATTCCATCTTTTTTACTATATGGTAGTGTATAAGAAATATCGATTCCTGTCGTCTCTGTAGCTTTTGGAGCCTCTACATTTAAATTAAATGATTTTGAAGATGGCTTCTTTGATGTTGCTGCAACTCTAATTTGCATCACAAACTCTTGATACTGGAATGTAAATTTTTTATTTTGTGAATTATCATTTCTATTATATTTCTCATATAGCGAGTAAAGAGATACTGGGTCTATTTTTCCTAATGAGTTTGCATGTGCATCCACAACATTAACCCACTCACCACCTGGAAGGCGATATTCATATCCAGCACGTAATGCAACTGTTAAATCACCGCCATTCAAAGCTACCTTTGGAGCATTAGCAAGCTTTGGATAACTAAAACGAACTTCTTTACCAGCAGGAGCGCCTTTTGTTACATAAACTCCTTGCTTGTCAACAGTAGTAGTCAATTTTTCTTCCACTGCAGTCTTAACTCTGAAATAAAGGGAGGCTCCTTTGTTGGCATAGATTGCAGGATTTAATTCTTTAAACTCTCTCCATACTCCATCAGCGCCATTTTTCCACTCAATGTTATCATACTCTTCGTAATATCTTGCCGTGCTACCATTGCCTGTATAAAAGTATATATAACCATATTCTTTACATACTGAATTAATCGTATAATTGGTCGGATATACCAATTCCAATGGCTTGTTAACAACTTTATCAATAAGGGTAGATGTCCCGCTTAACCCTACTTTAAGTCCTTCTTCTCTTGGACGTAAGTTGATTTGCACCATAGCGTCATCGGAAGTCTCATCTTTATTCTTGATACCAAGAATATACTCTTTGGAACGGTTAATCCAGGATATATCAATAACTGCAACCGAATTAGTACCATTAACCGTTGTGGTTGCTTCCATCCAATCTAGTTTTTTAGCATCACAGTAAAGAATTGTATCACCAGATTGTACAGAAATTCTTATCTCACCTTTTGTATGATCAATGGTGATGTCACTATATGTAACACTTCGTCCTGTTTGACCATAAGCAGTCAACTTACCAAAGGCAATCAAGCTCACACTAAATGCGAACAATAATAGAAAACAACCTAGAAACTTTACAAAGTTGGAATAATTATTCCATTTCCTGTGTGTTTTAGTATCAATTTTCATATCAACTCTCCTTCTTATCCACCACCTATATTATCATATCTTATATAGACTTTGTGGCGAAATATCTTTGTTTGCATGTATCTCTATAATGGTTATCGGCAAATATAGTAAATAATTTAGATAAAATAGGATAATAAATACGAATCGTTACTTTTTCTTAAGATAAGTACATCTTCACTATCTCAATTAATGTAATTCTTCCGTTTATTATCCTAATTAGAGGTTTATAATGACCACCTGCAACACTATGAAATCATGTTAACATAAGTGCTTGAAATGCTAACGAACTTAAATTATTTTTTTCTAGAAATTCGTTTAACGCATTAAACTTTATTGGGTTATGTTCAAAAGCGAATGAAAAGCCTCCCATAATAAGGCTTTGATTGTCTATTGACAATTCTTTATTATTATCCATCCAAGAAATTATATCAAATACATGTATTATAATATATCCAATGTTTGCTAATACTACTTGTTTCGAAATATCCCCATCATCAAGTGCATCAAGACAGTATCTAAAAATGGTGTGAACGTAAAAATTTTCATATACATACTGATGAGATTCGTAATATTGATCAAACTGTTCTTCGTATTTTCCCAAAATTGATTCTATAGTCATCCCAGAGTCAATTAAATATTTTTTGTACAATTGAGATATATATTTATCTTTATCTAAAAAGCAAGATATGATTTGTTCTAATAATTTTGAAATAAAATCAAATTTTACTTTTTTATTCTCTTTTATATTTTTAAACTGTTCTATATATAAATTTATAATATCCTCATGATAAAAGCGCTGAATGATTACTTCAGCTTCATTATAGTCTTTTTTATTTAAAGAAGTTTGTACTTTATCAGCAATAATAATTATTAATAATTGTCGATAATATAATTTAATATGTCTTTTTTGCATTATATCTATTATAAGACTTCTTACATGTAATAAACAACTCAATAAAGCATCGTCCATCGTTTTAGCAGATTTAAATACTGAATGAGTTTCTTCCTCCAGCTTAAAGTCAATAACCTTATTAGAACTAATTAGTAATCTTGAAACTTCTGGACAAGAAAGAGTCAGAGTTTGTTCTATAACATCCGCATGAACTTTAATCACTCTGGGATATACTTTACAAGTACGACACATAAACTCCTCTCCAAGATTAATATAAATATCACATAATAGATTATCATTCAAAAAAGGACATTTCATATCACTATCAAGTATAAATTTTTTAACTTTTCCCTCACAATCAATATTTTGAATCAATTGTTTGCCAAAGGTTCCTTCCACATCTTTATATGCTTTATAAGTAGCATCATCAACTGTTATCCTCCAACCTTTACAACATGTATTCGGACATTTATTACCTATACATGTAAACTTATCATAATAATATGGCTTTAGTATTTTCATTATTACCTCACATTCTTGTTCATTATTTATTATATCATACTTAATATATCGTCAAATATCATTATTAATAAATAATGATTACAGAATAAAATCATATTTTACAAAAAGACTTATGTATTCAATGAATACATAAGCCTCTTTTTAATTAAAAGTATTAAACTATGATGATTCGACTAAATTATCTTAATAAAGATAATACACCCTGTGTAGACTGGTTAGCCTGAGCAAGCATAGATTGAGCAGCCTGCTGTAGGATATTGTCTTTAGAGTATTTAACCATTTCTTTAGCCATATTAGTATCACGAATACGAGATTCGGATGCCTGTAAGTTCTCAGCAGTATTATCTGCGTTAGCAATTGTATGCTCAAGACGATTTTGAACAGCACCTAAGTCAGATCTAAATGCAGAAACGATAGTTAATCCGCTATTAACAGTATCGATTAATTTTGTTATATCAGTACCAGTTTTACCAGCAGTTCCAACAATATCAGCTATTTTCGCATCATCAATACCTAATTTAGCAGCGGAAATTTGTTTCATAGTAACTTCGATGAGCTGATCGCTGTTTGCGCCAACCTGGAAATTATACTTTGTATTATCAGCTGCAAATAATTTTAGGGTATTGAACTCTGTATCAGTACCAATTCTGTCGATTTCTTTAGATAACTGCTTCATCTCATTAGAGATAGATGTACGATCTTCATCTACATAAGTATCATTGGAAGCCTGAACTGTTAATTCACGCATTCTCTGAACAATACTATGAACTTCATTTAATGCACCTTCAGCTGTCTGAATTAAAGAGATACCATCCTGAGCGTTTGTAGAACCTTGCTCTAAACCACGGATCTGTCCTCTCATCTTCTCAGAGATAGAAAGACCAGCAGCATCATCACCAGCACGGTTAATTCTGTAACCAGAAGATAACTTCTCACTGGATTTTGCTAAGTTTCCTGTTGTAATACCTAACTGTCTGCTAGTATTTGCAGATGTCATATTGTGTTGAATAATCATAATTTTTTCCTCCTTGAATTTTCAGCAGCATCCATGCCACTGATTCTTTGTTTAACACCTATTAGTAAAAGCATTTGCTTTACTTACACTATATATCGAATAAAAACATAATAAAGTTAATAGCATTATTTTATAATTTTTCTTAATTTTTTTAACCTATTTAAACTATTATTTTCTTTGATCCATAAAATAGGAATCTTCTAATTGTCCAACATTCATACTCTTATAGTAATTTGAAGCCATTTGACTATTTAAACGAAAATTTTTAATCTTCTCTCGCTCTTGTTGAACATAAGCCTCAAATTTTTCCTTACTTTTTCCCTCTAAAACTTGAATTTCTTTACTAAGTGAGATTATTTCCTGATTTATCAAATTGATTTGCTGTTTCATATCACTGTCAGCGTTATCAGAGCTAGCTTCACCCATTTGTTCTATAAATTCTTCATATTCTTGATTTAATTTAGAGAGTGCTAATATCAAATCTTCTTTTTCGTCAATATATTTTTCAAAAATTTCTAAATCGCTTTCCTTAGCAAACGTAATCTCATCTTGTTCTTTGGCTACATATAAAATATTTTGTAGACATTCTTTTTTCTTATTTAACATTTCTTTAAGTTTAAGAAGTATTTCCACTTTCATGAAGCCTCCTCCTCATAGTATAACAAATTAATATACTTGTAATTCAAGAAAAGGACGCTACGCGAGCTTTTCCTTGTCATGAATAACCATAGCCGTTGTGATAAGGAGAAGTAAAACCTCTTTATCACAACGGCTCCATGATATTTACTGAACATATATATTATTTTTTTTCATTACTTCTTTCCATGTATCCCTCATTTGACGAATATAGTCAAGAGCTTCTTCTAATATCTCAGTATCTTTCTTAATATTAGCATCAACTAATCTACGATTAATGTAATCATAAACAGTGTCAAATTCTCTTGCTATCGGATGCTTAAAATCTAAAGTAGATCTAAGCTCAGTAACAATTTTTTGAGCTTTCAACAAATTTTCATTTACTTTCGCAATATCATTTTGTTCTAAACCATATAATGCCTTGTTGCAAAACTTAATTGCACCTTCATAAAGCATTAACGTTAGCTCTGCTGGTGATGCAGTATTTATCTTAGTTCCTTGATATATACTTGCTGCATTTTGAGCCATTTTAAAATCCTCCTACTTATCTATATCTTTACAAGCCTAACATACTAGATAGTTGGCCAGATTGAGAATTTAGTTTACTCATAGCAGTTTCCATTGCAGTGAACTGCTTATAGTAACGATTTTCTACCTCTTTTAATTTCTTTTCTAACGTTGCTATATCTTTTTTATAACTCTTTTCCAGTTTAGCCATTTCCTTATCATTATAAACCGTCAGTGCACTCCTCAATGAAGTACCTTTCATCTTATTTGACATATCTTGATAAAGGTTGTCCGCTAACTTATTAAGTACCGCCATTACATCTTCAGGATTCTCTTCCAATGCTTTTTTTAGCTTATCTTCGTAACCACCGTATATCGGATCCTCACCATCTCCGTTGATATGCAAAAGTCCTTTTTCAGTATAAACCCCCGTTACTATTCCAAACGTTGATAAAGATAAATTCTTACCATTCACAGTGACGCTTCCTGCCATATTACTTCTCATTGAAGAAAGTAAACCGCTTAAATTATCATCACGGCGCAGTAAGGAATCTTTGATTTTTTGTTCCCACTTTTCAATCTGGCTGTCCGTCATGGATCCTTTTTCATCTTCTGTTAAAGGATTAAAACCTCTTGCAGAGTCTGCATTATATAACTTATTCATCTCCTGTAAGAGTTCATTGTAACCTTTTACAAAATTACGAACCATATCGTATACAGCGTCGGTATCATTCGCAACTGTCAAAGTTACTTTTTCATTTTCACCAGTTACACCGTGTAGTTCAAAAGTTACACCATTCACGGTCACCTGATTTGAAGTTCCCTCTAATTTAGCTCCATTATAAATGATTTCACTATTATCTGAACTTATAATAGATACCTTATTACCTGATATTGAAGTTGAGCAAACGTTATCTGTAACGGTAATAGTTCCAATTCCTATATCATCTAAGTTATTGTTATCAATTTTATTAGTAGCATCCTTAATGCCTGCTGATTTTAATGCACCTAACATTTTAGTCTGATTATCATAAAATCGATTAGTTACAGTACTAGGCAGTTCCCCCGAATTTATCTTTTCGTATTCATCTAACTTATATTTAACGTACTTACTTTTTTCCGAGTCAACAGCTTCATTGATTTCTGCTAATATTGTTTCTTCAGGAGGAGGATTAGTTAAGTCTTTATATTTATCTCGAATTTCTTCCTCGATTTTACCTGGACATTTAATATTCTCGACATTGCTTGTTAATGAATCATAATCCTTTTGTACATCAGCTATAGTGTTACTTTTCGTATACTCTTTTAATTTTTTTTCAGCTTCATCAAAAGCTTTCTGCTGCTCTTTTGTTCTGTCAGTAATAGCTAATAATTCTGTATAAGTATCAATGGTTTGATCCATTTGGAATCTTGCCGAACCAGATGTGCCTTCATTATGATATCCTAATAAATTACGAACTTCTTCTCTGTCAGCTGTAACAACTACCGTATCTGTCGTCATTTCAAAATAATTATCAATACCACTTTCTTTTGTACTAATAAACAACCTCTTCTGAGTATTATCATAACTAGCATTTAGCCCTGCTTTTGCACATGCATTCACAAGATCATTTAAGGTGGTCTCAGCTGTTACATAAAGATTTGTAGTTTTACCGGAATTATTAATTTTAATAACTATTTCATTTTTACTTCCATCTGTAGATTGGCTCCCGTCATCAATTGCAAATCCAAGATCCTCTAGTGTAGTTTTTCCGGTTACCTCAATCTCATTTTTATCTTTATCTAATTTAAAACCTGTTACATATTGGGCACTAGCAAGCTTATTCACCTGTACATTATGAGAACCAGTAGCTGCTCCTGTGCCTGCCTTTACCGTAACCTTACTCTCATTAGATGAGGTAGCTTTTTTTGTTGCGAAGCTACCTTGTGTTTTTAGCTTTGACAATGGTCCCGTATAGAACTTATAAATCTTAGAGTTCATATCTTTCCAGATATCTTTAGTCCATTCTAATTTTGTAAGTTTATTTTCGACCTTTGTTTTCTTTAAGCCTTGAGCTTTCATAAGCTCTTTTATAATAGAATCCGTATCCATATTAGATGCTAATCCTGATAAACGTATTGGCATATCCTTGTACCTCCTTATCTTTTTTCATCTACAAGTAATCCAGCCATCTCCCACATCTTTTCTATCATGTCAAGGACCTTCTCTGGTGGAACCTCTCGAAGTATCTCATCTGTCTGCTCATCTATTATCTTAATAGATATGCTCTTTGTAGGTTCATGGTAAGAAAACTCACATCTTGTTTGTGTATGTTTCATTGCCTGATTGGCTTTATCTACAGCTGACTTTATTTGTTGCTCATTCGTTTGTTTATTGTTCGGCAAATCCATGGCTTCCGCTGGTGCTTTTTTCTGAATTGGTGATACTGCTGCAGTTCCCGTTTTCCCTACCGTAGGGGTTGCTACCGGTGACTCTGCGTAATTTGCTATTCCATTTATGGACTTAATTTCCATAACTCCACCTCCATGTGAATTATATAAATATCCTTTTTATGCAAATATACTCTGTCTTATGTATATATCGTCACCTTTTCATTTTAGTAAAGAGTTATTAAAAAAATATCCATGAAACCTTACAGTTTGATCATTAATGCATAGATGTCAGCACACCTTTATCAAAAAACACTTAAGGTGGCTACATGGATTTTTTCTATTTCATTAGTTACAAATTACTTCTTTTGATCTAACCACGTCTTATTGTCTTTTAAATTATGAATCGCTCTATAGCACTCTGCAACAGATTTACTACTCTTTTTCACATTTACTACTTCTTTCGCCCTGGTTGTAGATATAAGCTCTAATTTCATTTTATTCTGCTGTTCTAAACCTCGTAGAGTAACCCCAAGTTCAACAACTCTTGGAACCATCTCCTGCATTTTTTTAATTTCTAAAGCGTAATCAGTTGCAACATCCGGAACATAGGCTTTAACTTTATGAAACAATGATTCAAATTGAATATCCAATTCATTAATTTCTTTTATTAATACTTCTTTATTTGATACTTCTAATTTAAATTCCTCTAAATTAGGAGGTTGAGCTTCTAATGCTATCTTTTGTTTTTTTGTTATTGATATTAGTTTAATTAGTACTTGTTCTTTCTTTTCTAAACTTATAATCAACGCACATAAATAAGTTTTAATTGTTTCATTTTTTTCCACGCAATACCTCAATTCTAGCGCTTTCGTGCCTTTTTTATAATGATTGCTATTTTATGTTCCAACACAAATTATCTATTTTGTAATTTTAAAGTTAATCAAATTTCTTTTTGTAACAAAACGGGGCTATGACTGGTACTACCTTACCGTCAAAGCCCCTCCCATATATTAAGGATTCTATGGATCAAATCCTATATTAATAAACAATTTAAGATAAACCATAATTACTTAAATGAACTTTCGTATCATGGAAAAAGCAACTTCTAATGCTTTTCTTGTTACGAATAATTTATTAAAATAACTTACTTATTGCTTCTAAGGAAACGCCTCCGTCAATAGCCTCCTTATTGGATTCTTGAATCTGAAGATATATTTCCTTTCGATAAATCGGAACCGATTTTGGTGCTTTAATTCCTATTTTTACTTGATCACCTTTGATTTCTAAAATGGTAATTTCAATATCATTGCCAAGCATGATGGATTCGTTTAATTTTCTTGATAAAGCTAGCATTCTCCATCCTCCTTCTTGGCCCTGTTTTGAAATTTTTCATATACAGGATACTTAACTACAAACATAGGGTCTTCTACTACAACCTGGCAGCCCTTCTTATTTGCAGTATTAATTATAAATGGAGCTTTCAGATTTGTAGTCATTTTAGTTAAGTCGGAAGGTACTGTTAATGTTAAGAAAACAACGATATTTTCCTCTTTGATATCACCTAAAGACACCAACAGCTCATCCTCTATTACTGGATTATACTGATCAATAACATGGCTAGGTTGAATAATTGGTAACGCAAGGGATACCTCATCCAAACTTTGTAACCAGGAGATAACACTGCTATTCTCATCTTCTCCATCGTATAGAATGGTATATCGTTTGCAATCCTCAAATCCAAATATCCCGTGATCAAAGGTTAATATTTTATCTTCTTCTAACTCTATTTCACCAAAGTGTTTTGTTGCTATTACCATAAGTACACTTCCTTTCTGCCATTACTACCTATCCTTTTTTAAGATGGTATTTATCTTTTTTCCTATAGGAAATCTAACAGCGAATTCTTAAGAATGAGTTTCCTATCTATTTTATAGGAAGTCTAATAACGAATTCTTTACAATCTTAGCAGCAGCAGATAAAGAAGCATTATATACAGATTCCTGTGATTTCATTTTGATTATCGTATCTACTATATCTGCATCCTCATTCTTTGAGAGTAGATCCTCAAAATCAACTTGTTCCATCGATAAACGACTTTCTGTAAGCTGTATTCTAACAGATCGGCTACCTAAATCAGAAACTGCAACATTGATAATATTTTGCTGTTCTTTTATTCCTGAGAGGGCACTTCCAAATGTTTTTTGCATTACCTCATCTTTTAGAATCTTCTCAGCCGTTAATACTTCTAAAGCCTGATTTAATGTTGTTTTTTGCTCTTCAGTAATATTTCCGCTTGCTAACATCTTATTAACTTCAGAGATCTTTTTATCAACTGCAATAACACTGTTTACCGCAAAAATAATATCATCAATGGTTCTTCCTATATTGTGAGTGATTGCATCACTACCTTGCGTATTCACCACCATTGATTGACTAAAGTTTATCTCATAACGGATTTCCTGGTTCTGTTTTGTAAAGTTACGCTCTACAAGATCATCGCTTGTTAAATCAGTTTGTACGCAATCAAAATAATGTTCAGGTTTTAAATCATTCTTCACAAAAGAATTCTTCTCGTAAGAAACCTTAATATCAACCTTATCACGGAAATCTTGATATACATCCTCTGGTAAAATCAATTCACCAGTATCAGCTAGAAAATAAATAGTTCCATCTGGCGGAGTATACGCGTCTTCATCTGTTGATAACCTCGATTCGATAATACCACTATATTCAGTATACGTTCTATTTCCATCACCGTCAAGAATTACATTACCATCGGAATCTTGGTCGGCAATCTCAATCTTTAATTGTCCATCGTCCAAGTTTTTGAGATTGTTATATGCTAATCTTAAACGGTGTGCCGTGATATAATTCGGTTTTTCATCAAAACTAGTATCCCATGGTGCATTTGGATTATAAGAAGATAGATCAAAGGAATTAATCGATTTTTGAATGACATCTAAGTTAGCTCCGCTTAATCTTTCTGTTAATAAATAATTATATTTTGATGTATTTTCAGAAAAAACTAAACTAGAATCCGTCTTATATCCACTAAAAACATATCTCCCTGCATAGTTTGTATTGCCTTCTTGATAAATCTGGTCCTTTAATTGATTTAAATTAACTGCAAGACTGTTTCTATCCTCTTCCGTTAAGGTATCATTAGCACCATTCACGCAATATGTGTGTATCTTCGTTAGAATCTCATTAATGTTACTTAAAGAACTTTCTGTCAAATCCATCCACGCTAGGGCATCTGGAATATTCTTTTCATAATATTGATTTAGTTCTGTAAGATTGGTACGAAGTTTCAACGCACGTACTGCAACGATAGGGTCTTCTGAAGGACGCTGTATCTTCTTACCGGTGGAGTATTGTTGTTCTGTTTTGGACAAACTGTTCTTATTATTGTTAATATTATAAAGAACATTGTTTGTCATCATTTTATTTGTAATTCTCATACTAACCTCCATTCTGTTGCAATCCTGCAAATTTGGGCAACAGCACAAATTTGTGTTTCTAACTCCGTATTATGCACCCATATAATTAATGAGTCTATCATAAATCTGATCCATAATAGAAATTACCTTAGCAGATAAGTTATAGGCTTTTTGGTAACGCACTAAGTTCATAGCCTCTTCTTCTTGATCTACACCACTGATGGATAATCTCTGATTCTGAACTGCTGATAAAATATTCATTTGGTTTTCTGCAAAATTACTTGCTTGTTTCGCATCAATGCCAATCTCTGCTACTAGAGTTTGGAAAAATTGAGCTGGTTTTCCTTGACCAAACATTCTAACGTCATCTTTTAATGCTAGTAACTTCTGAACATTATCAGCGTTAGCAACACCATTTTCAATTGAAGATGCAGTCGCCAACTTTTTAGGGTCCGAATAAACTGCCTTTGTAACCCCAAAGGTATCGGCAGTGAGCAAATAATATGACGCAAAATTCGGTTCATCCGCATAATCTCCAGCATAAGCCCCTGTCTTAGAGGTAAATAAATAACCATTTCCTTCATCTGAAGGTGACTTATCAAAGATAAAGTTCTTACCTGTTACCACGTCAACACCATTAAAGAAATCTAAGCCCTGGTCGCCATTTAAATCCTGTCCTGATTTATGTACATCATTAAATGCTTTGGCATAGGTTCTAGCAAATTTATTGAGCTGTGCCATATAGTACGGGATTCCTTTATAATCAACCTGTTTTCCGATATGGGCAGTTTCTTCATTCACATCCACTTTAACTGGTTCATCAAGGGAAAATTCGTAGATAAATTCTCCTGTATCTTCATCCTTTGTAACAGCAAATCCATTATAATGGTACTCTCTATTGCCTATTGTAATAATACCATTGGATGCAATGTTTAAATCTTCTACATTATTTTTATTCGTTGAAGTCACTGTAATTGTTGTATCACCAGCACTTGCTATTGCTTTTCCCTGATAACCTTCCTTATTGTTACCATCACGTACTTGAATCAACGCTTTAAGCGTTCCGCCCATGGTTGGACTATTAAGATCCACGGGTTGTCCATTACTCCAGCAAACATTAAATAGTCCTGTCGCATCCAACTGATTTACTTTGGTATCTCTTGGAACGACTTTTAATTGGTTCGCCTCATAGTTGTCAACCAAGGTCTGACCATCTAATTTAACGGTATAACTCGTAACTCCGACATTATCTCCAACAATTCGCTCATTGACACTTACCGTTGCAAATCCGGATAATTCGTCCACCATTAAGGCACGTTGATCCCTAAGGTCATTTGCGGTACCACCATTAACTTCAATCGTGTTGATTTGCTTCGTAACAATAGCAATCTGTTGTGCCAAGGAGTTCACGCGTTCTACTTGATTTTTAATCTCAAAATTACATTCTTCCTGTAAGCGGCTTAAGCTAGTTGAAAGCGAATTTACATAATCACAGGTACTTTGAGCCATATTAGTAACCTGAGTACGTACGGTTAAGTCCTCTGGTTGCTTACTCAATTCCTGGAGGCTATTGTACATATTATCAAAATTAGTCAAAAACCCTTCCAACTTAACTTCATTAAAATAATTCTCAATGGAGGTTAAATAATACTCTTTGGTGGAGTACGCTCCATACATTGTGTTATTCTTCATATATTTCAAATCATAGTACGAGTCACGTATCTGAGTTACACCCTTGATATCAACACCAGTACCAACCATACCATAGGAACTATTTACTCGAAGAGCTGTTCCAGCTTGTTGTTTTGCCACTTGTCTTGAGAAACCCTCTGTTTCAATATTTGCTATATTATGCGCAGTGGTATTTAAACCTGCCTGCGAAGCATATAATCCACTATTTCCTATGGAAAGTCCAAAAAATGTAGATGGCATTTACTCACCTCTCCCTTGTTATCTTAAAGTTATATTTACGGTGCATACTACACACCTTTTATTAGAAGTTAAAAATCAAACTTCTAATAAGCTATATTCTCGTTACAATATGCTCAAGCATTTGATCTATTACGTTTATATATCTAGCAGCTGCGTTATACGCATGTTGGAATTTAATTAAACTTGTAAGTTCATCGTCAGAGGCTACTCCAAGAACTGATTGACGCTGATTGTCAATGCTTGTTACCATACCTTCCTGACTCTTAACAATCGTATGATAACGCTCACCGGTAGTTGCTATACCTCCGATTAATGCATTGTAATAATCATTAATGTTTGATTTTGTTAATGTATTTGGAGAAAGGGTTGCAAATGGTTCCTGCCATGCTTTTAATAATCTCTCCGTAGTCTTGATATCATAATCTCCAGTGTTAGAACTCTGGCTTAATGGAATCTTTGACTTATCCTCAATCATCTCCTGATTTACTACCAGTTCACCAACCGTATACAAGGAATAATTGTTTGCCTCGTCTTCCTCATTGTAAATCTTAGCAAGAATGGTATCCCCATTAGCCAAAGTAATCTCTTGGTAATCCATATAACGAGGCATGGATTTACGACTAAATAACTCCGTACCACCTTCACCATTGATTCCAATTGGAGCATTCTCATCATCAAAAATCTTAATTACCGTATCCTTATCGTAAGTATACGTATCACCATTTGAAAGTTGAATCGTAGTTCCTGCTGCGATAACTACTTCTTTGTTAGGGCATAAGATGTCATTAATCTTTGTTACAATACCATGGATTAACTGATCGTACTGTGCCTGAGTTGACATAACAATGGATGGTTCTATTGTTTTGTTGTATGTCTTAACAGCCTCTTTATAATCTTTTAATGCAAGATTATATTCATCTTCCTTTAAGTCGCCAAACTCGTCCAAGTAATTATCTTTATTAGGTGCGATCGGAATATCCGTAGCTTTTGCTACTTTTGTTCCTCTCGCTAAAATCAAGCCTTTTAAAGAACCAATATCAGAATTATCTACTGGATTTGGTATCAAATCACGATTGAATACTTCTACATTACCATACGTTGGCCAAATCGGAATTAACATATCCGAATTTTCCATCATACCGGTTGAATTAAATTCATCCTCGTCAAGCTGTCGTTGTCTGATTTGTGTTACTGTCATGCTCCCCATATGATGTGTAAGATCTTCTGTTACAAATGGAACTCCTTCCGCATTTACAGTAACTCTACCATCTGCATTTTCACGATATGTAATGGTAATCATTTGAGACAACTCATCTAATAATTTATTTCTCGTGTCTCTTAAGTCGTTCGCGTGCTCTACTCGATTGCTTTCATAAGCACAAATTCTATCATTTAAACTCGAGATTTGATCTCCAATTTCATTAATACGAGAGATCGTATTCGTTATTTTTAAATTTAAATTTAATTGATAGTCCCGAAGCTGTTTGAATAAATTCTCAGAGCGTTCAACAAAGCCGACACTTGTTTCTACAAGTGAAGCTCTCTTTACTAAACTATCCGGTTCTTTCGCGAGTTCTTGTAAGTTTTTCCAAAAGTCAGCAATAGAATCCTGGAACGCAACGCCCTCAAGCTCACCCATTAAGTTTTCAATCTCGGATACTGTTTCATACTGAGAATCATAGAACCCTCGACGCCCAAGCTCTTGTCGATAAGATTTATCTAAAAAGATATCTCTAACCTGACGAACAGCAGCTGTTTCTGCTCCAAGGCCTAATTGCATTGGGGAAATATACGATTGTCCTATTGTTCGATATTGAGATGTCTGTAATACCGTTTGCTGTCTAACATAACCTTCCGTTTCTACGTTTGCAAGATTATGTCCTGTGGTATTCAGACCATTTTGACTGACTTGTAATCCAGATACACCTACATATAAGCTACTCATTAAGCTCATGGAATCTCACCTCTCTTTTGCATCATTTCTTTGCTATATCTCTACCTATTGCTTCGCATCAAACATCCCTGTCTGCGCAGCTGGCATCTCAAGCTGAGATGCGCCTTTGGTATAATTGGTGCTCCCCGGTGACATCCGTGTACTCTGAATTAAATTCATATTGAATTCAATCATCTCTAGGGACTGTTGAATTAAAGATTTATTTTTATGATTTAGTTCTACTAATTGATTAATTGTAGTTGTTAGAGAATCGTGGATTAATGATAATTCTTTTTGCTCCTCTGGCTGATTCTCTAATAGCGTGATAATCGTTTTCATAGTCAATGTATCTGACTTTCGATTTATCACTGTTCCAATGTTTACAATAACCTCTTCTCTCTTGCGCTCCAGAGCATTTACTTTTTCTACAGTAACTTGCTCTTCTTCTGTTATTTGCTGCAAGGAAGCGAGGTCATTGTCTATAATTACTCTGGTTTTTTTCGCTGCAATCGGAATCATCTCTTGATAAAGTTGTTCCTCTTCGCGAAGCGTTGTTATTAATTCCTGTATCAGGCTTGCCAATGAATTACCTCCGATCTACCTGTAGCTACAAGCTTCTTTCTGTGATAACCACTATTCTTCAAAGAAGTCGTTTATCATCTTATCAGCTAACTCCTCAAGGTTAATCTCATAATTACCCGACGCAAGTTTTTTCTTTATTTCGTCTACCTTTTCCTGACGTATATCCGGTGCCGAAGACACTGCTTGCTTTGCTATCTGAAAATCCTTACCCATCTGAGAGATTTCCACACTGTCCTTTTTATTTCCATTCTGTGTTTTGGATACTTTTCTTGTATCGTTTGTCTGATAAAGTTGATTAATTTTACTTAATGCATCAATACGCATACAACTCACCGCCTAACTAAAAATTCTTGATTATTGAAACACGCTCTTGGTTTCAATAAATAACTTCAACTACCTTATTTATCGGATGTTTTCTCTTTTACTTTATACTAAGTAGAAATAATTTTATTGCTTTATTCTTATTCTATATGCCTAGTTTCTTTTGTAGTTATCCTTTTTATTTTATATTAGGAAGATTAAATAATTTTTTTTATTTTTCCTAATTTCTTTTGTTTATGGTGTGCCTTATATCTTATTAACAGCTATTATATCGTACTAATTTAATCTTTACATTAGGGCTAATAAAGGAAATAACGGTAATTTTTAGTTTCTATCAATAATTCGACAAGGTCTGCTAGAATCTTATTTATTTCTTATTGAACTAAAAATGGTTACAAGATTTTTGTTGTCATTAAGTCCAACAAAAATCTTATAACCACTAATAATACCTTTCAGAAGATGCGAAGCAGATTCTGATAAAAGGTGCATTTTTTGCATCGTAAATTCGATTATCGGAACATGATTTTTATTCCTTTAGTATATTACATTTAACCGCCCCTTATTTTTGTTTCAAGATATCGCAAAAATCAAAAGTTGCGAAATAATCCTCTGGAGTTTCTGCTCTTCGGATTAATTGTACCGAATCATCCTCCTTTAATAAGAGTTCCGCAGATTTTAATTTACCATTATAATTATAACCCATAGCAAAACCATGAGCACCAGTATCATGAATTACAAGATAATCCCCCATGTCAACCTTAGGTAACATACGATCAATAGCAAACTTATCGTTATTCTCACATAGGGAACCTACCACATCATACATGGTGTCAAGTGGAGTCTCCTCTTTACCAAGCACCGTAATATGGTGATAAGCTCCGTACATCGCTGGTCTCATTAAGTTAACTGCACACGCATCTACACCTAGGTACTCTTTATAGATATGCTTCTCATGGATTGCTTTTGTTACAAGGTGAGCATATGGAGCTAGCATATATCGTCCTAGTTCTGTAAAAATAGCAACATCACCAAGACCATTTGGTACCAAGATTTCTTCATAAGCCTTACGAACACCCTCGCCAATTACCATGATGTCATTTCCCTTTTCCTCTGGTAAATAAGGTATTCCTATTCCACCGGATAGGTTTATAAATGTAATATTTGCATTGGTTTCATTTTTCAACTCCACTGCAAGTTCAAATAATGTTCTTGCTAAGGCCGGGTAATAATCATTGGTAACAGTATTACTTACTAAGAAGGAGTGGATACCAAAGTTTTTCGCACCTAACTCCATTAATTTCTTATATCCGTCAATGAGCTGTTGCTTTGTAAAACCATACTTTGCATCTCCTGGATTATCCATAATACCATTGCTTACTTCATATACACCACCTGGATTATATCGACAACAAATGGTTTCAGGTATTCCACACTCTTCCTTTAAGAAGTCAATATGGGTATAATCATCTAAATTGATAATAGCACCTAACTCTTTAGCCTTTGTAAATTCACCTTCCGGTGTATTATTGGAGGAAAACATTATTTCACTTCCAGTAATTCCAACAGCTTCCGATATCATAAGCTCTGTCTCAGAAGAACAGTCGCTACCACAACCTTCTTCCTTTAAAATCTGTAATATAAATGGGTTTGGTGTTGCCTTAACTGCAAAATACTCTTTAAACCCTTTATTCCATGAAAATGCTTCTTTTAATTTTCTAGCATTCTCTCTGATTCCTTTTTCATCATAAATATAAAACGGTGTACTATGTGTATTAACAATTTCATTCACTTTTTCAAGCGTGACAAACGGTTTTTTCATCTTTATCCTCATTTCTGCGCATATATAGCATCTCTTAAGACTATTGACAAATATCCTAAAAACAAACTTATATCTAAATCATCTAATTTTATACTAACATCTAGGAACTATACTAACCTGCAGCATATCACTTAATCTTGTATTCTTCTATCAAATTTATAGAAAATTTATATTATTTATATCACATCATATCACATGCTACTTAGTATCATTATAGATACCTTCTCATCATATGTAAAATAGATTATATTGATATCTACTATTCATTTTACGAATTATTGTATAAGGAAGTAACTTCGCGAACTTCATTTTAAGTCAGCTTTCCTATACTGCTCTTTTGTAAAACGTAAAACTCAGTCCATACTTGATAAACAGAAAGAAGGGACTGTCAATAACAACAGCTCCCTTCTTTCTATTTATTAAAATCATTCTATATACTATTAATTTCTATCTTAGCTCATGCAATTACTTCATTCCCTTTTCTGATAGAAGTCTAACCGTACGTTTCGCTGCATTTCCATTCTCAAATGTATGATATTTATCACAGAACGCTTTATATTTGTCAGCATAGTCTTCTGGATAATAATTCTTTACCATAGAAACAAGTTCTCTTGATGAAGTAAATAATGGTCCAGGAGCCTCCTCTACAAAATCAAAATAAAAGCCTCGAAGATTATCCTCATATTCCTTTAAATCATATACATAAAAAAGTATTGGGCGATATAAAAGACTATAATCAAACATAACAGAAGAATAATCTGTAATTAACATATCCGATACAAGATATAATTCTGAAATATCAATCTCTTGTTCCACTACCATGTAAAATCCTCGGTATTGCTCCAACGGAAGCTTCTCTCTTACCATATAATGATACTTTAACAATATCACATACTCATCTTTTAATTGCTCATATAAATAATTGTAATCAAGTGGAGCATTAAATTTATAGTTTGCTTTATCGTGGTATTCATTATCTCGCCATGTTGGTGCATAAAGAATTATCTTTTTATCTCTAGGTATATTTAGTTTCTTCTTTATCTGATCAATATCATAAGAATTATTTTTTTGAAATAAGACATCATTTCTTGGATATCCATATTCTAATATTTCTCCTTGAAAGTCAAATGCTCTTCTAAAGGTTTCCGTAGAAAATGGATTCTGAGAAATAAGATAGTCCCATGTTGCAGAGTTTTTCTTAAATTCTTCTTTATATTGTTCTAAGGTTTCCTCACCAGCCATCACTAATGACGTCATGTCCAAGGCTAACTTTTTTAAAGGTGTACCATGCCATGTTTGTAGGTAGGTAACACCCTTTCGTTTTTTTATGTAGTTCGGAAATCTTGTATCACTCACCCAGATACCGGCTACAGCCAAGAAATAATAATAGCGAAAACGAGAAAGCTTTACTTTCCATACCCTACCAGGAATTGGCGCATTCGTATCCTCAAGGAAAAAAATGCAACGAAACTCCTTATCGAGTCCTTCCCTTACCATTTCTTCGTAAATACTTTTTGGATTTCCACCATAACTTCTACCTAAGTTACTCATAAAGCATATGGTTCTCTTTTGGAGTGGTAAAAATCTTAGGATTCTGTATATAGCCAATATCCCTTTTTTCATGATTTTTCGTAGCATTAACACTCCTATTCCTGTGCGTTATCTACACGCACATTTAAACCCACTACTAATGTGGTTAACATTTGATGCTCTATCTCAAAATGATACCATCTAAGTAATCTTACTAGCCAAAGCTTTTCTTTTTTACTTATAATTTTATTTTTGTACTACCTTTTGAAACTGAGTCTAACATTATTACTTATGCAAATCATTCTTAATCTTTGATGTTGAAATCCCTTCTGTTCTTGGTAGATATACGACTTCACAATAATCTTTTAAAAAGTCAAATTGCCCCTTCCAGTCATCTCCCATAACAAATACATCTACATTATTATCTACAACATCCTTGATTTTTTGTTCCCAATTATATTCTGGTATTACTTCATCTACATATTGAATTGCTTCCAGAATTGTTTTTCTATCTTCATAGCAATGATAAGCGGTCTTATGCTTTATTGCGTTAAATTCATCCGAAGATAATACTACAATGAGATAATCTCCATATTCTTTCGCTCTTCTTAGCAAATTAATATGCCCAACATGTAATAAATCGTAAGTACCGTAGGTAATTACTTTTTTCATTTTATTTGCCCTTCCTTTCTAAGCCCTAATCTTGTCGTTTATTATCATCTTACGTTATTTCCTTATTTGTTGCTTTTGATATAGTTTCTGGCAACATCTCATCTTGCTTTTGATTAGCTTCCGACATCCTATCGTCTTGCTCTTCCTCTGTCTCTACAAGGCTTGCTAGATATATTGGGCGATTTTTTACCTCAATATAAGTTTTACCCATATATTGTCCCAAAATACCCATACAGAATAATTGGATACCGCCTACCATCAAGATAATACAAGCTAAGGATGGCCAACCACTTGTTGGATCACCCCATATTATTGTTTTTATAACAATATAAATGATAGCCAAAACGGAAAACCCACAAAAAGCAAGTCCAAGTATAGATGATATCGCAAGAGGTGCTGTTGAAAATCCTATAATTCCTTCCAGAGAGTATTTAAATAATTTCCAGAACGACCACTTGGTTTGCCCTGCTGCCCTCTCTACATTCTCATAAGCAATCCATTTGGTATGAAAACCTACCCATCCAAAGATTCCTTTCGTAAAACGATTCCTTTCACTCATGGATAGAACAGCTTTCACCATCTGTCTCGTCATAAGACGATAATCTACAGAACCTTCGACAATCTCTATTTTACTTAACTTACATAAGATATTATAGAATTTTTTAGAGAAAAAAGAGCGGATCTTTGGTTCTCCATCTCTGGTGACACGCTTTGCTGCTACACTATCGTATCCTTCCAAGACAATTCCATGATACATCTCAATTAACATCTTAGGTGGATGCTGCAAATCAGCATCCAAGATAGCTACGAAATCACCGGTTGAATGTTCAAGGCCAGCGTACATTGCCGCTTCTTTACCAAAATTACGCGAGAAGGAGACAAGCTTTACCCGCTTGTCTCTCTCTCTTAATTTTCGGATTTCCTGTAACGTTCCATCGGTGGAACCATCATTAACAAACAATACCTCGAATTCAACTTCATTCTTCAAACATTCTGCAACATTCATGATTTCCTCATAAAACATCGGAAGAACTTCTTCTTCATTAAAACAAGGTACAACCGCCGTTAACCGTTTCATAGCTTTCCTCCAAGAATCTATTCCTTATTTCTTATCAAGCGCGCGTTTTAAGAAGTCAATAGAGGACTCTCTTAATTCGCGTATTCTCTGTCTTAACGCTTCTACATCCTCAATATCAAATTGATTCATGTCATGAAAATCTCCGATATGATACAACAGATGCGACTCTAATCCTACTGATTTAAGCAAATCGCTCGTTCTTGCTCCAGTACTCGTATGGAGCATGGAGATAAATGGTTTTTCATATATTAAAGAGAATACTGTTGCATGAAAAGAATTTGTTAGCACATACTCTGCATTCTCAATTTCACCTAAAAATTCAGCAGCTGTATCTTCGTAATAAGATCCAAGTTCATTACGAAATACTCCAGGTAATTTTCTTTGAATAATTGGAAGACCGATTGCAACAGATAGACGATTTGCAAACTGAACAAGTTCCTTATTCGACTCCATCATATAAACCAAAATATAGCGGCCTTTAAACTTTCCTGGCTTTTTTAATTCCTCATAATCTTTTCTCTCAAGTAATAAGGTTGGATCAAGTACAACCTCTACTGGCTTATCTGTCAGTGCTTCAATGCCTGGTTTTGAACTAGCTTCCCTAACCGAGATTGAAGTATAGCTTTCAAGACTCTGACGGAATTGTTCTCTATACTGCGGTAAAATATACTCTCTTCCTACACTAGCTGCATAAGATATTTTCTTGGCCCCAGGTTTTGCAAAGTCTAGAGTATAGGCAGGGTCAAATCCTCCCGTGTGATCACTGTTCCATACCTGATCACTACCTGTGATATATGCATCCAAAGATAAATTGGCATTTAACAACTCTTCATATGTCTTATAATCACCAATGAGATGAAATTTTTCACGAATAAACTTTGAATAACGCTTATTTTTATAAACCTGAGTCTGTATACGGGAACGATACTCTTTCTTAAGTAGATATTTTAGTTTCTTCTTTGTAGTATCTAGCTTAGGTGCAACATAAAGCTTATCAATAATTTCAGGATGATAATGAATTACACCTGGCTCTGTCCCAAGATTTTTCAATACTTTTTGAAGTGCCCAAGCTTGAAGACTTGCACCATAATTATGTGCACTATGAAATGTTACAACTCCTACCTTCATTATCTGTCAACCTCCTTTAATAACTCTGGTAATTCAAGCTTTGACTCATGGCCAATAAGATGTTTTACCTGATTTTGTTCAAATACTGCCTGATTTAACTTGAGAATCTGCTTAGTACCCGTAACATAATCATAACCGTCCAAACGATTTAGGAAGTAATCCATAAACTTACGATAGTCTTTGTTCTGTGTATATTTTTTATATTCAAATGATTTCATATTGAATATCTTCACTCCATCAAAGGATTTGCACATATGGAACAAAATCTGATCCAAAGAAGATAGGTTAATTACAATATCAAAATTAATAGCTCCAAAATATTTTACTCTCTCACGCTCTGCTAACCTGCGGATTAAACCTTCTGTTCTCTTAGAACTATATCCAAATTTAAAGGACTTAAGACAAGCTATACGGTCTTTGATCGTATAGTTTACATCAAACATTAGCGGAATGTAATTAATTTCATCTCTTAATTTAGACAACACAGAAGTAGCCTTACGAATCGTGGATGCTTTTGCACAAAGGAATACGTCATAACGATCGGTATCTAGTTCGTTAATACGCTCCATTAATTGCTCTGAAGTTGCATTATTTCTAAGTCCACTGATAAGAATTAATACCTTTTTCTTGTTCTCTCTTTGTATTGGTTCTAACGAGAAACTTGGCTCTTTCTTAAGGAATAAGGTCTCACATACTTCTTCCGCAGTATCCGCAGAGTCTAAACTACAAAACTCTTCATGGAATTTTGGATATGAGGAATCTTTTTTAATTTCTTTCACTAACTGTTCTACGGTATCCGCAATTGGAAACTCCAAATCATTTAAATCCAAGTACATACCTCGATCGTTAAGGTATTCCTCACGATCATAAGTAAATAAAATAATCTTCTTTTTCGATACGGCATAGTCAAACATAATACTGGAGTAGTCTGTTATTAATAAGTCCGTAGCATTTAAGAAATCATAAGTTTCATATTCTTCTGGAAACGGCACAATGTGTGTAAAGTCGTCATAATTTACTTCCGATTTTACAAATGGATGTAGCTTAACATAAAGTACCTGGTCATCACGAAGTAACATGTCCAGTTCATAAAAATAATTTATTAATTCAGAGACTTGTTTTTTATTTTCCTTTTTATTTAATAAACCACGCCATGTTGGCATATAACCCATGACCTGCATATCCTCTACACCAAGCTCACTACGAATTGCATCATAACGCTCTGTATTAAAGAAAGCGGAGTTTCTTGGATAACCAGATAGCATAACTTTCCCATTAAATATAGGCGCAAGCATATAATCCTCCACGAAAATGTCTCTGGAGAATTTATTTTGATATAAAAGATAATCTGCCAAATAAAAGTTACGCTGAACATTACCAAGCGCATACTCTCTCTTTGGTACAATACGTCCCATCGCCTTTAAAGGAGTTCCATGCCAAGTATTTAAGTATACCTGCTCAGGACGTTTGATATAATAAGGTGGAAAACTAGTATCCGTAATCAGATATTTTGCAGTTGCAAGAACTTTTAGATATTCCTTGCTATCCGTGGTAATGATATCTACATAATCAATCCCATAGCGTGCAAGTAAAGCACTGTATGCGCTGATATTCTCTTCCTTTAGGGTAACCATAATGTGAAAATCACGATACTTATCATCCCCCATAGCTTGTAACATCATAAAGATATTACCTGCAATATCATCGCCATGCTTTGATTCAAATAGCACATCATTTTCATTCACACCAAGTTTTTCATAGAACATGGTATATTGAACATCGTTTGGAAGATGAAGTAACTTGATTCCAGGGATATGGTTATAGATAAAGCGAAACTTATTCTTTGCTTTCGAGAACTTCTTCCACTTTTTCTTTATTTTATCTTGTATCTTCTTCATCTTACGAAGGGTTTTCGTAACAAACACTGGAGTATACTCGCACATAGTTGCTGATCGAATCATCTTTCCTCTGCTCGTATACTTTCTCATCTTTTTTCTTGATGCTCCAGATGCAGTATATAGTAAATAACGATTCTCTCTCCATTTTGGAAAGAATTCATGAAAGAAGTCCACGCAGTTATGAATCATTTCCTTCTTTATGTCCAATTTCCCCTTTGTCGCAGTATCAAAAATGGCATCATAACGAACTAAAAGATGTCTTGTACAGATGTACTCGATTTCTTCTTTAAATTCTTCATAATTGCCCTGCTCCTTCATCTGCTTCAAGAAAAGTCTTAACGAAGTGACAATATCTAAGGTTCCTTCACTAAAATTACTTAGAAAACTTCCTTCACTAGCTCTACGATAGTTATAAAGTCTGTCTTCGATGACTCCTATACTCGTTGCCTTTGTCATTAGGCAGTACATAATCGCAAGATCTTCAAAACGTAACTTTTCAGGAAAACGAATAGTCTCAAATAATGTTCTTCGATAAAGCTTGTCCCATGGGAATGGAGAAATATGTGTCAATTCAAATTTTGTTTCATGAATATTGAAATTTCTACCAATCACAATTTCGAATGCTTTTCCCTGTTTTACAGTTAGCATATCACTATCTGCATTTTCATAAACATCGTTATAACGGCAGATAACAACATCATTATTATCCTGTGCTGCCTTTTCATATAACTTCTCACAAATTTCTGGTTCCACGAAATCATCACTATCTACAAACAAAAGATATTCCCCAGATGCACGTTCAATACCATAATTTCTTGCATGGCTAACACCACGATTCTCTGTGGTATATACATGCATCCATTCTGGATATTGTACTTCATATTCCTTTAAAATACTTAAACTATCATCCGTACTTCCGTCATTCACCACGATAAGTTCAATGTCCTCCATGGTTTGAGCAACAATACTGTCCAAACAGTTGCGTAAATAACGACTTACGTTATAAACCGGCATAATTATACTAACCTTACATTGTGCCAATTGAACTTCCTCCTCATTTCAAATCCTATTCTAAGTTATCGACTACGAATTTCCGCAAGAAATTCGTATTACTCCTATACAATTTTAGCTTGTCGTATTCTGATTTTAAAATTGTATACATCCCTATAATACTACAAAAGATTTACATTAAATTCATTATATAACCTTTGTAAACCTTATTCAATAGGAAATCTAGGCGTTTTACTTACATTTAAGCACTCTTCCTAGATTTTGATTAGGTTTCTTTCTTCTATTATTTACATATTTTTTCCATTTTAACGTAAATTTTGTACTTTCTTACTTTGCCATACACTTTTCTTCCAACTTACTTTAAAAGCACTTAAGTAATCGTAACATAGAATTTTTGAAATATATCTGGTAAATTAAGGTTATATTAATTTTCTAGTTAAACACAAACTATACTTACTTTGCTTGATAAGAACAGATGTTTTATGCTATAATACTAGGATACGGATGTGTTTACACATCTCATTTTTTCGTTATGACACCTTACCTCTTATTGTTACAGATTAAGATTTAGGATTCGATATATTTAAAAGTAATAGGAATATAGAAATAGAAAGGAATTTACTATGGAGCAATACAATGGCAGTCAAATTGTAGTACTGGAAGGCTTAGAAGCCGTTAGGAAACGACCTGGTATGTACATCGGTAGTACTGGTACAAGAGGTCTACACCACCTTATATGGGAGATTCTTGATAATGGTATTGACGAGCATTTAGCGGGTTTTTGCAACCAGCTTGAGATTACTTTACTAAAAGATGGCGGAATTTCCATCGCAGATCATGGTCGAGGAGTTCCTGTCGACATCCATCCAACAAAAAAAATACCTACTGCACGAGTTGTCTATACGATACTCCATGCCGGCGGTAAGTTTGGAGGTTCCGTATACAAAGTATCCGGAGGTCTTCACGGTGTAGGTGCTTCCGTCGTAAATGCACTTTCCACTCGTATGATTGTAGAAATTAGACGAGATGGGAAAATTTATCGTGATGAATATGAGCATGGCGGACATCCATGTGTAGAACTTGAGAACGGAATGTTACCTGTCGTTGGAAAGTGTAACAAATCTGATACTGGCACAAAAGTAACCTTTTATCCAGATCCAACTATTTTTGAGACAGTAGAATTTAAAGCAGAAACCATAACAAAAAAACTAAAAGAAGTGGCATTTTTAAATAAGAACTTATCCATCGTATTTTACGATCAGAATACTGGGTTTAAGAAAACCTATTGTGAAGAGTTCGGTATTAAAAGTTTTGTTTCCTATATTAACCGAGAGGCTTCCGTAATCCACGAAGAACCCATCTATATTGAAGGAAAGAGCGGAGACATCGAAGTTGAAGTTGCGCTTCAATATACGAATAGTTTTTCAGAGCAAATTAATGCTTATTGTAACCGAATCAACGTTGTTGATGGTGGTACCTTAGTAACTGGATTTAAAACCGCTCTAACACGTGTCATGAATCAATATGCAAGAGAACTTGGCGTACTGAAAGAAAAAGATGAAAATTTTGATGGAAAGGACATTCGTAATGGACTTGTAACCATCATATCAATAAAGCATCCTGACCCTCAATTTGAAGGACAGACCAAAACAAAACTTGGTAATACCGATGCAAAAAGTGCAGTCGAAGATGTTTTTTCTGGGGAAGTAACCAGATTTTTTGATAAAAATGTGGAGATTTTAAAGGCTATTTTAGAAAACTCAATGCGCTCCTACACGGCTAGAAAGGCCAGTGACAAAGCACGTAGCGCTGTACTAAAGCAACTAAATGACATTGACACCAAGAGTAAACTTGCTTCATGCTCCTCTAAAAAACCAGAGGAATGTGAAGTGTATATCGTAGAGGGTGATTCCGCGGGAGGCACTGTAAAAACAGCAAGAAATCGTCGTACACAAGCAGTTCTTCCGCTACGTGGTAAAATCATTAATGTTGAAAAAGCAACATTGGAAAAGATCTTAGTTAATAATGAAATCAAATCCATGATTGCTTCCTTTGGTTGTGGAATTGGCGAGGATTTTGATATCTCAAAATTGCGTTACGATAAAATTATTATCCTAACGGATGCCGATGTCGATGGAGCACATATTAGTACCTTACTTCTCACCTTTTTCTATCGATTTATGCCAGAGCTCATTATGGAGGGAAAAATTTACCGCGGACTTCCACCACTATACCGTGTAGAATATGAAACTTCGGAAGGAAAGAAGAAAAAGAAGTTTGAATATATCTACAATGATTTCGAATTGGACAAGTTTAGAAAAAATACCAAGCATAAAATAATTCATATACAGCGTTACAAAGGACTTGGTGAAATGGATGCAGAGCAGTTGTGGGAAACCACCTTAAATCCAGAAACAAGAGTATTGGCACAAGTATCCATCACAGATACTGTCGATGCAGACGAAACTACAACATTGCTAATGAGTAATAATGTACCTCCACGTCGTGCATTTATCATGGACGAAGCAAAATATGCAAAACTTGATATATAAGTAGAATACCACTTCATTAAGATAACGTTAGTACACTACTTATAGCAAGCTTTTGAACTTCTTACTTATGGCATACACTGGTTGTTAAACTCTTGATTAGTCCGTGTGCTAAGTCACACGATTGAGAGTTATCTTAATTAATATGTGTGCAAAAGCACGCGAAATGGAATTAGGTTGAAAAATAGAAAATGATTTATCAACCTCCAAATTTTATGCGTGCTAGAGCATGCGGATTGGAGTTAAAATGAAAAAAGAAGCAGAAAATATAATACAGTTGGATTTTTCTGAAGAAATGAAAACCTCATTTCGTAACTATGCGATGAGTGTTATCATGGCTAGAGCCATACCAGATGTACGTGATGGTTTAAAACCTGTTCAACGAAGAATCCTTTATTCCATGATAGAGCTAGGACTTGATCCAAAGAAGCCACACAGAAAGAGTGCCCGTATTGTTGGCGATACGATGGGTAAATATCACCCTCATGGTGACAGCTCCATATACGATGCACTCGTTCATATGACAGAGCCTTATTCAATGCAAATCCCTCTTGTCGATGGTCACGGTAACTTTGGTTCCATTGACGGTGATGGTGCAGCCGCGATGCGTTACACGGAAGCACGTTTATCCGATGGCGCGATGACTTTACTTGATCATCTTGATAAGGGACTTGTTGAATTTGTACCTAACTTTGATGAAAGTGAGAAAGAACCCTCTGTCTTACCAGCGATGCTTCCAAATTTATTAATTAATGGAACTACTGGTATTGCAGTTGGTATGGCAACCAATATGCCACCGCATAATCCAAGTGAGGTTATCGAAGGTGTCATAGCGTATATTGACAATCCCGATATTACTACCGAAGGGTTAATGAAATATATACCAGGGCCAGATTTCCCGACTGGTGGAACAATTATTAATAGC
This sequence comes from Lachnoclostridium phytofermentans ISDg, assembly GCF_000018685.1. Taxonomy (NCBI): domain Bacteria; kingdom Bacillati; phylum Bacillota; class Clostridia; order Lachnospirales; family Lachnospiraceae; genus Lachnoclostridium; species Lachnoclostridium phytofermentans. The sequence goes on along the minus strand of NC_010001.1, from coordinate 368,425 downwards.
GAAGATATTAGGAATATTTATGAAACTGGTGAAGGTCGTCTCAAGGTTCGTGCAAAGACTGAAATCGAGGCTTCTGACAATGGTAGAAAAAACATTGTAATTACAGAAATTCCATATACCGTAGCAGGAAATAAGACCAAATTAGTCGAAAGCCTTGTAGATTTGATGAAAGATAAAGTCTTTGATGAGATTTTTGACGTTCGTGACGAGTCCTCAAAAGAAGGTATTCGTGTCGTAATTGAAGTAAAGAAGGACCGTGACATCGAAAACCTATTAAATGGTCTTTATAAAAAAACCTCTATGGAAGACACGTATGGAGTAAACCTTCTAGCAGTAAAAGATCAACAGCCAATTGTATTCAAGCTAAAGAATTTGGTTGGTGAGTTTGTTTCTTTTCAAGAAGAACTCTATACGAAAGAATACGAACACTTATTAGATAAAGCAAATAAACGATTAGAAATCGTTGATGGTTTAATCCGAGCAACGGATGTAATTGATTTAATTATCGAAATTCTACGTGGCTCCTCTTCCATTAAACAAGCAAAGGATTGTTTGATTCATGGAAATACCACAGAAATTAATTTTAAAACAGAGGCTTCTAGAAAAAAAGCAGCAAAACTCGATTTTACAGAACGACAGGCGGATGCTATTCTTGCAATGCCTTTAAGTAAATTAATCGGTTTAGAAATACTTAGACTACATGAAGAGAATCAAAGTTTGTTGGATAGTATCGAACAATATCAGAGTATTTTAGGAAACAAAAAAGAGCTCTTTAAAGTCATTAAAAGTAACTTAAAAGAATACAAAAAGCAATTTAACGTTCCAAGACATACTGTTCTCGCTAATATGGAAATTGCAGAATACGTAGAAGAGGTCAAAGTAGAAGATATTTATATCTTAATTGACAAATTCGGCTATACAAAATCCGTCGATAATACTAGTATTTCTCGTGTTTCCGAGGACAATTTAAAAGACTTTGTTCATATCGTTAAAATGAAGAATACCGACCGATTATGCCTTTTTACAGCACAAGGTAACATGTATCAAGTAAAGGCGGAAAAGATACCAAAATGTAAAATAAAAGACAAAGGTACCCTAATTCATAATTTATGTAAGGTAGATAAAGAAGAAATTCTGCTTTATATTGCATTTGAAGATTTATTTGAATCACAATTACTGTTCACAACAAAAAACGGTTTTATAAAATTAGTATCCGGAATCGAATTTGAAACTAATCGTGCAATGATATCTGCAACAAAGCTAGAGGAAGCCGATCATGTGGTATCTGTTCTTTGCTTAAGTGCCCATACCATTTCAAATCCAGATTCCAAAGTTATTCTGTTAACAGAAGACAGTCTTTCACTTGGCTTCCCATTAACTGAGGTATCCGAGTTAAAGAAGACCAGTAAGGGAGTGAAAGGTATCACCCTGGAGAAAAAGGACAAAGTCGCCTTTGCTACAGTTGCCCTTCCTGAAACAGAATTCTTTGAATATCAAGGAAAAGAACTCTCTGCTAAGAAAGTCCGTAATAGAAAGCGTGCAGCTAAGGGGCAAAAGGCTAGTTTATAATGTTGGTTTATAATATCAGTTAATTTTAGTAATATCAAAACGCATTGTTATCCTTAAGCAGCAATTATAGAATAAATCTTTAAAAATTGGAGAATAATTCTAAGGTAAATCTTAACATAGGAGGATTCTCATGAAAGATTTTGAAGCTTATCAAATGGCTAATATCACAGAGGATTGCAAACAAAAAATTACTGATTTTGAAAATGAAATAAAAAATATGTTTGGCAGTGATGTTGTACTAGTAGCATACGAGGAAAAGGGCGCACAAGTAACAAGTTAAAAAAAAGACCTTTCTAATCCTAGTTTTATACAAAGCTCGGATTTGAGAGGTCTTTTTTCCCTTACTTATAAAGATTCTTTTGAGTGCTAGTTAATCGCCTTTACTACATAGGTGATTGCTTCTATCCTCATAAAAAATATTGTTATCTGGTGCACATTTATTATTTGCACCGTAGCTAGAACCCTGTTTTGTCATCATACCAGGCTCCTGTTCTACATGATTCGTGATATTCGCTGGGGCTTTTCTTAAGTTAGGGTGTGTACTCATAAGCTCTTCTACCTTAGGATCTAACTTCTCTAAACGATTCGACTTCAAAGAATCCCTCCTTTCAACAAAAAACAGAAAACTACCTTTTTGTTAATAATGGCCATTCACCCAACTACCAATTTAAATATATAATTAGATGAATAGAATGCTTCATAAAAGCGATTCAAAATTAGTATTCGAAAATACAAGAAAATCATGCACATAGCTTAATAAATTGCATTTATCAATCAAAATATTTTTTAAATATACAACTAATAATAAGGGTGCTAAAATTATTAGCACCCTATAACTCATATACTCACTATTTAATTATTTTTCAATTCATTTTGATATTCCGACGGTGTTACACCGACGTGGCGTCGAAAAACTTTACTAAAATAATAGGCATTTTCAAAGCCTAACATATAACTTATTTCATTTAGCCTTAAGCCTCCTTCACGTATAAGCTCACAGGCCCGATCTACTTTACTTTTATTCACATAGTCAATAAAATTTTGCCCATCTTGTTTCTTAAATAATGAGGAAAGATAGCCTAATGAGACGCCTACATGGGAGGCTGTATCTTGAAGCGTAATCCGCTTATCAACATTATTTCGTACATATTCTTTGGCTTTATCCACCAAATCACTACGATGTTCCGCCAAAGGCTTTAACCATTCCAAAACTTCTTTCTTTAACTTTTCCAGCCAACAAATAACCTGACTTCTCGCAGTAAGCATTTCGATTTCCTTATAACTTTGAAAAATACTATTAATAGCGATGTCATCACCTCGCTCCGAAAACCAACGTTTTAAAACATCGCAAATTTCTTCACAAATCCAAATTGCCTCTTCCTTTTCATGAGGTATTTCACTTATCCGATGAATAGCCTTTGTAAATATGTCATTACAACCTGATATGCTTAAGCTATTCAATTCGACTTCCATCTTTTTCGGAAGACCCATAAGACCCAAAGGATTGCATACGGTCGTTCCAATTTCATGATATCCTGCAAGCATTGTTTTATTTAGATAAAAATAGGTATCTAAATCATATAATTGCTTCAGGCATTCCTTTCGCTTGTCCTCTTTTTTGAACACATCTGTATATAACACACTAGCTTTTAATCCAGCAATATTTTCCGAAGCGGAACTTAATCTTTTAGCGAAAATTACCGCTTGCTTCTCATTTTCAGCTATACTTTTCCCCCAGTGAAGTAAAAGAAATCTTTGTTTGTTTTTAAATCTTGTTTGAATTAAATAATTTGAAAAGCTGTTTTGTGCCAAATTTTCTACTATCTCGTTCATCCAAGAAGTGATTTCAGTATCTTCTTCCGAATCGTTGGAAATAGCGGTAGACTCGGCTGCAGTGAACCATATCAGTATACATGCCCAACCTTCCAGTATTCCATGTTCCGCCAATATAGCCGACTCATGCTTGCTAATCTCATTTTTTGAAATAAAATGCTCCGACGCGACGGTCAATAACTTCCGCTTATTTTCCAACAAATAATATCCTGCTGCTTCCGCATGGAGAAAGCCACCTCGTGTTTTGGCTTCTTTTTTGGCCATAGTTAAGCTGTTCTCTAACATTTGGGGTTCCATCATTGACTTTGTCAAATAATCTGCTGCTTTCATACGCATAGCTTCCCTTGCCAAATCAAATTCTTCAAGATTTGTCAGCATGATAAACACAATTGCCGGATAATTTTCCTGAGTATGACGCAAAAGTTCAATGCCATTCATGATAGGCATATTGATATCTGTTATCACAATATCTGGCTTAAGCTCATCAATAAGTTCCAAAGCTTGTGCGCCATTTTTAGCTGTCCCCGCAAGGATGCAATCATTCTTTTCCCAATCAATTAAAAATTTAACGCCAGATAAAATTAAAGGCTCGTCGTCTACCAACAAAACTCTATACATATATTCACTCCGTTCCTTTTAAACAACTTCTTTCGGAAACCGCATAATAACCTTCGTATACTGTCCGCTCTCACTTTCGAATGTAAGACCGTATTGTTCTCCATATGACAGCTTGTAACGGTTATTTACATTGGATAATCCTATTCCGGTCAATCCTTTGGATGACGTGCTTTCCATCCGATCGGATAATTTTCTAAGTTCTGGTGGCTCCATACCAATACCGTCGTCCGTCACCGTAATTAACAAATCGTTTCCATCCTCGATGGCATTTATCGTAATTGTACCATTTTTCCCAGAAGGTACAACCCCATGAAAAATAGCGTTTTCTACAAGAGGCTGGATAGAAAATTTTATAATTGCGTAAGAATGAAAGGACTCCGGTATATTATTAACTACCTCAAAAGCGTCCATATATCGAATCGACTGCAATTCCACGTAATCATTCAATAGGGCAAGTTCTTCTCCTAAACTGATTTTCTCTCCCACACTTTTCGCCATATTACGAAGTAGTGATATTAGGCAGCGTGTTATTTTTACGATTCCAGTGTTTTTCTGAATTTTAGCCATCCACTGGATTGACTCCAGGGTATTATAAAGAAAATGTGGATTTATCTGACTTTGAAGCATGGTAATTTCGGCGTTTTTCCTTTGATTACGTAAAACCTCACTTTCACGTAGCAAGGATATAATTACGATTGCCATAAGAATTGCTGCCACTAAAGCGGCTAATACTACTACAACGATTGTAATAATTACAGAACTTACACTCCGAGCTGTCGATATAGATTCTTTAAAACCTATTAATTTAAGACCAGCTACTGACAACGGGATCTCATGGGTTTTCATTGTTTTACCTACTCCGGAAGTAATTTGGTTCCCTAAAAGATATGTACCATCCGCTTTCGCCACATAAAGATTCACCCCTAAATCTTTGGACAGATTATCGGCAATAATATCGGTATTTATCTCCATATAAAGCCAACCATTCGATTTTGAATTGTTAATGTCATAGATCTGACATATTAGTGCAATACACTCTTTACCATTTATAATGGAGGGTGATAGGCTAATAATCTGTTTATCCCCACTTTGTAAAAGGCTGTTAAAAATATTAAGTTCCAAAATCCTATCAGGATCATCAAGCCTATTTACACCAAGCGTAGCAGCTTGTACGGATATTCCTTTTTCATTAAACGCTATAAGTTTATCAACATATCGCCATGTACGATAGTTTGATAAGTAGGAGGTCAGCTTTTCACTGGCTCGTAATGCAAGATTTTTTTCTTTGGATGATGACATCTTATCAAGCCTCATAGCCTTAGAGATATCTAAATCATTTCTGCATTGGCTTAACCCCACCAGTTCTACAAGATTATAATTCAGTTGATTGCGAACTGTTTCAAGATATAAGTCGCTGATACCTTCCTCTTTGTTACTAATAATGTTCATTAGATTATTATATAAATAGACGCTGCTACATACACCGACTGTAATAATACATAAGGCTGACATTAATATGATTTTTAATTTATGCTTCATAAACTGGGCACCCATTCTTATTTTAAAATACCATTTATTTTAAAATATCATTTATTATAACATATTAATATATTTTACTAAAAAAAACCTTTCAATTATATATATTTTTTTTATAACATTAAAATAGTAATATATATAAAAATATTTTATTAAAATAATTCAATTTATATAAATTGTATTATTTTTCAATTGTTTTGTTAGTTTTTTTATGCCAAATATATAGGTATAATGATATTGTAACATGTGGATTTGAAAAATTCCACTAAACGAAAGGAGATATTTTATGAAAAATAAAAAATTAGTAAAAGTACTTAGTTCTCTTCTCGCAGCTTCAGTTATTTTCACAGGCTGCAGTAGCACAAAAAATAATCAGCCTTCTTCTGCTGATCCAACCCCAACAAACAATTCTAGCGAAAGCAAACCTACCACAGAGCCAGAAAAGAACGAGCTTAGCGGCAGTATTACATTTTCCGCTTGGGACGTGGATACCCAAATGCCTTATATCAAGGATATGTTAGCTGAATTTATGAGTCAACATCCTGGAGTTAATGTGGAAATTGTTGATATTCCTTCCGCTGACTATGATACAAAATTAAACATCGATTTAAACGGTGGAGCTGCTGCTGACGTAATTTTAGTAAAAAATGCGTCTACAATGCCATCTATGAATCAAAAGGGTCAACTTGTCGATTTAAATGAATACATAAAACGCGACAATGTAGACTTAAGTTCCTATAACGGATTAGATAAAAGTATTAGCATTAACGGTACTCAGCCAGGTCTTCCTTTCCGTACAGACTATTATGTATTGTACTATAACAAAGACATCTTTGATACAGCCGGAGTTGCTTACCCATCAAACGATATGACTTGGGCAGATTTCGAAGAACTTGCTAAAAAAGTAACTTTCGGTGAAGGTGCAAACAAGGTTTATGGTGCACACCTTCATACATGGCAAGCATTAGTAGAAAACTGGGCTATACAGGATGGAAAGAACACAACTATGGGTCCTGATTACGAATTTATGAAACCTTATTATGAGATGGCTTTAAGAATGCAAAACGATGACAAGACCATTATGGATTATGCAACACTTAAAACAGCAAACATCCATTATTCAGGTGTATTCCAAAATGGTTCTGTTGCTATGCTTCCTATGGGCACATGGTTCATGGCTACAATGAGAGATGTTGTAAGCAAAGGTGAATGCAGTGTGAATTGGGGAGTTGCTACAATACCTCATCCAGAGGGCTTAGAGGCAGGAAACACTGTAGGTTCCGCAACTCCAATTTCAATTAACGCAGCTTCTAAAAATAAAGAATTAGCTTGGGAGCTTATCAAATTTATGACAGGTGATAGCGGTGCTTCCTATCTAGCTTCCGTTGGTCAATTACCAGCTCGTATTAATCCAGAACTTCTTGATACTGTTACATCTTTAGAAGGTATGCCTGAAGGTGCAAAAGAAGCTTTACAAGTTAAGAATATCGTATTAGATCGTCCAATCGTAGATAATGTAAATGAAGTTGATAAGATGCTTGGTGAGGAACACAGCCTTATCATGCTCGGTGAAGTTACTATAGACGAAGGAATTAAAGCTTTCACTGAAAACTCTAAGACAATACAGGAACAATAATATTGTAAATGCGGCGATATTGTTTCGCCGCATTTTTTAAAGGAGCAGCTATATGAATAATAGAAAAAAGAAACTTAGTTTACGTACACGCAATGCACTTATTGGTTATTCGTTTATTTTGCCAAACTTTATTGGTTTCTTTATTTTTGTTTTTATACCTGTAATGTTTTCCTTGGTTCTAAGTTTAGTTTCATGGAATGGTTTTGGACCTATGAAATTTGTAGGTTTAAAAAACTTTGTTACAATTTTTAAAGACAAGAATTTTGTAAACGCCCTTAGCCGTACTATGTATTACACATTTTTTACTGTGGTTTTAACAACTTTTATAGCTTTGGGTTTGGCTGTGCTGCTTAATAATAAATTACGATTTAGAGGTTTTTTTCGCAGCGCCGTATTCTTTCCGTATGTAGCTAGTATTGTAGCTGTTGGCGTTGTATGGAATATGCTTTTTCAAAAAGATTTCGGACCTATTAATGAATTTTTACGATGGATTGGTATACAAAATCCTCCAGGTTGGACTGCATCAGTCAAGTGGGCAATCCCAGCAGTTATTATCGTTTCCGTATGGAAATACATGGGGTACTACATGATTGTTTTACTTGCTGCATTACAAGATATTCCCGTAGACCTCTACGAAGCAGCAACGATAGACGGCGCAAACAGACGTCAGTACTTTTGGCGAATCGCGGCACCACTTCTCACTCCCGCTCTTTTCTTTGTAGTTTTGATGCTTACTGTTACTAGCTTTAAGTCCTTTGACCTTATCTATGTAATGACTGAAGGCGGTCCAGGGCAAGCTACAACATTAGTAGTAAACTACATTTATAGTAAATCTTTTATTTCCGAAACTTATGGTGTTTCCAGTGCCGCTGCTATGGTTCTGCTGTTTATTATCAGCATCATTACCTTAATACAGTTTCATGCTGAAAAGAAGTTAACGAACTAAGGGGGGCTAAAATTATGGTTGAAAGAAAAAGTGCGAAATCGCAACTATTTATATATGTTTTATTGATTTTTATTGTGGCGATTACACTCCTACCTTTGGTATGGATGTTTTCCGCTTCGCTTAAGTTGAATAAAGACGTGTTTACTATTCCAATACAATGGATACCAAGAAATCCTGTATGGAAAAACTATATTACAATTTGGAAGAAAATACCGCTTGCTAAATTTACAACTAACTCGTTTAAGCTTACTATCATAGTTTGTATTATTCAGGTATTTACATCAAGTTTTGCTGCTTACGGCTTTGCTAAGTGCCATTTTCCTGGCAGAAACTTTCTATTTCTTTTATATGTGGCTACCATCTCTATTCCTTGGCAGGTATATATGTTACCACAGTTTATTGAAATGCGTACGCTTGGACTCACAAATTCTCATTTAGGATATGTCTTAATGCAAAGCTTTATTGCTATGGGTGTATTTTTAGTACGTCAGTTTTATATCTCTATTCCGGATGAACTTCTGGAGGCTGCGCGTATTGATGGACTTAACGAATACTCAATCTATGCGCGAATTGTCCTACCGCTATCCAAACCAGCGTTAGCTTCACTTACTATCATGAGTTTCGTTACCATTTGGAACGACTTTATGGGACCGATGATTTATTTTACCAGAACAGAACTAAAAACAATACCTTTAGGAATCCGTATGTTTATAGGCCAATATTCCGCTGAATATTCCCTTATCATGGCGGCAGCGGTATTGTCTATCATACCAGTATTTGCAGTATTTATGATGTTCCAAAAATACTTCGTTCAAAGTGTTACCAGCAGTGGTGTTAAAGGTTAGGAGGGATTATTTTGAATTTAATTGACGAGATTACAAATCATGAGCTAAAGAGCTCTATTTCAAAAGCAGTTGAGATTTTACGTGGTAATCTATCCGAGTTCACAGAAAAATTTCAAGATTCTACTAGTATTAACAATTTTTATCCTGTAAGCGAAAATGTAGAATGGACAACAGGCTTTTGTACCGGTGAATACTGGCTTGCATGGGAAATTACAGGAGATGAGTCATTTAAGAAAGCTGCCCTTATCCAAACGGAAAGTTTTTTACAGCGTATAGAGAAACAGATCGATGTAAACCATCACGATATGGGATTTCTTTATACCCCATCCTGCGTGGCGGCATGGAAACTAACAGCCAGTGAAACAGGACGTAAAGCGGCTCTTTTGGCGGCTGATAACCTTATGAAACGTTTCCATGAAAAAGGCGGTTTCTTTCAAGCTTGGGGAGAGCTTGGAGCACCAGATAACTATAGATTGATTATAGACTGTTTATTAAATCTTCCGCTGTTATACTGGGCTAGCGAAGAGACGGGTAATCCTATTTACCGCGAAAAAGCTTTAATTCATACAAAATCGTCACTTGAAAATTTAGTGAGGGAAGATTATTCTACTTATCATACATTTTATTTTGATCCTATCGACGGTAAACCGTTAAGAGGAGTTACCGCTCAGGGATATCGTAACGATTCCGCTTGGGCAAGAGGTCAGGCATGGGGTATTTACGGATTAGCGTTAAGCTATCGCTATACTAATGACAGCGGTTGTATTGACTTATTTTATAAAGTAGCAGATTTCTTTATAAATAGATTACCTGATGATATAGTTCCTTATTGGGATTTAGATTTCGCGCAGGGAAGCGATGAACCTAAGGACTCTTCCGCGGCTTGTATCGCAGCTTGCGGTATGCTTGAAATGGCTAAATATTTACCGAAAGATAAGGCTGAATACTATATGGACATAGCTAAAAAAATAGCAGGCTCCTTAAGTAGAAATTATACAGCAGATATAGGAAAATCTAACGGCCTACTCTTACACGGCGTATATGCTAAGAAATCACCTTATAATACTGTTACTGACCGTGGAGTTGATGAATGTAACACATGGGGAGATTATTTCTGGTTTGAACTCCTAATTCGATTATTTAAGGATTGGGATACTTACTGGTAAGAAAAAGAATAAAAATCCTAGAAAACAGTTATGGCAAGCCTTCCGCCATTGCTGCATTTCTAGGATTTTTTTTGTCGTGATACTCCTATTTTTTCTGCAACTTCCTCTTGTGATAATTTTCGTTCTTTTCGAATCATTTGCAATATATCTTTAAATTCCATCGTATCACCTCAAGACTATTATAAACGAACCTAATCAACTATCCCATATCCTATCCGTTGCAGAATTGACAACCATGGGTTGCTTATTCAATAAATAGTTTGTTGATTGGAATGAACTCCTTTGGTTTTTCTGGATGTTCTTCTAAGATTTTTTCCATCCAAATCATATCATACCAACGATCTAGCTTATAACCGCACTTTGTAAAATGTGCCACTGTTTTATATCCAAGATGCTCATGGAAAGCTATACTACCCGGATTTGGATATGCGATACAAGCATTCATATTTATAATATTTTGCCTTTTCACAATCTCCTCTAACTTTAAATATAACCTTTTACCGACACCACTGCCTCTTTGATTTTGATTTATATAAATTGTTGTTTCTACCGCCCAATCATAAGCAGCCCGCTCCTTAAAAGATGACACATAGGCATATCCTAATATCTCTCCCTCTTTTTCTGCAACCAAATAAGGATAACGAGTCAAGATTTTTGCGATTCTTGATTCAAATTCTTGAACCGTTGGAACCGTATATTCAAATGTGATCGCTGTTTCTCTTACATAAGGTGCATAAATTTCTAGTAGCTTTGGAGCATCTAAAATTGTTGCCATGCGGATTACTAATTCTTCTGTCATTGGTGTCTTCCTTTCTGTTATTACTAGGAATTGATTCGAGCTGTATAAAATAAATGCAATAGATTCCTTGCACTTGCATCTCCAAATATACCAATCCCTTTTTAGCTTAATATATTTTCACTTTCTTGATTTTCTAGCTTTAATAACAACTCTTTTACAGGGATACCTGCTCCAAAACCAACTAATGCACCGCTAGAACCTATCACCCGATGGCAAGGTACAATAATTAGAACTGGATTATTATGATTCGCTCCGCCTACTGCACGTGCGCCTTTAGGCACACCTACCTGTTTTGCTATCTCTCCGTAACTTCTGGTTTCTCCATAAGGTATTTTCCTTAGTTCTTCCCAAACTTTTGTTTGAAAACTAGTACCGTCTAATCGGATTGGCACATCGAAAGTGGTTCTCTTTCCTTCAAAATACTCCATTAATTGCAGATAGGTTCTTTTTATCAGATCTGATTCCTTAACCTGTTCTGCCTCATTTATCTGTTCTGTTTCCCTTATCTGTTTTTCCTTTATCTGATCTGTCTTATCTCCATCAGAGCTTGATACCCCAATGATAAAATTATCTTCTTCCTCGATGCGTAATTTTCCTATCATTGTATTGTAGTAAAATACATTTTTCATATAATCCCCCAATTCCTACTGTAACGAATTCTATATTACATTCTATTTAATATTAAATTACAAACCTTGTATACCTATTATTATAGAATAATATCTATTTAAATAGCAACAAGAACCTAAAGTATCCTCACCACTATAAGGAATGCTTCTCTAACTTTCCATCATCAGAAAAAGGCAGGAAAAACGGTAATCCGTTTATTCCTGCCTTTATGATGTGTTTACAAAACTTGCTATCACATCTTATTTTTAATAATTACTTAACTCATTTTACTCCAAAAATACTTTATAAGTCTTCTCGAAGCTTAAATCTACCAACTAAGTCCGCCAATGTTTGTGCTTGCGCTGAGAGTTCCTCGCTTGTTGCGGAGCTTTCTTCTGCTGTAGCAGAGTTATTCTGCACAACAACGGATATCTGTTCTACGACAGAGGTTATTTCTCTCATTGCTTGTGCTTGTGATATAGAAGCGTCCTTGGAGCCTTCTGCTAATGCAATTGCTTCTTTAACTCCAACCTCTACTTGTTGTAATGATTCACTGGTCTGGCTAGTGATTTCATTTCCACTTTCTATCTCGCTAAGCGCTGTTACTATTAATTCTCTTGTTGATTGAACTGCTAGAGCACTTTGATTTGCTAACTTTCGAATCTCCTCTGCCACAACAGTAAATCCTCTACCAGCTTCACCAGCTCTTGCTGCTTCGATGGCTGCATTTAAGGATAATAGATTTGTTTGCTCTGCAATGCCTTCAATCGTAGTAATAATTTCAGCAATCTGTCCAGAGCTTTGGCTTATTTTCTCCATAGCGAGTGTCAATTCATTCATCTTAGCTCCGCTTTCCTGAGCTGTTTCACCAATTAGTTGCATCTTCTTACTAGCTTCTATTGTTTTATTTGTATTCTCATCAATATCATTTTCCAAACTTGTTATTGTTGCAACCAACTCCTCTACGGAACTTGCTTGGTCTGTACATCCTTCGGCCAAAGAACTTGAACCATCCGCCATTGCGCTAGAAGCCGTTGCTACCTGATCAGCTGCCTCGTTAATTTCATGTAACGTGTTACTTAATTGACGATTAATATGCCCCACTGATTTTAGAATTGGCTGAAATCCACCAACATAGTTCTCTGTACAGGAGGATTCAATTACAAAGTTTCCGCTTGCCATTTCATTAAGTAAATAATTGATATCATCAATAATGAGATTTAGCGTATTTGCTGTATTGGCAAATGATCTGGCTAGCTTTCCAATCTCATCATCCTCCTTATACTCCGCTACAATATCAAATTCGCCTTTTGCTATTTTTTCAGCAGAATTGACAATCCCTTGAATCGGTGCTAACCTCTTTTTCATCGCTCTTGACACTAAGAAAACAATGACAAGAAGCCCTGCTAAAGTAAATACAGTTAGTACAACTACAGTAACAATTACACTCTTATACATATCCAACTGACTTATCGCTGTCTGTGCCCACCAACGTTCACTACCTGCTTGGATTGGATACAAGAATCGAGTTTCGCTTCCGCCATCTTTTCGTTTTGTATGAATCGTAAATGCTTCTTCACCTTCAAACTTTTGTAAAATCGTATTATAGTCTTTTTCACTTGCCAAGAAATTCGATAAATCTTCCCCTTCTTCTACATGAGATTCACTATCGTAGACTATTAAACCATCCGGAGTATAAACAGTACTATACATGCTAGTATAATTATCATTATGAATCTCTAACTCATTAAAATTAGCAATATCAATATCAACAACGATAACCCCTTTAAAAACTCCATCCAAAACAATTGGATAGGCAGCAGATATAAAAGTAACTCCATTATAATCTTGAGGGTCAGTAAAAACAGGTTTTAAGCTAGATTTTGCCTCGGTAAAATAAGGTTGTATGGAGTATTTATCGTAATCACCATATGACCCAGGTTTTGCTTCCAGATATCCTCGCTTTATGTAGATGCTATAGTTTTTAATCTTAGAATTAAATTCATATGGTTCAAACATAATTCCAACACCAGTAATTGTTGGATAATTAATAATTGAACTTTTTGCAATATCTATGATAAATTTCTCGGTCTCATAATCAGTCTTTGTCAATTTATCATCATATACCTGTCCCTGATAGATCGGTAACTTCTCTTGGGCCGATAATGTCGAATCATGAACATATTGTTTTTCCACATAGGTTAAAATAATGTCTGCAACGCTACTTGCATCATCAAATATCCCTTGCACCTTTAGTGCATTTTTTTCTGATAATACAGAAACTTCACCTCTTATAGATTTTTCAATTGATAGACCAGAAATCAATGAGGATACCACAATAAATAAAATAAATACGACAGCTAAAAGTTTAGTAACCAGAAAGGAAATCCTTTTCGCCAAGCTCTTGTGACTTAATTTCTCCACCATCTTTCGTTTCATATACGATCCTTTCTCTAATAGATTTAGTATAATTTTAATATATTTTAATATAACACAAAACATCAAATATTTCACTTACTTTTTACCATATTTTTTTAATTTTTATATATTTTTACATAACTTGGGTGTTTATATCATAAATTACACTTATATTTATAATTTTTGTTGCTTTCTGGATTTTATATCCAATTTATTTTGATAAACCGTATTTTAAAAGTACCAAACTAAACTCAAAAATACCAAACTAACATCTGATTTTCTCCAACTTTATGACGTATTTTCATATTTTATACATTTAAAGACATTCTTATAAAATTTGTTATAAAAAATTCACACATCATACATAAATTTTTGGTATAATGACAAGTACAAGTATTTCATACCTTGTCCCGATTCTTAAAAAGCCAGAAGGGGAGTCCGTGTATGAAGGGAAGCATAAAGGGAGGATAACATGGAAAAAGAAAAAGAATCCGTAATGAGTATGAGCAAGGCAAGAAAAATAGCTCGAAAAAAAGAAATTGAACAAATGAAGCGAAATGCCATAATATCAAAGGTTGTATCAATCTGCGTTGTCGCTGTGTTGTGTGTTGGTCTTGTATCCTATATTGGATATAGTATTCATCGTAAAGCAACTCAAGTTACAGCTAGTAGTAATTTTAGTGCACAGTTAAATGACAAAGGATTTATCGATGGGGTGGATGCATCCTCTTTACTTAACCTAGTGGATTACAAAACAATCAAAGCGCCATTATCTGAAATAGAATACAGCGACGAATCTGTTGCAAAAGATATTGCGACAGCTGTAGAAGCGAAAAAGACTTTAAATAAAGAAACTGATGCTGCTATTGCAGATGGTAACATTGTTAACATAGACTATGTTGGAACTATTGATGGTAAAGAATTTGATGGTGGAAATACAAACGACAATGGATATGAGTTAAAAATTGGATCTAAAAAGCTTGTTGATGATTTTGAGGAACAGTTAATCGGTCATAAGATTGGTGATGAGGTGACTGTAAATGTAACTTTCCCAGAAGACTATACAAATAAAGATTTAGCAGGGAAAGATGCAGAGTTTAAGGTTAAAATTAATGGAATTTATGATGTTCCTGAATTCACAGATGCTTTTGTAAAAGAGAATTTATCTGAGTATGCATCGAATGTTGAAGAGTACAAGAAATACTTAAAAGATACGAATTATGCTAGTACCTTAAATACTTATATCGTAAGCTATTTAGCAGATAATACTACTGTAACAAGTTATCCAGAAAAGTATGTAAAACTATCAAAGAGCCTTCTGAAATTTAGTGATCAAAGCTACTATAACTCTATGAATCAATATTATATGGAAAATTTAGGTGCACCAGCTTATAATAGTTTTGAAGAATATACTGGCGTGTCTGAAGCAGAATACGATAAGTCCTTAGCAGAACCAGCAGAAAAACAAGTAAAAGCTGCTTTAATCTATCAGGCAATCCTTGAAAAAGAAGGTGTAACCGTAACAGCAGACGATTATATTGCTTACTTAGAATCTCAAGGTCAAACAAAAGAAGATTTTGATAATCAGGTAGAAACCTATGGTAAGAATTTTGTACTACAGGAGATGGTAAAAATAAAAGCCCTTGAATTAGTAAAAGGAATGGTTACTGTAGAATAAGCAAATAGAGCTGTTACATAGCGTAACAGCTCTATTTTTATATCCATTGCAAGGAAAAGTTTGTGTGCTTTTTCTTGGCTTTTATTTATTCTCAATAAATCGCTTCATTACTCCTAAGCAGCCACTGGAACTTCTTCATTTTCCGACTTCTCCATAAGCTTCTTAAACTTCCTAGAGCACTTGGTAAACTTCGCATATAAATCACTCTTAAGAGGTTGATTTTCTATGGATGCATAATACTGTTTCGTCATAACCACAACCATATATGGTTCAACAAAAATAGCTTCTAAGGCATAAACCAGTAGGAAGGAAATAATGACAGCAACCGCTGTAGGTGCAAATGACTTTCCTATCAGCATGAAAATAAAAAAGCTCACAATTCTTGCTCCCCAGATACTAAAAGCAACTTTTGCAGCGCCCTTAAACATTCCCTTCCAGCTCTGACCATAATATACAATCGCATCACATGCTTTTTTCCATGAATTTTTTTCTTCTTGATGGAAGAAGATATAACTTAGTATAGCCTCATCAATAAAGTTCAACGCTACCGATATGATGTAAGTTAAAATATCAATTACATTTTTCAATCCTGGTATAAAGGATAAGAGATCACCAATCTTAAAAAGGAACTTGCAAATTTGCTGAACCGCACCCGAGATTAAAGCATCTGCGACAAATCCAACATTAGCTGTACCAAAATTATCTTTCACTAGATTAGTACCATAAGCAAGTACACCGCTATATCCCTGTACTTTAGGAGATTCCCCTGTTTTTATGTAGGATGTTAAGGCTGCTATATATGCAACCTTTATCATATAGAGCACATATCTTTTTGCAAATTTGATAATTCCAAAAAAAGCAGCCCCTAAGATTAATACCACTATTACTCCACTCTCACCAGTCTGAGTTATAATTACAATACCAATGATAGCCATCACAATCATAACCAGTGTTACTATAAGCTGAACTATACCTTTCACAATAATAAATGGCATGGTTGCCTTGATTGCATCCATAGTCTTAATCTTATTGACTGGTGGATGTATGTAGCTTCCCTCGTTTGATTTCTTTTCTTCTACAGGCTTATCTTGTGTTTGTTTCATAACAGCAGCACTTCCGTTTTCATAAGCTTTATTCACTTCCCCACAATGAATACAAAATTTTGCTGTCTTTTCAATTGGTTTACCGCAAGATGTACAAAATGCCATAAATATCCTCCTTATTTTATATTAACTATAATTGTAAGTATTTTATATTTTTTGTCAATATTTAATTTATTTTCTGCATAAGACTATTGTTTTGCATAATTTTGTGGTAAATTTTTAGTTGATTTACACAGATTTAAATATGTATGTACATTGCCTTATCCTATAGAATTATGAAAATTACTCCTTCTATGTATTACTACAACAATATTGTATAAATCACTACTGCTTTAAAATTGTTTAAATCACTACTATTTTAAAATTATATTAAGTCACTACTCCCTTTTTCCGTATCACAAGCTTCTTCCACCTGATATGTTAATATGTAATCAACTTCAGCTTCCTGCTTGCAAGCAGCACTTTTCATTGCACGATAAAACATCCTTTGATATTGTTCAAGCGCACATTTATTATTATTGTTATTATTATTATTTGAGTATTTTTCATAAGCAATTAATGTACGAAGTATTGGTGTGCACAATTTCTGTATCCTTAGTTTATCTGCCACATTTTTATAAAAGGTATTTATGCAATCTGTGTCAACCTGACGAATTATTAATAGATATAGCCGTTCACTATCAATTCTAATCTTTTTACTTGGTAGCATATCATGATAGGCTTCCTCCATCTTCATTAGCAGCTCTTCTGCCTTATCAAACTCTCTTTCCTTTAAAAACTTGCTATATAATATCCATTCTAGATAATAATTTAGTGGTTCTGACCATACTGCATTCTCACTAAGTTTAAGATAATCCTCGCTGATATCCTCTAATTTTCTTCCATCAGAAAGCCATGCATTACATTCTAGCTGCTTAAAAAAAGTTTCCTTCGCCGTTTTATCTCTTCTGATAGCTAATATATTTGCACCATCATTATTTGAGCTTGGTAGTTGTAATGGTACTAAGTTAATAATGGTTAAAATCAATCCATAACCGAAGAGAATAAAAAATATAATTTGAGCCAGTGGTGAAGATGTAAGTTTAAACAATAATAGAGACAGCATTGATACTAAAAAGGTTGCTATTCCTCCACCTGCATGATACAAAAAAAACGGCGAATCCAGGGTCCAATTTTTTGGGGGCTTCATCAAGCATTGTCCACTTGTACCTGGTATCTTCCGTTTTTCAATCTTATATTTATTATCTTCTTTTACTATGCAATAAGAAAAAACACGAAACGATTGAAAACGGTAGGAGGTTATAATTCCCCCAACGAAATGTCCTGCTTCGTGTATTACAATTAATAGAATTCCATCCAACCATGTAAAAAGGATGGCAATGAGCCAAAACTTCGAATTTTCTTCCGATAGTAAAATACTATTTGTAATTAGTCCAACGCCAATTCCTAATATTGTAACTGTAAAAAAATAAAGTAAACTGTTTCTTAACTGTTTCTTATCCTTCGTATTACGACTTAAAAATAGCTCATTTACGTACTCTTTCGTCCACAAAGGCTTTTCTATGATGGAATACACCTCCTTATATTTATCCCTCTTTTCGCACTTCTACCTAGCACCACTGACCAGGCAGTTCCAGTTGAAATATAATTCTCATCCTATATATATACCGTTTCACTAACTAGTATTCTCTTTTTGCCACGTTCCTTACATATCTTAGTCTGCTTAAAACTTCGACGCCATTTCAAGTGCTAAGAGAGCTATCTTTTCCTTCTCATCGAGTTTAACTAAATTTCCAAGGCTTCTGGCATCCCAATTGTCAGAGTCTAAATTATCCGCGGCATAAAAGAAATGAAATAGTTCACATTCTCTAAAAGCAGCTACTGCTGCCATCGCGGAACATTCCATATCCACGCATATACACCCCATGGATTTTCTCTTTTCTAACTTTTCTCTAGTTTCTCGATAAATGCCATCCGTGGTCCATATCTTACCCTCTGTATAACTATAATGATGTTTGGATAGTATTTCTTTAAATATATCTATTCCTTTATTATTAACTTTAATTTCATCGGATGCCGGCATATAGTGATAACTAGTTCCCTCATCACGTACAGCCGAAGTTGGTATGATAATAGAACAATCCGCAATCGTTCTATCCAATACACCGCATGTACCAAAAAGAACGAGCTTGTCAAGTCCCATAGCAATCAAATCCTCATATACTGCGGCACAAGCAGGAGCACCAACTGGTGACATGTAAAAAGCAATCTTTACGTCATGATATGTAATTTCATAGATTATAACCTGTGTACTAGCTGTTCCTGTTTGTGCTATTTTACTTGGATTTAATATGCTTATGATACGATTAAAAAGCGTAAGCGAAAAACAGGATACCCCCACTCTAGGAAAATCAGGTATCTTTTCTATTATCTCTTCTGGATTAATAATTGCTTTTTTATTGCTGTCAAACTCTTCTAAAATCATACCGGGCCTCCTTAATTTTTTATAAAAAAAGAGAGATAGCAACTTTTATTCTACCTCTCTTTCTACCTATATCATACCACAAAATCATTATTTTTACAAGACTTGTAATGATTTTACAGTCGCCGTATAATGAGCTACTACAACCGAAAGGAGTGTTCTATGGATAGTAATTTTTTTGAATTAATTCTATTACAAAATAAGCAAAACGAACTGTCAACGCTTATATCCTGCAATGATAAAACGGAGCAATTTGGACTAACCTTAACGAATGAGGAAGCGGAAGAATTAATGGTATGCAGAAATGATAGCCTTAGAAAACACAAGCGAGTGGAATTTAATAATGGCATCTTAGACAAACTGATCTACGCATTCTGTGATTCGCAGTACATCAGTCAAGACAACTATGTAGAACTCTTAGAAGAGCTTCAGGATATTTTCTATGAATTTAAAAATGAATCTGAAGATAAACTGACCGACGACGAACTAATTACATTTATGAAAGAACAGTTTGAATCCGTCTGCTTTGGAGACATTGATTATCTCTCCGGTACCTGCCTTGAGAGATTTTGTAGCGCCATTCGTGCCGGATATGAAGGTTATAAAAGGACTGGCGGCTCTCATGAATACGATCAATTTTCAGAAGAAGCAAGATGGGATAAGGACCTCTATCTCGAAGTATTAAGGGAGTTGTGCTGGAGGTAAGCTTGCACCTCTCAATCCTAAGTTAAATTTGATATGCGTAAAATTATGCAAAGAAACGGAGTTAACATGGAATATCAAATAGAAGATTTACTACCAGTTGTGGCGAAACTAACCGAGAAATATACCTCAAAAGAAAGTAGCTCTGTGACGTATGAGACAGCCAGAATGCTTATGGAGGCTGTTATTTATTGCTTGAACGAAGCTGAAGCTGAAAATGATTATTCGCTCGTAGATGAAAAACAACCAAATCTTGCCTTGTTATATGAACGGGGATTAAATCTCGTGATAGAAAAGACGAAAGAAGCAAAGAATCTCTATGATAGTATCATAGAAAATTTTGAAGATTATGGTTGTGTGAATTACATTGATACTATTTTAAAGGGTATGCCTGCTTTCTTCACTCGTTATGACGCCAGATTTCAACCCCAGAACCATTTACTTACCTTAGATTATCCACTGATTATAGATTTACCTAACCTTTGTGGAATTGACTTAATTTTCTCATACCTAAGAGGTATCCGTATAGAACAACACTTCTTACATTGTTTTGATCGATTTGCAATTAGAAATCTATTAGTAAATATTTTACCGGATTATCAATCCCTTTATTTTGATAATCTATCTTACCCTGTCTTACTTAATGCAGTAGGCCGCTGTATCGTCAAAAAGCCATTAAAAACTCTAATGCTAAAATATAGCGACTGTGATTTGATAAAAGCTTATTTTAATGGGGATGATGTTCGTACTATGGAACAGAAAATAAAGCTGTTAATTCAAACCATAGTTTCACCACTTGAGGATGATATTGCACTAATTTATTTTGCTAAGGCAGCAAAGGATTATGCAGTAAGAATCCAAATGGGCATACAACATGGTACTCTTGATAGGATATTTCTTTGTAGTGTGTAACTGATCAGTGTCAAGTGACTATTAAATGAATTTAGCTGATATATGTGTGTGTCTAATAAAGTTAGTATCTGAAAGCTGATACGCAAAGAAAGCTCATCAAAAAAGATGTGACTGTAATCATCATATCTTTTTTGGTAAGCTTTCTTTTTGGTATAATATGCTTTTAAAAATTATCATTCAGCCAGTTCCTAAAAACTTTTATATGTTTTGCAAGTAAATGTTTTGCAAGTATCTGTTTCGCAACATCTTACACCAGAATTTACGCAAAGTCAGCTCCTTTAATATACTACTGAATTAATTCATAATCTCTAGCAAGCAAAGCCTCTTTTAATTCAGTTTCTGTATGAAGCTCTCGAGGAA
Source organism: Lachnoclostridium phytofermentans ISDg (assembly GCF_000018685.1). NCBI lineage: Bacteria > Bacillati > Bacillota > Clostridia > Lachnospirales > Lachnospiraceae > Lachnoclostridium > Lachnoclostridium phytofermentans. The sequence goes on along the minus strand of NC_010001.1, from coordinate 347,213 downwards.
ATATCATACCACCAGATGCTAAATCACTAAGTTGATGATAATCACTACCAGAAGTCTCAATTAGATGAGGATAATGCTTCGCAAAATCTTTGGCAAGGTGGTTTCTGCTATTATGGCGCGGATTACCGTTATATACTTCAACTCCATCCAGATACTTCGGGTCTTCTATTGTACAATATCCCCGATATGGATGAGCCTGTACCACAATTCCCCCTGCTTCCCCTACCACTTGATGTAATTCTTTAATTGACAAGGAATAAAGTTTTGGGTATTCATAAAGAAATTCCGGTTGTAGTCCGTAGAGTAAAAAATCATTTTGTGCACCCAGAAGACATGTTTCAATTCCAAAGAATACAGTAATCCCTAACTCTTCCCCTTGTTCTTTTGCCATCTCATAACCTGTAAGAAACCTTGCTACTTTCTCCCTGTCACTTCCTATAAAACCATTTAACACATAATCATTAAAATGATCTGTTATCACAATACCGTTGTAGGATGCTTTTTTATATTCCCTAACACCCTCTATTGCCCTTACCGCTGCACAAGGGCTAATTTCACTTGTATGCATATGCATTTCAACCTTCATAACAACCTCCAATCATGCGCTTTTCATGCGCATATTAAGTTTGTGATAAAATGAATGCGATTATTTTGTAATTATGAAATTTCACACTCTATGATATCAATCTATTACTTTTTCATCTTCCCCATTAAAAAACATCATGGCAAAACCAACCAGCAAGAACAAAGTGCTGATGATGATAGCTTTTTCTTGTAATAACTTAACACTTACATTTCCAAGAATAGCTCCTATTGCAAAGAATCCTATGATTGTAAAATACAATAATCCTCTGAAAAGTGTTATCTTCTCTTTCGTATATAGAAATTCACAAATGGATTGCGTTGCAGAGCGTAGATTTCCGATACACATAGTTGTAGCAATCCCATTTCCATTAATTTTTCGGAAACTTTCTAACTGGATTGCACAAGCAAATGAAGTAATACTATTCGCCAATAGGTTTGCACTCTGAGGCATAAAACCAACAAGAAACAATACGGCAGCTTCAAAAAGAATTGTAATCTGTCTCCAATGAATAACTTTTTTGTCTTTTAGATGAAACTGTACTACATTGGCAAGTATCAGTCCTAGCGCAAATGCTATGATTGGGCAAAGATACCTCAGTGCTAGCTGCCAATTTCCTTCTGATAGATGGACACCACATAATAATATATTGCCAGTCTGCGCATTTGCAAAGACCTTTCCGCGGCATACATAAGAGTATGCGTCCATAAATCCACCCGAAAGTGCTAATATTATTCCTAGTTGTAATGATTCTGAAATCTGTTTTTGCTTCTTCATGCTGACCATTCCTTTAAATATCTTTTTACGAAAATTCTATGTAGTTCTCGTTTTGTACAATATTCTATTCTATCATTGTTTCACTTATATACCTATTACTATCCCTCTTTATTTCATATATAATAGAATAATGAAATCTCGAATGGCTGTCAATATAGGGTGATGAATGAAGCAATAGTTCCCCCTATCATAACACATAACAATTTTTAATGACAGTTCTTATGTACATTATGTGAAAAACAAGATTCATTATTTCTGTACACGACTAATTCGTCAGTCACAAACTTAATATTGAATCAAGAATTTAACTGTGCCTTTTACATGAGTTTTATAAAAGACTATTGACTCTCACGTTCCGTGATAGAGTACTATAAACTTAAAGATAATCCAGAAAAGAAAGAATGCCGGCAAACACTTTTTGCATTATTTTATTACAGAGTTAGGAGTGATCAATTATGAAAACAGTAAAACAAGTAGCTGAGTTAACCGGAATCAGCGTAAGAACCTTGCAGTATTACGATGAAATTGATTTATTCAAACCAAGCGAAGTTACGGACGCTGGTTACCGATTATATGATGATGTGTCACTTGAAACTCTGCAACAGATTCTATTTTTTAAAGAACTGGACTTTCCATTAAAGGATATCAAACAAATCATGGAGAATCCACAATATGATAAATTTACTGCTTATAAGAAGCAAAAAGAACTAATCCGTGCCAAGAGAGATCGTCTTGACCGGTTACTAAATCTATTGGAAAAGCTAGAAAGAGGAGAACAATGTATGAGTTTTAAGGAATTCGATATGAGTGATTATTTTCACGCATTACAGCAGTTTAAATCAGATCACACAGATGAAGTAGTGAAACACTGGGGCAGTATAGAAGCTTTTGACTCGATGTTAGAGAATTTTAAAGATAAGGAAAGCGAGATTGCCAAATTAGCAATACAACAATATGGGAGCATTGAAAAATATACGGAGGCTATGAAAGCTAATCTTAAGAACTTTCCTGAAACAATGGAAAAACTGCAGAGTTTAGGCAAGGATAAAGACGATTATCTCACTAGATCAAAAGAGATAAATGAAAAGCTTACAAAAGACTTAACACTGGATGTTGCTTCAAATGAGGTTCAGGAATTAGTGAAAGAAATGGTTTTATTGAGTAATGAGGTTAATAAGGGATTTGATATGGGCGAGAACTTTTGGGATATGGTCATTGAGGGATATCTTCATAGTGAACAACTAATCAAGGCGAATGATAGCTTATATGGAGAAGGGGCTTCTGCGTTTATTGGTAGGGCTTTGGAGGAGTACTTTAAGTGATTTATAAAGGGGATGAGTGGCGGCGGTGAAGCAGAATACGACAGGTTTATTAAACAAGTTAGTATAATGGCTTAAGGTGAGTGTTATAAAATCGCGGAGCTATCGAAATGAGTATTCGCGTAATGGATATTAAGGTATAAGAAACCTCGGAGAACCATTGTAATATGGCATCTCCGAGGTTTCCTACTATACTGCGACACGTAATAAAAATCGCAATATCAACTGTTTGTTTCTTTCCAATGATAACGATAGTAATACTATTGGTCTATATGGATATAAGTTCTGAATATGTACATAGTTATCTTATCGTAAAAGTCCAGCAATTTCTATAGTAATTAAATTCTCATTTATATACTTTAATTTATTTATAAGTACTTTAAACATTTCGATATAATCAAATATCACTGAATATTTAATCAATTGATATACTGTAACTATATTTCCTCAATAAATAAAACCGCTTTATTTTCTAGCATTGTTTCTAATATATCCAGTAACATAAATAATAACCGCTAGAAGGATCAATAGGGAATAAACAAGGATATCCCAGATATCCATAATAGGTTCCCCTATCTGCTTTGATAAAATGAAATTGATACCAAACGATAAAGGAATACCAAAAATCAATGCTATCGAAGCAGAAAGATATCGGCCCCACGTGAATTTCACTAATAATACATATACTATCCACAAATATAAGAGAGAAACGATTGATACAGGCATAGCAATAGGCATAATAAGTCTATCTATTCCAATAACCCTCTCTAACACATAAAGATATGGGATAGTGAAAAGGCTTGTACAAACAAGTGAAATACAGACTCCCCTCTTCTTACATATAACCATTGGTATCACTAGTAACCACATATAGATTATTGAACTGATAGGAAACCATGCCCAAGTTAGTTTGCCTGAGATGGCAAAATTACAGATAAGGCATACCATAATACCAAGAAGGAAAAGAGAAGTTATAGTAACTGCAAATGCATTTCGAATATCTTTCGACTTACGCTTTGTTACTGTATCAGCATATTGAATCGTGGACTCAACAATTGAGTCCACATTGGTGTTCTCTAACATAACTGCTCTTTCGCCATTTAACAATTCACCCGTAGTTACTCCTAAAATGTCTGATAGTGTAGATAATAACGATATATCAGGGCAACTTAACCCCCGTTCCCATTTTGAAACAGCTTTATCGGTGACACCTAGTTTCGCTGCTAACTCTTTTTGTGTCAGCTTTTTAATTTTTCGCTGATCGGCAATAAACAGAGCCATCTTTTCATTATCCATCTTAAAGATTCCTTTCTATTCGCTTACTTACACTATCAGTATATCGTAAATCAAATACTCATTTCAACCGACCATAGGTTGAGTATACAAAGTAAACCAATGGTAGAATTATGCTTTGATAGCCCATCTCATCTTTGTGGAACGAGCACGTGGATTTCTATTACATTCTTCTGCTGATGGACGAATTACATCATCTGAGACTTCACTATAGATACCTGCTCGTTGTAAATTCTTAAAGGACTTCTTCACGAGTCTATCCTCTCCTGAGTGGAAGGTTAAAATTGCGACGCGTCCTCCCTTTGCAAGTACATTAGGGAGTTTCTCTAGAAAACTATATAATACTTCATATTCGTTATTCACATCAATTCGTAATGCTTGGAAAGTTCTTTGACAAGTCTTCTTAATGGCTTCTTTTTGTTCATTTTCCGGTATAGTTACAAGTACCTTACTAATTAGGTCACGAAGTTTCGTCGTCGTATCAATCTCATTTCCTCTTTTGATTTCATTTACAATCGCTTTTGAGATTTCTTCTGAATAAGGTTCATCGGAATTCTCAAGCAACATTCCCTGTAGCTCCGTTTGCGAAATTGTCTTTAAACGTTCTGCTGCAGAGATTCCCTTCTCAGGATTCAATCGCAAATCCAGTGGTCCATCTGTCTTAAAAGAAAATCCTCTGTCTGGATCATCAATCTGCATTGAAGAAACACCTAAATCTGCTAATACAAAGTCAAATAATCCTGCTTCTTCTACAACTTCATCTATGTTAGCAAAATTAAGCTGTTTAATAGTTAAAATCTCAGGACCAAATCCTAGGTTTTGAAGGCGTTCTCTTGTTTTCACAATTTCAATTGGGTCAACATCAAGCGCGTACATATGCCCTTGTGATTCTAGACATTTTAACATTTCCCTCGTATGACCACCATAGCCAAGAGTGGCATCTAACCCTTTTTGACCAGGCTTGATTTGCAGAAACTCCAGGATTTCATTCACACAGATAGAGATGTGCATACCTGCAGGCGTACTTCCCTTCTGAATTACTTTTTCAATGGTATCTGCGTATTTTTCTGGTTGTCTTTCTTTGTATTTTTCTTTAAAGGTTTTTGGGTGAGTTCCTTTGTATCGTTCACGCCGTTTGTGAACTGGTTCTTGATTCTCCGTGGGTTGTCCTGTGAGGACTTTCTCGTTTTTGTTTATATTTTGATCTGCCATAATATCTCCTATTCTTTTCATAGCGTTAGTACTTTCGTATCATGTCTACAAGTTTATAAATATAAGTATATCTTAACAGAGATTTCTATCCTAAAATCTCTAAATATCTATCTAGCTCCTCTTCCATATAATCAGCAAGCATAATAATCATTTTACTCGCATTATTATGTTCCTGGTAGTCAGCAAAACATTCATAATATCGCTTTCTATCAGCAAATTTCACATTGGTTGGTGGAAAACCCTGCTGCATCAATTCTAAGTTCATTAATAATCTTCCTATACGGCCATTTCCATCTATAAATGGATGGATTCGTTCAAACTCCATATGAAATCTTGCCAGTCGTTCGATCAAATGCATCTTATTGACTCTCAAACTATCATCTTTCATTAATTCTTCCATCTGAATAGGTACTAAAAATGGTTGTGGTGGTATATATACAGACCCCTTAATTCTAGCAGGTATCTGGCGGTATGCACCTCGATCATGAGGTCTATCCACTAAGATTAATGAATGAATTTCTTTTATAACCTTTTCTGATATTTGAACTTGTTTTGAAACCAGCTCCACGATATATAGAAAAGCTTCTTTGTGTCCTACTACTTCAAGGTGATCTTTTAATGGTTTTTTGTCAATTGTGATCCCTTCCAGTACTGACGCTGTCTCTTGTAAGGTTAGGGTATTCCCCTCAATTGCATTAGAATTGTAGGTAAACTCAATTAAAAATTCCTCTCTTAATCGTTCTAATTCCCCTTGAGTAAGTGGTCTTCTTTTTTGTAACTCTGCCTTCTTTGCATCAATCCGTGCAAATACTTCCTTGTATTCCTGTGGGATGTCTTTCCCTCTTAACGTTCTACCATCCACTGGTTTAAGAGCATCTACAGGTATTCTATAATTTTTACCTTCTTTTCTAATTCCAGAAATCTTTTCCTCCGAACATAGCACCCGAATTCTTCGATCACTGATATGCCACTTTAGAGCTGCTTCCTTCACTGACATATACTCCATTCATCTCACCCTCTTTCTCTCATACTATAGCAGTTTATCGGAATAATATCAATATTATTTCAGGCTATTGTTTTCTATTATTCCTATAAATAACAATAAATAATCAACGATAGCTAAAGGTGTGTAACCAGTGAATATTCATAACTATTTCTTTTCATTAATATTTAGTTACCTCATTTAACTGACATCTCTATTTTTATTATTGCTACTTATACTTATTTCTAATTCCAAGAAAAAAGCAGGAACCCAAAGTTTGATTCCTGCCCGTACATACACTATGCTATCTTGTATTCAATTACTTCCTTACATAAAGTTTTGATTTTTTCTCTGTTAGTAGCTGCTTTTTTCAGTGCATGGTACACATCTAATAGCCAAGAGCAACTTTCATTATCAATTCAATCATTTATAAAATCAGTACACTTATTGTCGACTCATCTACATTTACAGATACTAAAATCTAACGTGTATGATTCCTGTCCATACCTTTACCTCTTAGCATAGGGAATTCCCCATTTTCCTTTATCTTCTGAAACTTCGTTGCTTGATTCGCTTTGAGGTTGTCAACATCAGATTGTTCAAGCACTTTAAGCTCTACCAATTTATCGAGAACTTTGTTGTTTTCTTTCATTTTATTTTCCAGTAAGGAATATACTTCGTCCTTTTGCGTTTGACTTAAGGAATTCCATCTTTCTCTTGCCGCTTTCATTTTCTTATTAAATTCAGCTTTTTTATCTTTACAGTCCTTACAGTCAGTCTTAATTTCTGTTTGCATCGTTGATTGTGTTTTTGTTTCAGCTGCTACGGTTGTAATCGGGCTAAGGCTTGCGAGTCCAATCGCTCCAGCAATAGCAAAACTACTTAATTTAGCTTTGTTCATTTTGCATCCTCTCTTTCCAAAAAAACAACAAGTGCACTGATTTATAGATAGTGTCTCCAACAGATGTGATTAAATTGTGAATTTTTAAAGTTTCCATATAAAATTTCATTTTTACTAAATCTGCTTCTAAGTATTGATTCTATTCCCTATTCAACCAGTTTATTCAATACTGATTAACTAAGATTAGTCAAACATTCATAATTTTCTTTCTTAATAATAACTGTCAACTTCCAAATAGATTAAAGCACTCTTGTACTTCATTTTCAATCCTATATGCAGAATCTTCATCGTCAGCTTTTATTACTAAAATTTCATCCTTATACCACTTCATATTCTTCTCTTTTAGAAGTTTCCGTGCTTCCCCGTGATTTACAGATTCAAAAAAATTAATATCGCTGCCTGAATAATTCACTTTTTTTGAACCTGTCTTTCCTGCCACTAAAGCACGAATAACACCTTCCTTATTTACGCAAAACTTAATATATACAAAATAATATAAATTGTATATTTCTGATAATGGATTTTCGAAATTTTTACGCCTACCATTCCAGCGAACAGAACCTTCTGGTATATATGTTGGAACCATAATAACATCATATTTATTTTTTAGTTTTTCTATAATTTTTACAATTCCATTATGGTTTAAATCATTGTAATTGTTTTTCATTTCTTCTATACATCTACGACATTTGGAATTGGGTGATTTTACAAGGACGCTACCATGTTTAGAACATATCTTATTATATTGTCTATGATTTACAATCTGTTTATTCCATTCACTATTAATATTTTCACTCTCCATCAAATATATTTCTTAAATTCTTTCTTTATCTTACTTCCATAATCCAAATCAATCAAATTGCGAAAACCATAGGAAGGAATATAAGTCAGCTTCGAATGGTTAAATACTCATACTGATGACCAAGATTCTTCTTAAGTGAAATTAAGCTTTATAAAATCGTGGATTCAAAAATGAGCTCGAAAATTCACTTCTGCCTCCTGCATAGTATCACCTACTTGATTGAATATATGTAGTTATCGTATTATTCTGATCCATAGTATACAACTGCAAATCGAAGAACACATATTAATAATATTGTTCTTTCTTCTTTGCAATTAGAGATAACTTTACGTTCTATATCATATTTAAGAAGCTATCATCTGATATTTTTCTATTTTTTTGAAGAACCTCAATCTTCTCTAGTTGATCATTAATTAAAACCAACTCCTGATCTATCTGTATTTGTAAGAGCTCTAGTGTTGTAGAAATAATTTTTAACATGCATTCTTCTTTTGGGCTATGAAATGTATGACGCTTTAACTCATCAAATCTTTTAATTTTTAATGATAAATTTTCATTTCTTAATAATATTTCTTTTCTCTTAGCCAATAATTCTTCGTTCCACAAATCAATAAATCTCCTAATCTTTCTCAATTTAATTAATTGAGCTCTATTTAGCCTAAGAAATTTTATTGTATAATCTGCTGGATTAGAACCACTTATTGCTTTTAAAACACCATAATCATCTAACTCAAGCACTTCTTGGGGATCTTCATACAAATTATCTATAAATCTGCTGATATTCTCATGGCATGCTTTATTATTGCACTGTTCACAATTTCTTATACATCCTTTTTCCGTCTCAATCCACTTATCATTCTTGTAGGAATTACAGCGAGGACATGTATATCTTAAATTTTCACAGGTCGAAAAATACTGGGGGAAATACGCTTTGGGTCTAAAATGATCAATATTGAAAGTAGCTCCACTACATTCACTTTCAGTTATAGTACAATATTCACATGAATAATCACTAATTTCCCTGAGATACTCTCTATATCCACTTGGTTTATTATATGTCGGTTTATTATTGTATTTCAGCTTTTTCATAATACTGCTATTCATATTGACTCAACTCCGTAAATAGATCTTCCAACGTTTGATCTAATTCATCAATCTTTTTATTCTGGCTCTCATATATTTCATTATAAGATTCTTTTTGAGAACAAATATTCATCCTTGCTTTTATTTCTTTTTCTTGTTCTTCATCAAGCACTTTTTCGAATTTGTCCAGTATTTTTTCAAGAAGCAATAAATTCTTATCATCTGCAAAATTTGTTTGTAGTAAAGTTTTATTTTCCAATTGTACTTGATACTCACTTACCAATGCTTGATGCTGCTCTTCAAACCATTTCTTAGAATTAAAATTATCAATTACAGAAACCAATTTTTTAATAATCATTTGGGGATTATCAAGCAATTCGTCTTTTAAAATAAATCCTTCAAACCCTTCCCTTGGACCCGCATAAATCCCACTAGTTAATGTTAATTTAGGAATTTTTAATTGAAGCATTATCCATGCAGCAACTAATGCACCTGTAAACTGACTATTAAGTTGATAGTCAACAAGTAATACATCGAATCGTACACCAAATTTCATAGGATTATATTTTTCTATATTATCCTCATAAATTACTGAATCGTCTACAACACATTCGCCAATTATATTATTCGTATCTGCCCTTCTTAAACTATTGATTAATCTTTCAACTGCCTTTTTATCATCATCAATTATCAGTATATTAATTGACATCGTCTACATCCTCCTTTGTTTCCAATTGTCTTGGTATTACTATCTTAAATTTAGTCAGCGGATAATCTTTACATAATTCTATAGTCCCTGAATAATTTAATACCGTATCCTGTACAATTGTTAGTCCCAATCCTGTTCCATCAGAATATGAAGAAAACAATGGTTGAAAAATCTTGATTCTATTCTCTTTTTCTATAACCTTACCATTGTTGACCGAAGTAATTATATATGCATTATTTTCAAACTCTAGATTAATATAAAATATTTTTTCATTTTTTTCTTTCTTTAATGCTTTATATGAATTAGTAACCAAATTTGTAAATATTGTCTCAAAATCACCTTCGTATCCCCATGTATATATATTATCATCCGATATTTTCACATTTAATTGAGGAAGCACCTCTATTGCCTCAAATGCTTTTTTATGCTGATTAATTATAGTTTCAACTATTTCCTTAATATTTACATACCTTACCCTATCCTGCTTTTCTCTTTTTAGATAACTTCGAAAAAAATCAGCTTTTTCATTTACAAGACCAATATCTTTTTCTAAATCATTAAAATACTCTTTAAGTTGATTTGTTGAATTAATTATCTCAGAATAATCTGCTTTAATATCCCCGCATATTGCTTTTGCATCTAATGTCTGATGCAATGCTTCATGTCCAAACATTGCCGCACTTATACCTAATGTTGCAATATTTCTATAAATCTGCATCTCTCGAGTTTTAAAGTCATCTTGAAATTTATAATATGAAAATGCTTTTTTAAAATTTTCTAGCGAAGATTCAGCAGCCTGCAATATGCTAGTTAATTTTTGTTGGACTTGATTTACAGCCTCAACAGTATCAACATTTACATTAACTTGTTTAACTGAAACTTTTAAATCATCAACCTGTTTTGAAAAATCATTTACTGATTTTCTAACATTTGATAATGTTTTTTTCCCCTCTTCTCTAATTTTCTTTTCTTTTTTCTTCCTTGCATTTAATTGTAGCGAAGTATATTTTTCAAAAGACAAATTAACAAAAGTTTTTAGTGCATCAAATTCTTTTGTTTCATACATATTTTCTCTACTTAATACATCTTGCAATCCTGGATTTTCGTCTCTGGTTATGTAAACAATTCCAATTATATTTTGTGTTGACATACGATGTTCTGGTGATTTTGTTCTCTGAGCATTTAGCTCTAACCAGTCATTATCCACATTACCAAATGGTAATATTCTAAAACCATCTCTGTAAATTTTAACTCCGCTATATGATTTAAGAAAATCATCCATATATTTTCTGTCGATATCTAGACTTCTATATAATCTCTTATCTTTAAGAAACACGAAAGCTTCATAGACTACCGGTCCACAAGAATTATCTAATTCTTCATTTTTATAGGTATATGTTTGTTCATTAACTTGTCCGCTCATACTAATATTTGATTTTATACTAACACGGATAATAGCACTTCCATCCTTATTAATTTTTCCATATAAATGTGCCTGTCTATAAGACATAAAATTAGCATCTACTTTATTCACACTTTTTATAAAATCAGGTGCATATAAATTAATTTTTACCTTATCACCAGGAAATTTATATTTTTCATATGAAACAGAATTTATATTAATTGGTCTTATTAAATTTAGTTCTTTTCTTAAATCAACCAGACTGTCTTCTGTCCATTCATCACGTAATTCTTCCATAATAATTTCGGTACCTTTTATATTTCTTTCAAAAGGGATTTTATAAACTGGATGATTCACTATTCCAAACTCATCCGCTTCTGCTTCATCTTTGTCCCAATCTATTTCAAAAACCAATGCAAAGTCTTTTCCAAACTCTGTTGTTGTTATCTTAAGTTTTCTTGATAATCGTTCAACCGAAAATCTTCCTATTCCCTTTTCGCCTAATTTTCTTCTTCCTGATTTAGTATTTGGATTATGTATTTTATTATCTGTTCCAACAATCATCCATTTATTTTGGATATCGTCTAGAGACATACCATCTCCATCGTCCTTTACAATTAATTGAGATACCCCCGTTACAAGATTTTTAAATTCAACAGTTATATTGTCAGCATCAGCATCATAAGAATTTTTTACTAGTTCTGAAACCGCCACAATAGGATTTGATATTAAATTTCTACCAATCAATTTACTAAATCTGGCAGCAAATTTAAAATTTACATTTCCAACAACATTATTATCCATTAATATCAATCTCCTTCTCATATATTTTTAATCTTCTTTTTAAGTATCTCATTCTAATAGCTTTTAACAACTGTTTATCATTTTCTTCAAACGTAGCGAAGACAACAGAATCTACATAATCTACAATTTCCTCTATATTAGCACCTTCCCTAAACAACTTATCTAAATGCAAAATTTTTTCATCCTCTACCTTAACATATGGCATTGAAAGTCCCTTAAATTCGTTTGGGACCAATTCTCCAACCCCACCACCGTAAAAACGTCCTTCATATTCGCATAAAGCCAACGTCAACGAATTATAAAAACAAAATGCAAAAGAGTTTGAATCATACTGCTCTTTCAACCTTATATTGTAAGCTACATCCGTTGTATGGACATCCGCATCATTTACTATTATTCTAGGAACTATACTATATCGTTTAAAGAAACTTACGGTTCCTTTTCGAATGATTGGAACATCATACCATCTGTTTCTTATAGAACATTTATATCTTTCATTTATTTTTTTTTCTTTTCCTTTTTCTAAATAGTCTACCAGTTCACTTGAAAATGATTTTTCTACCACACCATTCAAATTCAGCATTGTAACTTTAGCATTATCACTATATAGCCTATCGTAATCCTCTTTTCCAAAAAGCAAACAATCTTTTACATCCTTGCTTCTAGAAATAATTGGTAGTCCAATGTTATTATCAACATTCAATTTACAGTATTCGTCTTTGCTTATAATAAAAAAAGCATTAGCTCCAGTTACTATTCCAGGCGAAATATCCCCAAATTCATTTACCCTCTTGAACTTATTAGCAATATTGAATAGACTTTCAGTCTCATTATCATTCAGTATACAATTCGACCATTTTTTTAAAGGTTTATTTCTCATAATAACACTTTGAAATTTTTCTTCTCGTTCGCTCGGATTGTTTAATGTTCTATACATAATGTATGGTGAACCAATTTTATCATTTTCTAAATAAAGCAAACAAATATCTTGTTCAATCCCCTCAAAAATTTGCTCTTCAAATGTTATAATTTCGATTATGTTAAATTTTGTTTCAAGAAAAATTCTCAATTTTTCGGCATACTGTACTTGTAAAAACTCAAATGGAAGAATAAAAAAAATCCGGCCGTTAAGTTCCAACATGTTAATTGAAGATAATATAAATGGTACCCAAATATTCTGAAAAAGGTCTTTAGCAAGCCCAAAAGAATCTACAACTTTTTCTGATTGCTCTTTTAATTCTTTTGTCATATTTTTTTTACTTATATATGGAGGGTTCCCTATTATAAGATCATATTTTCTATTATTCCTTTGTGCAAATCTATTGAAATCAGCTTTATGGATACTACATACTCCTCTGTACTTTTTTCTTAGCTGATTTACCTTTTTCTTGTCATATTCAATTAAGGTTATTGGTATATCAAATTTTCTTACAAAATCAACGAATCTACCATCTCCTGCCGACGGTTCCAATATGCTAGTAGGCTTTCTTTTAGTTTCAATATACGAAACCATGTATTTTATCAAATTTACAGGAGTATAAAATGATCCTGTTGACTTTTCATCCATAATATTCACTTCCTACTTTTAGTATTTAATGAGATAAGAAATAGTATATAATCAATATGCTACTACTTATTTATCGTCCCATCTTTTTAAAAACATTTAATAATCTTTTCAAATCTTCAATTGCAGAAGATAACCTAGGTCCCATACCAATTATTAACTATTTACAATTTTCATATTGCTCTTTCATCAATATACAATTTTTGTTGTATATTCAATTATAATTACCCAAAATTAATACTATCAAAACATCAGATTACAATTAAGCGAAATTATTATGCTAACTTTTAATAACCATGAGTCAGATAGTCAAATACATCTTTATATTTACTATTATTACCTCGATTTTTAATATCATCTTCCATCAATTCTTCGTCACCACCATACAAATAAAATAACGCATTTGTTCTTCTGTTCATTGGTTCTGAGACGTTTAAAACTGTATTATCTAGCACACTATAAGCATTATCATAGCAGCATGATATGATATCTAGGAGTCGTTCACCAAGACCCATTAGTCCTGAAAAGTATTCATCATCTACATGACATAGAAGCTTATATATTACCCCACTAGAAATATCTGAACATATATTACGCGAAAACTCAATCAAATTTTTTTCTTCTATATTATTAGGATTCCATGACCACCTTTGACTACCAACACAAGATCCAAGGTACCACAATGCTTCTTTCACAATCTCTTTGTCATTACCCTCTAATAATTCTCTTGCAACCTTAATAATTCCTTTGTTGTCTCGTGAATCCGGATGGTTAATAAGAATTTGAAAATTTCTATATACAATATCGCTATCCTTATCAAAACATCTATCTAAACTCTTAAGAAGTTTCGTCGAATCATACTTCATATCCATATAATTCTTTTAAATCATCAAGATCAATTCCTACCTTGTTATAACCTTCATTATTAACTTCAATCCTACTTAGCAAAGGTTTATTATGATATTTCAGATTCTTGATATGCTCTTCAATCCCAATCCAAGCACTGCAACCTTCTGTTGGTGAATAGAATACAACAATAACTGGCAAAGTATAACTTTTCCAATAATCAAGATGTTCCTGATCTGGATATAATATAAACTTCTTCTTTTCACTATTATAATAAGAATCGCCTGATTTTACTTGGACGGCCAATAACCTCCCAGTTGCTTCTTCTGAATCAACAAATTCAATAAACCCATCAATACCAGTATCTTTATCTCCTGGTACTTCTCTGAAAATAGAACCATGATTATTTACTAGATTTTCTAAATATATTACTCCCTCTTTTTCAACCTTTTTATTCTTTTTCCACTTTGTCATGTCATATCCCTCATAGAAAATAATAATCATATGGCTACTTTTGTAGATAAATAATTTAGCCACATATATCAAATTACCAACTTATCCTTATTATTTTTATGTTTCTATTCAAAATACTTTTGCATCAAAGAGCTCATTAGTATTTTGGTGTTGTTTATCGACTATTGGACGAATGAACATCAGATATTTAATCTGCTCAAATGACAGTTAGGGGATTTGAAATCCCCCAGCCCACATATCCGCCCATATTTTATCAATTTTATTACTGATTCACCTGGTATCAAAGAAACAACACCCTCTAATAAATAGTAATTTAATTCTAAACCTCTCTATTATCCAACTTAACCTTTCTAAAAATCTGGTCATACAGTTCACTTTTACCACTTTCTAACTTTTCAAAGTCTTCCTGTTTATGTGATGGTATATCTGTCTTCTTAATCTAGTTCTTATAGTATCTTTTGTTACGCCTAGATACTCTGATATTTCATCTATACTCAGCCATTTTTCATTTATTTCAGACATACATTTTCCTCTAAAATATAGAACTTTCTGTTTTTACACAACTACAATTATTGTATCTCTAAATTGTCATATTAGCAACCAAATTCCGTCATTTTAAATATGATTTAATGGAAGTAAACGTAAAAAAAAGGAACTTATTGCCCCTGCTTTATGATATGCTTACCGCCTACTTTCTGAATTTACCTTCCCCCTATCTCTATCTATCTTACCACCTCATGGATTCTATCACGCTGAGCTACTTTATATTATTATACCTGCCTCACTCATCAGATCGTCAAAATTATACTCATGATCACACATATCATAATAATCTCTGATAACTTTCACGATACCATTTACAGACAATCCCCCTTAAGCAAACGTAGTATATGACAATGTGAAAAAGTAGAAATTGAGACAAATCCTATAAAGTTACAAAAATTGCAGGCTTGAGTAAATTTTATATATTTACTATGCAAAGCTTAAAGATGCCTATATTACATAATAATTGCACAATTAAAAAAGCATCATAAATAAGGAAGGAGAAACTCTCGTTCCTTATTTATGATGTCTATAAAGTTAAATAATTAAATTTTACTTTTGACTTCCTTAGCAGATTTGACTTAGATCTTGATAAATCAAGGCGCTGCTGGCTTTAAAAAATCACTCAAACTCAATCGTTGCCGGTGGTTTCCCCGTACAATCATAAAGTACTCTATTAACACCCTTAACTTCATTTACAATACGGCTTGAAACCTTGCCAAGTAACTCCCAAGGAAGTTCAGCAAACTCAGCGGTCATGAAGTCAGTTGTTGTTACTGCACGAAGTGCAATTGCGTAATCGTAAGTTCTCTCATCACCCATACATCCTACAGACTGCATGTTTGTTAATGCTGCGAAGTACTGTCCGATACTGCGGTCAAGACCTGCATTGGCAATTTCCTCACGGTAGATAGCGTCTGCTTCCTGAACAAGCTTAATTCTCTCAGGAGTAACTTCACCGATGATACGGATACCAAGTCCTGGTCCTGGGAATGGTTGACGGAATACTAATTTTTCTGGGATTCCAAGCTCTAAACCAGCCTTACGAACTTCATCTTTAAAGAGAAGGCGAAGTGGCTCTACAATTTCCTTGAAATCAACATGCTCTGGAAGACCACCTACGTTGTGGTGGGATTTAATCACTGCGGATTTGCCAAGACCGGATTCGATAACATCTGGGTAAATGGTTCCCTGTGCTAAGAAATCAACAGTTCCAATTTTCTTTGCTTCTTCTTCGAATACACGGATGAATTCCTCACCGATAATCTTACGTTTTGTTTCTGGATCTGTAACTCCAGCTAATCTATCATAGAATCTCTGCTGTGCATTTACACGTACAAAGTTTACATCAAACTGAGTTGTAAAGATCTGCTCAACCTCGTCACCTTCGTTCTTACGAAGTAAACCGTGGTCTACGAAGATACAGGTTAACTGCTTTCCAACTGCTTTAGAGATCATAACTGCTGCTACAGAGGAGTCTACACCACCGGATAAAGCACAAAGTACTTTCTTATCACCGATTTTATCACGTAAAGCCTGAATGGATTCCTCTGTAAAGGATGCCATCTTCCAGTCACCGTTACACTCACATACTTCATATAAGAAGTTACGAAGCATCTTAGTACCTTCTTGTGTGTGAACTACTTCTGGGTGGAACTGCACTGAATAGAGCTTCTTATCTACCATTTCAACTGCGGCCACTGGACAGGAATCGGAACTTGAAGTAACTACAAATCCTTCTGCAGGAGTCTTGATATGGTCTGTATGGCTCATCCAACAGATTGTATTTTCAGCAACGTCTTTAAATAATTTAGAAGTGGTATTCACCTTAATCTCAGTTTTACCATATTCTCTTACCTCAGCGCTCGTTACTGATCCTCCAAGAAGATGTGTCATTAACTGGGCGCCGTAGCAGATACCAAGCACTGGAATCCCTAACTCAAATATACCCTTATCACAATGTGGAGCACCTTCCGCATAAACGCTTGCTGGTCCGCCGGTAAAAATAATACCCTTTGGATTTAATTCTTTTATTTTTTCCAAACTGATGTTATAAGGCATAACTTCACAGTAAACATTACATTCTCTGACACGTCTTGCAATCAGCTGATTGTACTGTCCACCAAAATCAAGTACAATTACCATTTCCTTATTCACAATTGCTTCCTCCTAATATGCTTTCTCTATCAAATTTCACCAAATTATAGAAACACCTGAAAACATGCCTGTTTAGTAGACGTGCGAATTCACACGGGCGACACAAACAATGAACCGGAAAAATAAAAATGAAATTCCAATGGATTTCATTTTTATTCTTCCAGTGTGAAGTTTTAGAATTTCTTAGGTGGCGTCTTTTAGCACCTTAAAAATTCTCTTCATACTTTAACCATTATTTGTTACCTTCTTATGTTTCCATAAACCTTCAAAATCTATGTCACTCATTTTACAACATTTTTTGCAAATGTTCTAGTATAAAAATATTTTTCCACAGAATCTATAATTTTCATACCAAAAGTACACAGCACTTCGACAGAATTATGATAGTAACAGCATTTTAGAAGCTTAATGCAGACAACATAGCCTTTTAATAGATATCTTTTGCCAACTTAACTAATTGATAAAACTCTGCACGGTATTCATCCTGTTTATAATTAGTCTCTTCTAATCGTGATAAAACTTTAGAAAATGTAGCGTCTCCCTTATACTCGCTATCTTTTAATAACAACCCAAACTCTGCTACAGCAGTAGCAAATGCCAGGTTATCTGTCCGGGTGTCTGCTAATTGATTGATTCCCACTGGTTCTGACATAAGAATTGATTTATCTTTACCAGGCTTTTTATAGCGAATATTAACGGTTAGTAATTCATCCACCATATTTGTCGGCTCTGTCGTCGTATATTTTAATTCAGTTTCAGGAATCTCCATCTTAGAATCTTCTAGCACAAGTTCATATAACACGGTTACCGAATGCCCTGCACCTACCTCGCCAGCATCTTTGGTATCATCGTTAAAATCCTCCGTTGCAAGTAAACGATTATCATACCCTAACAAACGATACCCTTTCACCTTTGCAGGATTAAACTCTACCTGAAACTTTACGTCGCCTGCAACCGTAACTAAGGTAGCACCCATTTCCTCTACTAATACCTTTCTTGCTTCCATTAAGGAATCGATATAAGCATAGTTTCCATTTCCATGATCTGCAAGAGCCTCCATCTTGTTGTCTTTGATATTTCCAGTTCCAAAACCAAGTACGGAAAGTGCGACACCACTCTTTCTCTTCTCCTCAATCAGATTGGTTAACTCACTTTCGCTGGTGACACCAACATTTAAGTCACCATCTGTTGCTAAGATCACGCGGTTATTTCCACCCTCGATATAATTTTCCATGGCTAATTGATAAGCTGTCTCTATTCCTTTACTACCAAAAGTGCTGCCGCCAGCTTCTAATTCGGTGATAGCGTTTTGTATTTTCTCCTTTTGGTTGCCCTTCGCTCCGCTTAACACAACAGTATCATTTCCTGCATACGTAACAATTGAAATTCTATCTTTTTCTGTAAGATTCTCAGTCAATAATAAAAATGCTCGCTGAACCAAAGGCAATTTATCCTCGTCCATCATCGAACCTGACACGTCAATTAAAAATACTAAATTCGAAGGTGCGCTCTTGGAAAAATCAATCTTCTCTGTCTGAATCCCAGCTAGGAATAGCTTGGTATCTGGATTCCAAGGGCAATCAGATAGCTCCGTTGTTATTCCAAATGGGGAATCTCCTTCTGGTAATTTATAATCATAGTTAAAATAATTGAGCATTTCTTCTATTCTTACAGCTCCGGTATCCACCCTTCTGCCTTCCTTTAGCATACGACGAATATTACTGTAAGAAGCCGTATCCACATCTGCTGAAAAGGTTGATAACGGATGATTCTTCGTTGATTGGTAACCCTGTTCTATTACTGCATTGTATTCCTCGGTTGAAAAATCCATATTATTACTATTGTCCCCATCTAACTTATAAGATACATATAAGCCATCCGATTCCGTTTTCGATAGCGATGTGGTATCCTGTAATGCTACCTGAGATCCAAAATTAATATCCGAACTACTCTTACTTCCATTCTGCCCTGTAGTACTATTTTCTCTATCCATCTTACTTGAACATGCCACGACATTTGGCAATATTAATATAATGCTAAGTATAAGTGCTATTCTTTTTAAAACTCTACTCTGATTCATCATTCCAACTCCTCTCCAAACAAAGAAATCTCCTTACGCTGCACACCTATTCATAGCCCCTACCTTTATCTAATACTTTCTCTTTATTAGATTCCGAGTAATACCCTATTTTTTTTATCGAACGGCAGCGTGTGTTCTAAATTGATTTAATTTTGGTTATCCTTATCCTTAGTACCATCGCGATTATCTATTAGACGATAACTATTTACAGATTGTTCCATCAATAACATTTGCGGAGCATTTTCTTGTATTTTAATAAAGAAACATCATTTATTAAGTGAAAAACCAGAATTTAGTGTTGCAATTTAAAGCTATTCAAAGGATCTGGGAATTGTTTTTAATTTAACATTTAACAAAGGAGAGATATAAAACCAAACTAATAAAAATCCCTTACCATAGGGGGAGTGCATAACGCTATTCTTATATGTAATACCCCTCTGTTTACTCTACTTTTTCCTCTTCTTTATCCTCTAATTTTTAATGTATTTATGTAAATTAGATAAGCGTACCAAAATATATAATACGAATTCCGTAATTTTTGTTAAAAATGGCACATTAATCGAAAGAATTCGTAGTATTTTGCTATGTTTCACTATTTACTTTTAAGGCAAATATGTTACAATTTAAACAGACTATGAGGTTTTGCGCTGTTTTGAAATTACATATTGTCAGCGCCATCATTACTATATTTATTAAGACGTAATGTCATCATATATTTATTTATTTTGTTAGGAGGCTACTTATGAATAAAGTTGAACTGAAACCAGGTATCTACGATGTTGGAGCAATTGATTGGAACGTTCGCATGTTCCATGGCTACACCACCAATCGCGGAGCTACCTATAATGCATTTTTAATTATTGACGAGAAGATCACTTTAATTGATGCAGTTAAAGTTGGCTTTACAGAAGAATTATTAAATCGTATCCGTGAAATCATTGATCCTGCTAAGATTGATTATGTAATTTCTAATCACGTGGAGATGGATCACTCTGGTGCACTTCCAGGTGTTATGGAGGTCGCTAAAAATGCAACCCTTGTTACCTCAGCTCCAAATGGTTTGAAAGGTTTAATGGCACACTATGGCAAGGATTATAACTATCTACCTGTGAAGAGCGGAGATACTCTTTCTATTGGTAAACGTACTCTATCTTTTATAGGAACACCAATGCTTCACTGGCCAGATAATATGGTGACTTATTGTCCAGAAGAGAAGATTCTGTTCTCCAATGATGCATTTGGTCAGCATTATGCAACAAATAAGCGTTTTGACGATGAAGTAGACTTAGATAAAGCAATGCAAGAAGCTTTGAAGTACTACGCAAATATTATTCAACCATACCAGTTACCGATGAAGAAAACCCTTCCGCTAATTGAAGCTTTAGATATAGATATGATTGCAACCAGTCATGGTGTTATCTGGAGAAGTCATGTAAAAGATATTATTGATAAATATAAAGAATGGTCAAGCGGTGAGAATGAGGAGAAAGCATTGGTTATCTATGATTCCATGTGGCATTCTACAGAGAAGATGGCTTTCTCTATTGTAGAGGGACTTTCTCGTAAAGGACTTACTACACATCTTTTCGACCTAAAAGAGACTCATATCTCTGATATTATGTCCGAGGTATTAAAAGCTGATTATATTATCGTTGGTTCTCCAACCCTTAACCATTGCATGCTCCCAACAGTTGCTTCATTCCTTTGCTACTTAGAAGGATTAACATTAAAGAACAAGAAAGCATTCGCCTTCGGTTCTTATGGTTGGGGAGGACAAAGTGTACCAGCAGTACATGCAAAGTTAGCATCCTTAGGTTATGAGATGGTATTAGATCCTATTAAGATTAACTATATCCCTACCCATGACCAGTTACGTGAAATTGAGGATAAGGTAGCTGAATTATAATTACTACGTAATTTCCTTGTTATAAACAAAAAGGACAATCTCAGATTTTCTGCTATTAGCATTATAATCTGGTATTGTCCTTTTATTTATTCCTTCTTGTCTCTTTACCTCAACTCATCCAAACTCTTTGCATAGGAAGGAAGATATTCTTTCATAAATAATTCAACCTCCGGTAATTCCATCTTCTCCAAAGCCTCTTCGATACTAGCCTTAGCTTTCACGAATTCCGTATTACCAGTCTTTTCTTCCTCCATGCACTTAATCAGCGCAGATAATTTATCTGCTCCTTTTACGAGTTTCCACAGATAGCTTTCCGCTTCTTCTGGAAAGAAGATGCTATGATACTCTTCTCTGATATCTTCTGGTAACATTCCAAGAAGTTGATTCGCAGCATTTTCCTCAATCTTTTGAAATGCTCCCAAGATATCGCGATTATAGTACTTAATTGGTGTAGGCATATCTCCTGTAATTATCTCGGTTGCATCGTGATACAAACCTATTAACGCAGCTTTTTCTGCATTTAACTCTTTATGAAATCTTTTCTTCCCAATCACAGCAAGTGCATGAGCCAGCATACTAACTTCAAGTGAATGTTCACTGATATTTTCAGAAATTGCATTTCTCATCAATGCCCATCGTTCAATATACTTCATTCTTGACATCATTGCATAAAAATGATACTCCATAACTGTATTCCCCTCTTTTGCACAATATCTATTTCTTAACTTATTCCCTTACCTCTTCCAGATATTTTTTAAGATAATAACCCGTGTAAGATTCTTTCACTTTCGCAATCTCTTCCGGAGTACCCTTCGCAATTACAGTACCACCTTTGTCTCCACCTTCTGGTCCAATATCAATAATATAGTCCGCAGTCTTAATCACTTCGAGGTTATGCTCTATGACTACGACCGTATTACCACCTTCCGAGAGTCTTTGTAAGATCTCTACCAACTTGTGAACATCTGCAAAATGAAGACCTGTTGTTGGCTCATCTAAGATATAGATTGTCTTTCCAGTACTACGCTTACTTAACTCTGTGGCTAACTTAATACGCTGTGCTTCACCACCAGAAAGAGAAGTCGATGGATGACCAAGCTTTAAGTAAGAAAGTCCAACATCATTAAGGGTTTCAATCTTTCTCTTAATGGAAGGTACATTCTCAAAGAACTTCACTGCTTCTTCTATCGTCATATCAAGAATATCATAAATACTCTTACCTTTATATCGAACCTCTAATGTCTCACGATTATAACGTTTTCCACCACACACCTCACAAGGAACATAGATATCTGGTAGGAAGTTCATCTCTATCTTAATGATACCATCACCGCTACAAGCTTCACAACGTCCGCCTTTAACATTAAAACTAAAGCGTCCCTTACTGTATCCCTTCATCTTTGCGTCTGGTGTTGCTGCAAATAAATCACGGATTTGATCAAAAACACCAGTATAAGTAGCAGGGTTAGATCTAGGAGTACGTCCGATTGGTGACTGGTCAATGTTTATGACTTTATCAAGCTTATCAATACCAATCATATCGTCATGTTTTCCAGGAATACAACGAGCTCGATTTAAATCTCTTGCTAAACGTTTATATAAAATCTGTGTTACCAAGGAACTCTTACCAGATCCCGATACCCCTGTTACACAGGTCATCACACCAAGAGGAATATCTACATTGACATTACGAAGATTATTCTCTTTTGCTCCCTTAATAGTTAAGAACCCTGTTGGCTCTTTTCTTACCTTTGGTACTGGAATCTTAATTCTTCCACTTAAGTAAGCACCAGTAATAGAGTTTGGGTTGTCCATGATTTCCTGTGCTGTACCAACAGCGACAACTTCACCACCATGCTCACCTGCACCAGGACCAATATCTACAATACAATCTGCTGCAAACATTGTGTCTTCATCATGCTCAACTACAATCAGCGTATTCCCAAGCTCTTTCAGATGCTTTAGAGTCTTTAAGAGTTTATCATTATCTCTTTGATGCAAGCCAATACTTGGCTCGTCCAAAATATAGGCAACACCAACTAATCCTGAACCTATCTGAGTTGCCAGACGAATTCTCTGTGCTTCTCCACCGGATAATGTTCCGGTTGCTCTGGCAAGTGTTAAATAATCAAGACCTACATCCATTAAGAAGCCAATTCTAGCACGAATTTCTTTTAATACCAGCTCACCAATCTTTAATTGCATTGAAGTTAAAGTAAGTTGATTCATGAATTCATGAAGTTCACGAATAGAAATTTCAGTTACCTCTGCAATATTCCTATCACCAACAGTAACAGCAAGAGCCTCTCGTTTCAGTCTCTTTCCTTTACATGCCTTACATGGAGTCGTATTCATAAATGTCTCATATTCCGCACGCTGTGTCTCTGAACCAGTTTCGCGGTATCTGCGCTCCATATTTCGAATTAAACCTTCAAATGCCACATCATAGACACCAACACCACGTTGCCCTTGATAATGAACTTTGACAGTTTTTCCATCTGTACCATGCATAATAATATATTTAACTTTATCCGGATAGTCACGATAAGGAGTGCTTAGACTAAAATCATACTCTTTTGACAACGCTTCCATCGTAGCTCTTGTATAACTTCCTTTATCCGTTACGGATGCCCAGCCCATAGCAGCAATCGCACCTTCATCAATACTTTGTGAAGTATCCGGGATTAGTAATTCTTCTGCAAACTCCATCTTAATACCAATACCATGGCACTCCGGACACGCTCCAAATGGATTATTAAAGGAGAAGGTTCTTGGCTCCATCTCTTCCATACTAATACCACAGTCTGGACAAGAAAAGCTTTGAGAGAATGTTAACTGTTCTCCTCCAATAACGTCAACTATAAGAAGCCCATCACTTAATTTGAGCACACTCTCTACGGAATCTGTCAGTCGCTTTTCAATACCAGCTTTTACAACGATACGGTCTACCATTATTTCAATATTATGCTTTTTATTCTTTTCCAGTTTTATCTCTTCGGTTAGTTCATATAGATTTCCATCTACCATCACACGTACATAACCGCTCTTTTTTGCCTGCTCAAATATCTTTGTATGCTCACCCTTTCTTCCACGTACTACGGGAGAAAGAAGCTGTAACTTCGTACCTTCTGGTAATCTCATAATCTCATCTACCATCTGGTCAACGGTCTGTTTCTTAATTTCCTTTCCGCAGATAGGACAATGCGGAATACCGATTCTTGCATAGAGCAAACGAAAATAATCATAAATTTCCGTTACTGTTCCAACCGTAGATCTTGGGTTACGATTCGTAGATTTTTGATCAATGGAAATTGCAGGAGATAACCCTTCAATACTTTCCACATTCGGTTTCTCCATCTGACCAAGGAACTGTCTTGCATATGACGATAATGATTCCATGTATCGTCTTTGCCCCTCTGCATAGATGGTATCAAATGCGAGAGAGGATTTACCTGAACCGCTAAGTCCCGTAAGAACAACGAATTCATCTCTTGGAATATCCACACTGATTCCCTTAAGATTATGTTCTTTGGCACCGCGGATTTTGATAAAGTGTTTATTATCAGCCATCATTTAACCTCTATTCTAACTCATTAATTTGCTTTTTTAATTCTAGCAATTTATCACGAAGCTCTGCAGCAAGCTCGAAATTCAATTCCGCTGCTGCCGTATGCATTTCTTTTGTTAATTTCTTCGCCACAGCCTCTAATTCCTTGCGGCTCATAGATTCGTAGTCTTTTATATTCATATCATACATTTCCTTACTTACTTTCTTGGAAATGCTGATAAGTTCACGTACTTTTTTCTTAATTGTCTGTGGCGTAATACCATGTTTCTCATTGTATTCGTCCTGAATCTTACGACGACGTTCTGTCTCCCTCAGTGCCTTATCCATTGAATCGGTGATTCTGTCTGCATACATAATAACCCGACCCTCTGCATTACGGGCAGCACGTCCAATCGTCTGGATCAACGATGTTTCAGAACGTAAGAATCCTTCTTTATCCGCATCAAGAATCGCAACTAAGCTGATCTCTGGGATATCAAGACCCTCACGCAATAAGTTAATTCCAACCAATACATCAAATACATCCATACGCATATCGCGGATAATTTCAGAACGTTCTAAGGTATCAATATCAGAGTGTAGATACTTAATACGAATACCTAACTCTCTCATATAATCCGTTAAATCTTCTGCCATTCTCTTAGTCAGCGTAGTAATCATGACCTTATTCTTCTTCGCAGTTTCCTTATTCACTTCAGAAACTAAATCATCAATCTGCCCATGTACCGGTCTAACCTCAACAACAGGATCAAGGAGACCTGTTGGACGTATAATCTGCTCTGCACGAAGTAGCTCATGATCTTTCTCATATACATTCGGTGTAGCAGAAACAAATAGCATCTGATTAATTTTACTTTCAAATTCCGTAAAGTTTAATGGTCGGTTACTCTTTGCAGATGGAAGACGGAAACCAAAATCAACTAAGGTAGTCTTTCTTGACTGGTCACCTGCATACATTCCTCGTACCTGTGGAATTGTAATATGGGACTCATCTACCATAATCAGAAAATCATCTGGAAAATAGTCAATTAGAGTATGTGGTGTACTCTCTGGTGTTAAACCAGCAAGATGCATCGAATAGTTTTCTACTCCAGAACAAAAACCAGTTTCTCGGAGCATCTCAATGTCAAAATGGGTACGCTCTGAAATTCTCTGTGCCTCTAATAGCTTGTCCTCACTCTTAAAGTACCGAATTCGATCCTCTAACTCTTCTTCAATATTAACAATCGCCCTCTCAAGGTTGTCTTTGGATACAACATAATGAGATGCTGGAAAGATAACCATATGCTCTAACGTACACTTAATCTCTCCGGTTAAAACATCAATCTCTGTAATACGTTCTACCTCATCACCAAAGAATTCAACTCGGTATGCCAAATCTGTTCCAGTAATCGGAAATATCTCAACAACATCACCTCGAACGCGGAAAGTACCACGTTTAAAGTCCATATCATTTCTTGTATATTGAATCTCAACAAGACGGCGAAGCACATCATCGCGGTCCCTTATCATACCAGGACGAAGGGAAAGTGTCATGTTCTGATAGTCAACCGGGCTACCAAGTCCATAGATACAAGACACGGATGCCACTATAATAACATCACGTCGTTCTGTCAATGCTGCAGTCGCCGAGTGACGCAGTTTATCAATCTCATCATTAATAGCAGAGTCTTTTTCTATATAAGTATCCGTTGATGGCACATAAGCCTCCGGTTGATAATAATCGTAATAAGAAACAAAGTATTCTACCGCATTCTCTGGAAAGAATTCTTTAAACTCACCATACAACTGTGCTGCTAACGTTTTATTATGTGCAATGATTAACGTAGGACGATTCAACCTTTGTATGACATTCGCCATCGTAAAGGTCTTACCAGAACCAGTAACACCTAGTAAGGTTTCAAATTGGTTACCCTCTTCAAACCCCTTCACCAAGGCCTCTAGCGCCTCAGGCTGATCTCCAGTCGGTGCAAATTCCGACACTAATTTAAAATGATCCATGTTTGCCTCTCCTGTCTAACTCTGTCCATACTAATTATTAGTCATTATATCATAACCATATTTTAGATGCAATATTTTTCGAATGTTTGTTCGAAGCTTTCCTATAACAATTTAATTAAAAAAATCGATTTCTCAAGTGATTAACCACCTGCAAAAACCGATTTTTATTATAGCTAAATTTTACTTTATCGTATACAATACTACACGAATAGAGATTCCTATTGCTTCTCTAATAAGCGTGTTATTGACTCATGCTCTTCATCATCAAGAATACCATCATGATCCAAAAGAACAATCATCTTACCATTTTTATTCGCTACTAGTTTTGCATACTTTGTTTTCTTACTCTTGATAATGATAGGAACTTCATTCAAATCTTTCGCGCTAAATTCGACAATACCATCCACGGCGTCTACTTTGAACCCAACGGTCATACCATTTGTTTTGGTAACAATCAATTGAGAGGTTGTAGACTCCACTTCAGGCAATCCAAATTTCACACGGAGGCTGTATACTGGGATAACTTCTCCTCTCAGATTCAAAATGCCGAGGATATAGTCTGGAGCATTAGGTACTGGCACGACCCCATGATATGTTTCAATTGCATTTACAATTAAAATATCGAATCCGTACTCTTCCCCTCCTAGTTTAAACACTACTTGTTTTGTTGCTTCCATACTAACCCTCCATTCCTGCGCTATCGCGCATTTAAATTATCGTATGTTTGTACAAAAAGTTTACGTAGGTACAAACATTTCTCTGTAAATCAAATTTCATCATTTTATTAAGAAAAGCTATTATAAAATTCAAAATCGAAAAAGTCGAATTTCAAAATTCATTTCCATAAATAGATTTAAATTTTCTTAAAGTGTACGAATGTTACTCCCTCACATTTAAAAGTGCCCGAATATTACTTCCACACATTTAACTAGGATTCCTCATCGCTTGAAGAATGAATCCACTTAAGGTATGCATTGATAAACGGATCTATGTTTCCGTCCAGTACACCAAGTGCATTAGATACATCCGTATTCGTTCTATGATCTTTCACCATGGTATATGGCTGAAGTACGTAGGATCTTATTTGGTTACCAAAATTAATATCCCTAATCTCACCACGAATTCCTGATTCTTTTGCCGCGTTTTCTTCCTTTTTCTTTAGATAAAGTTTTGCCTTTAACATCTGCATCGCCTTATCCTTATTTTGAAACTGGGAACGCTCATTTTGACATTGCACTACAGTTCCGGTTGGAATGTGGGTAATACGAATCGCAGATGATGTTTTGTTAACGTGCTGGCCACCTGCACCAGAAGAACGGTACGTATCAATACGCAAATCGTCATCATTGATTTCAATATCAATATCCTCTTCGATGTCAGGCATAACATCACAGGAAACAAAAGAGGTCTGTCTCTTGCCGGCTGCATTAAACGGAGAGATTCGAACAAGACGATGAACCCCTCGTTCCGATTTTAAGTGACCATATGCATTCAATCCATTAATCTGAAGTGTAACAGATTTATAACCAGCCTCTTCACCGTCAAGAAAGTCCAAAAGTTCTGTAGTATATCCTTTCTTATCCGCCCATCTCTGATACATACGATATAACATACTTGCCCAGTCACAGCTCTCTGTTCCGCCCGCACCTGCATGCAGCGTAAGTATCGCATTATCTTTGTCATATTCATCGGATAATAGGGTATTTAATCTTAACTCCTCAAGAGCATCAATAAACTGCTCCAATTCCTGCTCAATTTCAGGAATCAGATCAGGGTCCTCTTCTTCATATCCCATCTCAAGTAAAGTTAAAATATCATCATATTGTTGTTTTAAACCATTGTATTCCGAAACAATATCTTTCAGATTCTTTAACTCTTTCATGTAAGCTTGTGACTTTTCTTGGGAGTCCCAAAAATTTGGTTCCTCCATAATTCCTTCAATTTCTTCAATCCTCAGCCTCTTATTAGCGAGGTCAAAGTGAATCCCCCACTTCGATTAGAGGCTTATCATATTGACTCAGTGTATATTTAAATTGATCCAATTCAACCATCTAACCACCTCATTTCTTTTTAGATTTTCAGAGTGACTTCACCACCCTAGAAAAGCGGATATAACATCCGCTTTCCTCCTAACAAGAAAAAGTTCGCTCCGCGTACTTTTTCTTGTTTCCACTATCATAAACCTGTGAAGTGGTGTGAATTAGATTCTACCAACTCCGCCACAGCAATGCTTATATTTCTTACCACTTCCACATGGACATGGATCATTGGGTTGAACTTTCTTGGTCGCTCTCTTTACAGGTGCCTTAGCTACAGATTCATCACGGTTTGTACCGGTTACCTTAGCAACCTCTTCACGTTCTACCTTTTGCTCAATACGAACATGCATTAAAGCTTTTACAGTATCTTCTGTAATGGCATTAATCATGGTGTCAAACATTTCAAAACCGCTAAACTTATATTCTGTCTTAGGATCTCTCTGACCATATGCCTGTAAGCCAATACCTTGACGTAACTGATCCATATCATCGATATGATCCATCCATTTACGGTCAATCACACGAAGAAGTACAACACGTTCCACTTCTCTTAAATGTTCTTTCTCTGGGAATTCTGCTTCCTTCTCTTCGTATAACTTAACTGCTTTTTCCTTTAACATATGAATTAATTCATTTCTCTTCATATGTCTTAATTCATTATCTTTTAACTCCACAGGCTCCATTGGAATAATCGGAAGTAACATCTGATTTAATTCTGCTAAATCCCATTCTTCTGGAAGCTGGTCGTCGCTAATGCTAGTATTTACGCAGGTTTCTACGTTATCTGTAATCATCTTAAAGATAACATCTCTCATACTATCGCCGTTTAATACTTTCCTTCTTTCAGCGTAGATAATCTCACGTTGCTCATTATTTACTTTATCGTACTCAAGAAGATTCTTACGGATACCAAAGTTATTATCCTCTATCTTCTTTTGTGCCTTCTCAATAGCACCGCTTAACATCTTATGCTCGATCTGCTCACCTTCTGGTAAACCAAGTGACTTAAAGATTGTATTTAAACGTTCTGAACCAAACAAACGCATTAAATCATCTTCCAAACAGATGTAGAAACAAGATTCACCTGGGTCACCCTGACGACCGGAACGACCACGTAACTGGTTATCAATACGTCTGGATTCATGACGCTCTGTACCGATTATCTTAAGACCACCTAGTTCTGTTACACCTTCTCCAAGCTTGATATCAGTACCACGACCAGCCATGTTGGTTGCTATGGTTACAGCACCTTTTTGACCTGCGTCTGCGATAATTTCCGCTTCTAGTTCATGGAACTTCGCATTCAATACCTTATGAGGAATATTCTTTTTCTTTAATAATTCACTGATTTCTTCGGATGCTTCGATTGTAATAGTACCAACGAGCACCGGCTGTCCTGCCTTATGAGCTTCTACGATTGCATTGATAACTGCATTCAATTTTTCTCTCTTAGTACGATAAACAGCGTCATCTTTATCAATACGGGCAACAGGACGATTGGTTGGTACTTCCACAACGTCCATGCCATAGATTTCACGGAATTCGTTTTCTTCGGTTAACGCAGTACCAGTCATACCACATTTTTTCGTGTATTTATTGAAGAAGTTCTGGAATGTAATTGTCGCAAGAGTCTTACTTTCTCTCTTTACCTTTACATGTTCCTTCGCTTCAATCGCTTGGTGTAAACCGTCAGAATATCTTCTACCAGGCATAATACGTCCAGTAAAGTCATCTACGATTAATACTTCGTCATCCTTAACTACATAATCTTTATCGATTGCCATTAAGTAATGAGCACGTAATGCTAAGATAATATTATGTTGAATTTCAAGATTCTCAGGATCTGCAAGGTTTTCTATCTTAAAGAAGCGCTCTACTTTTTCTACACCCTCTGCGGTAAGGTTTACAGCCTTCTCTTTCTCATTTACAACAAAATCACCAGTTTCTTGGTCATCTTCTTTCATGATGATATCCATCTTAGAAAGTTCTTTCGCAGTACCTTTAGTTAACTGGCGAGCTAAGATATCACATGCTTCATACAGTCTAGTTGATTTTCCACTTTGACCTGAAATTATAAGAGGAGTTCTAGCCTCATCGATTAATACAGAGTCAACCTCATCGATGATAGCAAAATGCAAATCTCTCATAACAAGCTGTTCTTTATAAATAACCATGTTATCTCTTAAGTAATCAAAACCTAATTCATTGTTTGTAGCATAAGTAATATCACAGTTATATGCTTTTCTTCTTTCGTCATTATCCATATCGTTTAAGATACATCCAACACTTAAACCAAGGAAACGATGAACTTCACCCATCCACTCAGCGTCACGCTTTGCAAGATAGTCATTTACTGTTACGATGTGTACGCCTTCTCCTTCAAGTGCATTAAGATATGCTGGAAATGTAGATGTAAGTGTCTTACCTTCACCAGTTCTCATCTCAGAGATTCTTCCCTGATGAAGAATGATACCGCCTAATAGCTGAACATAATAAGCTCTATTACCAAGAGTTCTCTTCGCAGCTTCTCGAACTACTGCATAAGCTTCCACTAAGATATCGTCTAATGTCTCACCATTTTTCAAACGATTTTTAAACTCTATAGTTTTACCTCTTAATTCATCATCCG
This sequence comes from Lachnoclostridium phytofermentans ISDg, assembly GCF_000018685.1. Taxonomy (NCBI): domain Bacteria; kingdom Bacillati; phylum Bacillota; class Clostridia; order Lachnospirales; family Lachnospiraceae; genus Lachnoclostridium; species Lachnoclostridium phytofermentans. The sequence goes on along the minus strand of NC_010001.1, from coordinate 315,539 downwards.
AAAGTTTCATCATATCCGGTTCTAATGCCTCTATCTTATCTGCAGTAGGGCGGATAAGTTTTATCTCTCGTTCGCTATGTGTTCCAAATATTTTCTTTATTAATCCCATTTACGTTTTCACTCCTAACATTTCATTGTAAAGCCCCATGCATTCTACCTAACTAGGCTAGAACGTAAGAAGCAGGTAAGCATGCGGACTCTACAACTTGATGAGTATCTTACTTTGTGCCTACCATCGCTTTTAAACCCTATAGGGTCTATTGTATCATTTACATCTCTACTATTCAACAATAAATTACTTGGTTCGTGTGTATTGTTCTTCCAATGCAACAAGGCTGCCACTAAGTGTTCCAAAGGGCTTCCCCTTTGTATTACTTAACAACAGCCTTATCCGAATGCAGTTAGCATTCTATTACCTTTGTATAATATTGTACTAGCATATCCTATCTAATACACTCTTTTCTTTTTGATATAAGGTGTATCCCTACTCCTTTCTTAGAATTCAGGTTCTATTAATCCGTAAGAATTACCTTTTCTCTTATAAACCACATTCACTTCATCAGTTTCCGCATTACGGAACACGTAGAAGTTATGTCCAAGAAGCTCCATCTGCACACAAGCTTCTTCTGCATCCATTGGCTTCATAGCAAATCTCTTTACACGAGTAATGTTAATATCCTCTTCATCGCTATCTTCATTTAGTACATCTTCAAAAAAGGATGGATTAAAGTTTGCCGCGGACTGATTCATGTCTTTTAGTTTACTTTTATACTTTTTAAGTTGTCTCTCAATTACTTCCTCAACAAGATCTATGGAAGCATACATATCATTGCTTACTTGTTCTGCTCTGACGATATTACCTTTCATAGGAATAGTAACTTCGATTTTCTGTCGATCTTTTTCAACACTTAATGTAACGTGAATTTCTGCCTCTGGATTAAAATACTTTTCCAACTTGCCAATCTTTTCATAGATCGCACTCTTAAGTCCCTCTGTTACATCAATATTCTTTCCGCTGATTATATAACGCATACTGACCAACTCCTTATCGTCTGATATTCCAACATAATAAAGGCAAATACTAATACTTGATGTCTTTCTTTATGATGTTACTAATATTATACCACTATTTAGAATGTTAGACAATACCTTCTGTCCAATAATTATCAATATTTCTTCAAATTGTCCCACTTATTCAGGATAAAGTCGATTCTTGTTTCAACTTTACTTGCAATATCTCACTTAATTTTCTATATAAACCACTTATTCGAAATTATTCGACAATATTCCAAGCAAATGAAATCTTAATTTCTCATTTTTCCGACAATACTATTGTCAAGTGCGTCTTTTGAAATTAATAGTCAGATTGTACATTTTTACACATATGACAAAACACATATTCGAACTTGACATTATTTTTTTATACGACAAATGTGGTTATTCACTGTGGATAATGTGGATAACTCGGTGTATAACTTTTAAAGTACGTCATTTTCCATGTTTTTATTGTGGATATCTTTTGGAAACTTTTTTTATTTCCTTTTATCATTTGTAATTTATTACCATATCTGAATATTGGTTTGTGCACTTTGTATAAGCTCTTTCTTGTCAATAGGATTTTCGAAGATTATTTTATTTCTATATTTTCTTTGTATTCTGACAATTATCAGAATTTTTCTGTTACCTTATGTCAATCTATCTCATTTTCTATTGTCTAAATCGAGCCACTACCAACGACAATTTAACTCATAATAACATCTCTATCTATTTTCACTTCCATCGATATAAAAAATCCACACCTACTCAAACTTATCCTTGATTATGAACAAGATTAATCCACAATACGTAAGATTATCTTTATCATGAACAAGATAAATTTACGCTTCACAAACTTATCTTGTCATTAATGAATATTGGGTTCTATAATAAAGGTTGGGGTGTGTATCATTTAACACATTCCCAACCTTCTTTTTATGTATTAAAATAAAATTGGAGAATAATATAGGGAAGTACTATGCCCTAAATCATTCTCCAATCATAACTTCTGATCTCTTATTTAATTTTTTATTCCTTATCCCTTATTGCTGTTATTTCTATAAGTGATTTAAATAACGCTCTACACCAGTTACCGCAACCGCTCCATCGGATGCTGCAGTAATTACTTGTCTAAGTTCCTTTGTACGGATATCCCCTGCTGCGAATATACCTGGAACATTGGTTTCGCAACTTTCATCTGCAATAATATAACCACCCCTATCAACAGCAACTGCAGGTGTATATACTTCAGAATTCGGTACATTACCAACCGCAATAAATACACCATCCACATTAAGTTCTGATGTTTCTTCTGTAGCAACATTTCGTACCTTAACTGCATTAACAGCATCTGTACCAACAATTTCATCGACAACACTGTTCCAATGAACTGTTACATTCTCAAGAGATAATAACTTTGTAATAAATGTTTTCGCTGCTCGAAACTCATCTCTACGATGAATTACATGCACTTCCTTACAAATTCTCGCAAGAAAGATAGCATCTTCTACGGCCACATCTCCACCGCCTACGACTGCAACGGTTTTTCCTCTAAAGAATGCACCATCACAAGTTGCACAGTAAGATACTCCCATGCCTTGTAGTTCTGCTTCTCCCTTAACATCTAATTTACGAGACGCAGCTCCAGTCGCAATAATAAGTGATTTCGCGTAAAATTCCTCTCCATTATCCAAGACGATTTTCTTAATACCATCCTCTACTTCAAATGCCTTCACTTCACCATAAACATGAGTGGCACCCAGTTTATCACTGTGTTCTCTAAATTTAACTGCCAAATCAAATCCGCCAATACCCGGAATTCCTGGATAGTTATCCACTTCATACGTATTGATGATTTGACCTCCACTCATTGGTTCTTTTTCAATCACTATGGTATTTAACTCTGCTCTTGAGGCATAAATACTTGCAGTTAAACCTGCTGGACCCGAACCAATGATAGCCAGGTCATGAATTATTTTATTCATATACAACACTCCTTTACTATATAATAAGCAATTTATTGCTAAAGTTTCCTTATTGTTATGTCGATGTAACCCATGTGTACAAACACAGAAAGGTGGTATATCTATGGACATTGCTGCTTTATCCATGGCGAATAGCCAAGCAAATCTTATGACTCAGGTTAACACTGCTGTGTTAGCTATGAATCTAAGCTCCATAAAAGAGATGGGTGAAAACATCACAAAGTTAATGGAGCAATCCGTAACTCCAAACCTTGGGCAAACCATTGACGTTACATGCTAATGATTCCCTGAAGGGTGAGTTCATTTATTACTAAGAAAAAGACACAGATTGCGATTGCAATCAAAAGAGGGAGAGTAAATAAGGCTCTAGCTTTTACTTTCCCTTCGCCTTTATACTCATCACTAGAAATATAGTGATTTCCTTCGCCTTTATACTCATCGCCAGGAATAGAATGATTTCCTTCTAATCTATACTCCTTATTCTTTGAAAATAGACTTTTAATATATTCATATCTTCCAGTATTCTTTGCAATCTTACGATAAATCAAAAAAGCTAATACTCCACCTAATAAAGCGGTAAGACCATAAGTTCTTAAGATATCAATGAAATTCGTATCCGATAACACTGCATTACCACTCTCTTGAAGTACTTGCTTAAAATCAACTTGATCCGTACCTATCAATTTCGTAATAGAATCTGCTAATCCTTGGTCACCACGTGCTATCGCATCATTTGCCATATTCCTTAAATATTCAATTAGTCTTGGAATAGCATAAACTAAGGTAATCGACCAACCATTCATGATAAAGTGAATTATCATCGTCGAAAGAATAGAATCTGTTGCTTCTATTACAAATGCAAATACAATTCCCATAACAAAAGCATAGCAGAACTGATTCAAGTTACCATGCAAGATACCAAATAAGAAGGCTGATAAAAATGCAGCTCCAAGTGGATTCACTCTTCGATATCCCTGATAAAATAAACCTCGATATACGATCTCTTCCATTACACAAGGTACGAAAGCTACACAAAATAGTGCAAACAAATAAGTATTTTTTTGAGTTATATTTAACATCGTATCATTAATTGCTGCCACTGAAAACATACGTGATATGGCATTCACAAAGTTGATTGCTGGTGTAATACAGATAGTAAATAATATAAGCCATATCACATTTGATAACGATACCTTGTGAAAACAAAGTTGCTCGCGAATGCTTTTTTTATCTTCCCCGGTTCCATATCCCATAGAATAATAATTTATCTCCAACCCATCTGAGAATCTCTTTTGTCTCCTACTTTCTACGATTAAAAATACAATAGAAGGTCCTGCTATGATTGCTTGAGATATTAATAGTAAAAATGCTTCATTTGATACGAAGTCTCTAAAAGGTATAAAGTTTGATATAAATATAGTAGTTATGGTAAATAAAAATACTATATTTATTTTTCTAACGTAGTTCATCCCAGACCTCCTGTTTTTCATTTCTTTTTGATGGGTTTGTTCATTAATTTGAATGTACTTCTTTTTTATTATACCATATTCTCAAGCTCAAATGATATACGGCAACTTATGCCGTTCCTATGCACTCACTTCATTCGGCACTGGGTATACTTATCGTATATTCTTATATCACTGCCCAAACTTGTTAAGTACATTATACCACATTTTTATTCTTATCGGAAGTTGATTTCTCTACTCTTGTTATTTTTGGAAGAAACGTGATATAATGTGAATAATCGTGTTCAGTGGAGGCTTTTCTTATGTATAGTTTTGACAGCAGAGTAAGATACAGTGAGGTTGACCATAATAAAGTTATGACGGCGTCAACTATTATCAACTATTTTCAAGATTGCTCTAATTTTCAATCGGATTCTTTAGGTGTCGGTATCGAAGAATTAACAAAGCGATCTCGAGTATGGATTATGAGCTCTTGGCAACTAGTGATAAACCGCTATCCTACCATAGGTGAACAAATTACCATTGGGACATGGCCATATAAATATAATGGAATCTATGGATATCGTAATTTTATTCTTTATGATGAAAAAAAAGAAGTTGCTGCCGTGGCAAATTCAATTTGGGTGCTCATGGACACGAATCTAAATCGTCCGGTTAAGATTACAGATGAGGATTATCAGGCTTATCGAAATGAACCTGCTTATCCTATGGAGTATGCTGACCGTAAAATTAGGGTTCCAAAAGAATTAACTTCCCTAACTCCATTTACGGTAATGCCTTCTTTTATTGATGTATTAAATCATGTAAACAATGCTCAGTATATCCGAATGGCGACCGATTATGTCGATGAGAATTTCCAAATAACACAAATGAGAGCAGATTACCGAAAATCAGCCCTTTTGGGAGATATCATCTATCCCAAAATATCAAAAACGAACGATTGTATTACCATAGTTCTTTCCGATAAGGAAGGACAACCCTATGTAACCGTTGCCTTTTATGGCACTACAGTATAGAAAGGAATTACTATGATTCAATTAGGAAAAATCCAAACACTTACCGTTGCTAAAACGACGGATTTTGGTGTTTATCTAGCAGACAACGATAATTCTAGAAAAGAAGATACCATTCTGCTACCAAAAAACCAAGTTGCAGCAGGAACAAAGATCGGAGATCAACTTTCTGTCTTTGTATATAAGGACTCAGAAGACCGTCCAATCGCAACACAAACTACTCCAAAGCTAACATTAAAAGAAATTGCCGTATTAAAAGTAAAAGAGGTTACCACGATTGGTGCCTTCTTAGATTGGGGAATTGCAAAAGATTTATTCTTACCATTTAAAGAACAGACTCATCCTGTTATAGCAGATGAAGAAGTTCTTGTAAGCCTTTATATTGATAAGAGTAAACGCCTTTGTGCAACCATGAAGATTTATGACATGTTGCAAACAGACTCACCTTATGGAAAGGATGATAAGGTTACTGGTATCGTTTATGAAATCATTCCTGCCTTTGGTGCATTTGTTGCAGTTGATAATAAATATTCAGCTCTTATCCCAAATAAGGAACTACACACGAAATTAAATCCAGGTGAAACGGTTACCGCACGTGTTACTATGGTACAAGCAGACGGTAAGCTTGACCTAAGTCTACGCGAAAAGACTTACTTACAGCTTGATTCCGATGCTGAGATAATCTATGAGAAGTTAACTGCTGCAGGTGGTTTCCTTCCATTCCATGACAAATCCGAACCAGATGCAATTAAGAAGGAATTTAACCTAAGCAAGAATGCATTCAAACGAGCTATTGGTCGTCTGATGAAAGATAATAAAATTAAGATTTTAGAGGATGGAATTCAAATAGTATAGGTTCTATAGAAAGCGTTGGTGCGAGTGTGTCTACATACACTTACATCAACGCTTTTTTTGACATCCAAAAAGGTTCCAAACCTTCTTATGATATGTAATTATAAAATATCTCTCCATCAAGCCTTCGAAAACATTTTCCAGGCGGCTGCAAAATTTTTTGATTTATAAAGGAAAATCACTTCGCACACTTTTCCTTGTTATGAATAATTAAAAATAGCAGCCAGAATAAGTTAAGAGATTGTTCCACTCTCATTATTCCAACTGCTTCTTTATGTCCCCATGGAGGTATTAGTTATCTAAGAAACGCATTTTAGCGTGATCTCGATAATCTTTTGATCCCTTTGGATCGTCTGTTTTATATGCGCTTCCAAGTGTATTTACTAACTTATCTTTGCACAAATTGCAAAAACGTCCGGTGCGGATCATAGTACCACAATTTTCGCACTCTAGGCCTACCAAAGAATCCTCCGAAAATGCAAGTCTCTCCTCACGAACCCATTGTCTAAGTTGTTGCACAGTTACTTCATTTACTTCCGCCACTTCCTGAATGTTTGCTTTAGGATTGTCATATATGTAGTTTTTTACGACTTCGAACTTTTTATCTAATTCACGCATACAAGCAGGACAAAATTGAACCCCACTGAGATAATTAAATAATTTTCCACAACTTCTACAATTTCTTACGTCCATATTAAACCTCCATTCTGTCGCAATTCTGCGTATTGGGGCGACAGCAAAAATTTACCGTGTGACCCATTTCTCAGAATCCGTTGCCTATACAAACCGTAACAAAGAATACTTCAAGGCATCCAGCCTTTTGTAATACATTCGTACACGCTTCAATTGTACTTCCTGTCGTGTAGATATCATCAACTAGTATCACACGTTTGTATGGGAACAACTCCTCTGACTTTTTGACATTTGTTGAAACAGAGAATGCCTTCTCCAGATTTTTCATTCGTTCTTTGTTATCTAGCTTTTTTTGTGGTTTTGTATCCATGGTTCGTACCAGAAGTTTGGTATCCACTGGAATAGAAAGTGCCTTTGATAGTCCTTCGGCCAACAACTGAGCCTGATTAAATCCTCTTTGCTTATATTTGTTTTTATGTAAAGGAATCGGTATTAGCACTTCTGCCTTCGTTTTATATATCCAATCTCCAAGGTTTGATACCATGTAGTCTACATAAAACTCTGCATATTCTTTTTTTGCGTGATACTTAAACTCACTTAGAGATTTCTTTAATTTTTCATTGTAAAGAAAACAAGCAAATCCTCTCGTATAATGATGCTGCTTCTTAACACAGTCAAAACAATATTCTTGTTCTTCTGCTAAAACAGGTTTGCTGCATTTTTTGCAGCGAGGTTCCATAAGTACAGGAAGCTCCTCACTGCAAATACTGCATATCTTTCGATCCTTCGGAACTAAAATCTCATTACAAATCGGACATCGCTTTGGATAAACAGCATCCAATATTTCTCTCCATACCATTCTCCACACAGGTTTTCACCTTCTATCTAAACTAATTGAATAATTTATTAGGATATTTACCCTGTGCAATTAATTCAAGAATGGAGTCTACTACTAACTGTTTATCTTCTTTGTAAGTTACTCCAAACCATTTATCGTTTGTTCTTAATACCTTTACTTTCGCTCTATCTTCTGACACCATCTTGCCAACAACATTTGGTAATAGGTATTCTGCTTTTGTATTATTTTTATCAAGGCCTTGTAAAAAGTCAATAAATCCAGTTTCTAACTCTTGTAGGAAGTTTGGTATAAATCCCCACATGTTCATAGATACAGAACTATCTAATGTAATCGTTACAGGATTACCATTGCCATCCTTACCAACTGCTACATCACCCTGTTTCTCAATCCCAAAGGTTTCCTCTACATGGGATAAGTAACCAGATTCATCTACATTACATACACCTCTTGTTACAATACCATTGTCACTTAAGGTATTACCAAGAACAAATCCTGCCATACAGTATTCATTCTCCTTGTTATAAGTATCGACATTTCTTAAGAAATTCTGAACCTTTACAAACGCTTCTTTTCCATAATAGTCATCAGCATTAATAACTGCAAATGGTTCATTTACTACACCCTTGCAACACAATACAGCCTGTCCAGTACCCCATGGTTTTGTACGGTCTTCTGGTTTTGAAAAACCTGCTGGAAGTTTATCAAGTTCCTGATATACATACTCTACTTCGATTTCTTTCTCAATACGACTTCCGATGATTTCTTTAAAATCCTTCTCAAGGTCATGACGAATAATAAATACGACTTTGCTAAATCCCGCTTCTATCGCATCATAGATAGAGTAATCCATAATTATCTCGCCGCTTGGTCCGACTTTTTCAAGCTGCTTGATTCCTCCTCCGTAACGGCTACCAATACCTGCTGCCATAATTACTAATGTAGTCTTATTCATAAGGAACCCCTCCTAATATAATAGGCGCTACCTTGCGCCGTTCATCCAACAATAGATACATTATGATGCATCTTTGTGCTTAATAAGATGAAGTGGTTAATTGTCTTATTTCATTTGACTTTTCAATTTCCTATCTTCATTAAAATTATTATACACTATGAAACTACCATATGCACCACTTTTTTGAAAACTAGCTTAATATTTGCTTCCTTTCCATAATTCTAGACTGTAAACCCGAATAACGCTTTAACTCACTTTCGTTATCAATCATTGACTGCACCATATTATCACTACCAACGATAGTAACGCATTGCTTTGCTCTTGTAACCGCTGTATATAAAAGGTTTCGGTTAAATAACATCCTTGGCCCACTGTATATAGGTAGAACAACCGCTGGGTATTCACTACCCTGTGATTTGTGAATCGTCACTGCATAAGCCAGTTCTAATTCCTCTAATTGACTAAATGGATAGGTAACCAGACGTCCTTCATCAAACTCTACCGTTAACTCCTCTGCAAAAAGATTAATTTCTTTAATTACTCCTGTATCGCCGTTAAATACACCAGTCCCACTATCAATTGTAATACCATAACGGCTTTTGGTCTCCCAGGCGATTTGATAATTGTTCTTCACCTGCATAACCTTATCACCCTCACGAAAGATTCCACCGAAATGTTCCTTTTCCTTTTTCTCCTGGGAGGAAGGGTTTAGATACTGTTGTAATACTTGATTCAATCTTTCTACACCAAGTTCTCCTTTTCGCATCGGCGTAAGTACTTGAATATCGTAAACAGAAGCATTCACGTACTTGGGCATCTTATCGCGAACTAGAGAGATAATTACGCTAATAATTACATTAACATCATCTCTTTTTAGCAAAAAGAAATCCTTACTCTTATTATCCAAGGTAATATGTTCTCCGGAATTGATCTTATGAGCATTTACGATAATATCACTTTCGGATGCCTGCCTAAAAATCTTTTTTAGCATAACAACTGGAAATGCCTTCGATTCAATCATATCTCGCAGTACATTACCCGGTCCAACGCTAGGTAACTGGTTAACGTCACCAACTAAGATTATTCTGGTGCCAACCGTAATCGCTTTTAATAAAGAATGCATTAACGAGATGTCAACCATCGACATCTCATCGATGATAATCACATCCGCCTCAAGAGGATTTAGCTCGTTACGTTCAAAGCTCATCCTACCATCCTTATCGTCCATTCCCTTCGTAAGCTCCAATAAACGATGGATCGTACTTGCTTCATAACCAGTCGTTTCTTTCATACGCTTTGCAGCTCGTCCAGTAGGCGCTGCTAGAAGCATATCCATCCCTTCTGCTTCAAAAAAGCGAAGTATTGTATTAATGGTTGTAGTTTTACCAGTACCAGGACCACCGGTTATAATTAATAACCCGCTGCGGACAGCCTCCATCACAGCATAGCGTTGCATTTCATCTAGCTCCAGATTTGTTTCCTGTTCAATTTTTGCAAGTCTCGTTTCAACTTGAGCTGGGGAGATATCATAGGATATACTAAGATCAGAAAGCATATTCGCAACATTTAACTCCATATAGTAAAAAGATGTACTATAAACATGCTGTTCTTCCCCTGATTCTTTTACTACCAGCTTTTTTTCAAGAGCGAGAGAGGTAATGTGCCTCTTAACCGTATCTGCTTCCACCATAAGCATCTCACAGGTTTTACCTACCAAACTATGCATTGGAAGATATACATGTCCGTTACCGCTTGCAAGCAATAAGTTATAAAGGATACCTGCTTTTACGCGATAGTCTGAGTCAGTTCGAATTCCTATCCTAGAGGCGATTTCATCTGCAATCTTAAAACCTACTCCACTAATATCTTCTGCCAAGCGATATGGATTCTCTTTTATAACCTCATACATACGCTCTCCATACTGCTTATAGATTTTTACTGCAAGATTTAAGGAGATGCCATATTGTTGAAGAAATAGCATAGCACTTCTCATCTCTCTCTTTTCGGAAAACTGCCTGTAAATCTCTCTTGCTAACTTATCACTGATCCCCTTCACTTCAGAAAGACGTTCCGGTTCTTCTTCAATAATCACAAATGTTTTTTCTTTAAATTTACGAACAATACGTGCGGCTAATGCGGTTCCTACTCCTTTGATTGCACCGGACCCTAAGTAACGTTCGATCGATAGTAAGTCCTCTGGCTCCTTCATCTCATAGGAGCTCACCTGAAATTGCTCACCATACAATGGATGTGCAGTATAGCTACCGGTTAAAGAAAGATATTCTCCTTCATTCACAAAAGAAAATGTGCCAACGCAGGTCACTTCATCTTCCTCTGCGGAGAGACTTAGTACAGTATAACCATTTTCAGCATTTCGATATACAATTCTCTCTACATATCCTTTTAACTCTTCTGCCATACTCTTCCTTTCTACACCCAGTGCATATCGAATCTGTATACAGATTTAATGCACTATAAAAATTTGTGAAGGAACAAAATTCTTTCACATTGTCTACTGTGTGGGTATGTTTTTAAGTGTACACTTCACTGTGCGCCTTAAGTGTGTAAATAGCCTCATTAGCAAAAACATCAAGTAATATTGATGTCTTTGCCAATGAGGCTTATCTTTTATCTTATTTAAATCCTGATTATTTTAAATTCTATCAAGTGTTCTGATCTCTCTTCATTGCCTCATAAAGCTGCTTTGCAATCCCTAATTGACCGGATTCTGTGATATCCTTAGCATAGCTTTGGTATAACATATCGCCAAAGTAGGACATATACTCATTTTCATCATCATCGCTCTTCGCAATGGTATTCTTTACCTGCTTCATAACTTGTTCTACTAAATAGTTTTCAAAGCTCTTACAGGACTCCATTAGTTCCTCGTCCGATGCAGTCTTAACATCTTTGACAAGGCTGTTTTCTAACTTTGATGTTTTTGATGTACTTTGTGCAGTTTGGGTCAATGTCTGAAACATTGCGTCACTTCCAACGGAAATACTCATCTGCTTCTTCCTTTCAGTTTACAGAAATTCTGTTTGCAGAAATTCTGTCTAATAACAGATATTCTACTGTATGGATAAAATTCTGCCTAATGGTTTCATATCATTTAACGACGTAAGTTATTCGCTTGCTGCAACATCTCATCTGCAGCTGTAATTACTTTGGAATTCATCTCATAAGCTCTCTGTGTCACAATTAAATTCACAATTTCATCCGCAGTTTGTACATTGGATGCTTCGAGATATCCAGTATGAATCTTACTTTGTTTTAGATTATTATTCTCCACTTCCTTAAGAGGAGCTCCCGAGCTTTCAGTTTCATAAAATAAACTTCCACCGGCTTTCTCTAATCCAGCAGGATTAACAAACTGAGTAAGACCGATTTGAATTCCAGTACGCTGCGCAATATTATTTGCATCAGGATACATTAAGTTTCCATACTCATCCATCGTTACTTTCGAGATATCCCAATTGTTGTTAAATACAACTGGCTGTCCCTTTGTATTTAATACCGGATATCCGTCAGCGGAAGCTAAGGTAACTCCTTCTGCACCTATTGCGATATGGAAGGAACCATTTCTAGTATATGCGGTATTGCCATCGGAATCACGAACAGAAAATAAACCATTACCTGAAATCGCAAGATCCCAATCATTGTTGCTTTCTTGTAAAGTTCCCTGAGTAAAGGAGGATACGATACCAGTTACTCTGACACCAGAACCAACCTGTCCTATAACAGGTTTTACTTTTCCTTCACTATCCGTTACTTTACTTTGTATTTTAGAATATAACAAGGAAGAAAATTGTGCGTTCTCCTTTTTATATCCAGCAGTATTAATGTTTGATAAATTATTTGATATGGTATCCAAAGATGTTTGCTGAGAAATCATACCCGATGCCCCAGTCCAAAGTGCTCTCATCATAAAAATCCTCCATTCTGTCGCAATGCCTCGAATATGGGCGACAGCAGTAATTCGTTTTGTTCAGTGCAAGTGTTATCTTATCGTAACATAATTGATATAAAAATCTCTAAGATTAGATTTTACCTATTGAGTTTGCAGCTAATTCTAATGTACCGTCTATGGATTGAAGTACTTTCTGATTTGCTTCATAAGCTCTTGTAATTGCAATCATATTTACCATTTCACTAACAACATTGACATTAGACTGCTCTGTGTATCCTTGACGGATACCAGCAGCTGTATCTTTTACTCTAGCACCGTCTACTGCTTCATACATAGACTCGCCAAATTTTTTTAGATAATCATAATTCTCAAAATCTGTTACGACTAACTTGTCCACCTGTGCGCCATCTGCAAACACGTTACCCTGTAAATCAATGACGATTTGGCTGGCATCTGTTGGCACCTGAAGGTAACCCCCTTCACTCATGAGGTGATTTCCATTCACATCTACAACATAACCCTCTTTGTCCATTAAAAACTGTCCGGCTCTGGTATAGCGTTCTTTTGAATTACCATCCTTATCTAACACTTCCATCTTAAAAAATCCAGAACCTTCAATTGCGAAATCAAATGTATTCCCAGTTTCTCTTAAAGAACCCTGTGTATAATCAGTATAAACTTCACCAAGCTTCACTCCAAGTGTCATTTTACCAATTCTCTTATCAGTAAAATTCTCGGATTCATCTCGAATTTTTAACGTTAGAACATCATCGAAGGATTGATTTGTGACGCCTTCCTTTTTATATCCAACAGTAGCGGAATTCGCTAAATTGTTTGATATGATATCTAGACGCTTTTGTTCATTTTCCATACCAGTCCAACCAGTATATAGACCTCTAACCATTCCATTCTCCTCTCATGACATATCTGTCAATGAATTTATCCATTCCTTGTATTTTGTGAAGCTAAGTTTGTTATACTTTTTTTGTGCCTGAATATGGCATGCTAAAAAATTCTATTCTTATAATCAGTCTTTTTTACCACTTAAAAATTCAACGTACTTACCAGTACCAATTGCTACTGCTGTCATAGGATCTTCTGCAGTCATTGTTGTAATACCAGTTTTTTCTTCGATTAATTCTTCTAGCCCATATAATAAACAACCGCCACCTGTTAATACAATACCACGATCTGCGATATCTGCAGCTAATTCCGGTGGAGTTTTTTCAAGTACACTATGAACTGCTTCTACAATCTGAGAAGTAGTTTCTTTTAATGCCTCTTCTGTTTCTTCTGAAGTAACAGAAATTGTTTTTGGAAGACCTGTAACAAGGTTACGTCCTCTAACATCCATGGCTACAACTTCTGGTCTGCGGTAAGCAGAACCAATCTTAATCTTAATATCTTCCGCTGTTCTTTCACCAATTAATAAATTATGCTTTTTACGCATATAACGAACAATCGCTTCATCAAAGTCATCGCCTGCAATCTTAATTGAGGTAGAAACTACCGTTCCTCCTAAGGAAATAACTGCGATATCAGTTGTACCACCACCAATATCTACAATCATATTACCGCATGGTCTTGAGATATCAATACCAGCACCAATTGCTGCTGCGATAGGCTCTTCTATAATAGCAACATCTCTAGCACCTGCTTGATAAGTTGCATCTTCTACTGCCTTCTTTTCTACTTCTGTTACTCCACTTGGTACACAAACGCTAATAATTGGTTTACGGAAACGTTGCTTACCAACTGCCTTCTGGATGAAGTATTTTAACATTTTTTCAGTTACTGTATAATCGGAGATAACACCCTGACGTAATGGACGTACCGCAACGATATTTCCAGGTGTTCTACCAAGCATTAGTCTAGCTTCTTCACCAATTGCTTTTATTTTATTTGTATCTCTGTCAAAGGCAACTACGGAAGGCTCCTTTAATACAACGCCTTTACCTTTAATATATACCAGAACACTAGCTGTTCCTAAATCGATTCCGATGTCGCAACCCAACATTGTAATTCTCCTTTCAAAAATCCACCAAAATAGATATTCTATCTTATTCTCTATCGATTAATCCAAATCTAAACGTATACTATTATATTATAAACATGTTTCAGAAAATTTTCAAAGGAAATTTTCATAACTTTTCCTAAAATCATCAATTTACGATAAATTTTAACATTTTCAATTGCATAGTAAAGGTTTTTAAAATCTCATTCCAGTACTTTTTATTATTTTTTCATGATTTTAGGTGTTATATACTTCGTTCTCGATTTGTTCTTTCATAGGAGTATACCTGGGTTATCATTTTTTTGCAACACGTTTAATATATCGGCATTTTTTTTTAAAAGCTGACTACTTTTTCTATGAATTTCGTCCTATTAATGATATGATATGAAAAAATGGATAAATTTTGAGGTGTCTATGAATACAACAAAAATGGAACGAAAAAAAATAACTCATGAAATTCATCTGGTGAGCAATTACCGAGCACTATTAATTGCAAAACATATTGGTACCCTCCTGCTTATATTATACTTTGCGCCTGCTGCCATCACTGGATTTGACGAAAGTCCTGCATTATATATACTTCTACTTCACAATATTTTACCAGCAGTGTTTTTTTTCTTATTTACTAATAAAAATAACTCAAATACGAAAAGCCCGAGAATACTAAAACCTTCTGCTTATGATGAAGTAAAGGAAGAGCCTAAAAAAAAGCATACCTTATCTTTTAGTTTTGCCAAAGAAATGGAAGCAGATACTCCTCTGCTCCCACAACTTAAGAAAAAATATCAATATTCAAGAGTAAAGTACCAAAGTAACTCAATTTCTTTTTTATTGACTTGCTTCTTTTTATACTTGTGGCAGCAACAGGATTTAACTCAAACCAACTTTTATCTTTATCGTTATATGCCAGTTGCAATTTTAGCAGTAATCGTATTAACTCGATTTATTTGTATTATTTTTTATGAATGTTATATTCACTATAGCCTACGCTCCGGAGGCATCTAACAATCGTTCGAACTCCTCCGATGGCATAGGTTTTTGATAATAAAATCCCTGCATCATATCACACTGTTGATCGATAAGTAAATCTTGTTGTTCTTTCGTTTCCACTCCTTCCGCAATCACGGTAAGATTTCTCGCTTTTGCGAAGGAGAGGATATGCATAACAATTGTTTTCTCTTGATTTGAAAATTCCGAGTCTTCTAAATTCATAATAAGTTTTTTATCAATCTTTAATACATGAATCGGCAATTCTTTTAATAATTGCAAAGAGGAAAATCCAGCACCAAATTGATCAATCGCAATAAGAAAGCCTAATTCTCTTAACTTTTGTATTGCGTTCTTCATCATATCCATAGCTCCATAAAGATTGACTTCCGAAAATTCAAACTCCAATAGTTCATGTGGTATCTGATAATAGTCGACAATCTCTACAAGCTCTGTAATAAATTCAGGTCTCTCAAGGTGCTTTCCAGATAGATTCACTGATATTGGCACAGCTCTTTTCCCCTTATCCATCCAGTCTCTTAGATACTCACATACCTCCTCTAACACATACATGTCAAGTTTAACAATGGAACCATCCTCTTCTAACATAGGAAGAAATACATTAGGAGGTAATATTCCATCCATCTTATGATTCCATCGTACTAAAGCTTCTGCACCAGCTATCCTTTTTGTATCCAATTGAAGAATTGGTTGTAGATATACCAGAAACTCATTATGACTTAGAGCATTTGTGATCTCTTCTATCTTAGGCTGCTCGCCCTTTTCTTCTTTCTTATTATAAAATTCAATATTAGGCGTATAGCCATTTACTTCATTATTCCTAACCTGCCTAGCATATTGAATGAGATCTTTTACATCCATATTCTTTTTCATCTCACATACACCGCACTGGAATGTAATAGAACAAAAATTATTATCCTCTTGTGGTAAGTCTCCCGCATACTTAAACATCTCAACCAAACGCTTTCGTAGATTTAGTTCTCCATGATATTCAAGCAGCATTCCAAATTCATCATTTTGGTATCTTGTAAAAAGTTCCCCATCAACTAACATGATTTGAATCTTACTTGCTATCTGTTTTAATAGTTTTTCGCAGTATTGCTTACCGGATAATTCATATATAAGCTCAAAATTATCTATACAAAAAGTTACATATGCATAACTTTCATTTCCTTTTGTTAATTTTTCTTTCACTTTCTTTTTATGGAGAAGTGGGTTAGGTAGGCCTGTAATCTTGTCCACGGCTCCCATATCCATACGCCTTTTCTTGATTCTATTCCGATGTAGAATACTATAGAAAAAAGCCAGAATAATTGCGAGAAGTGAAAATAGTACAATTACAATTGCCATCTTTAAAACGGATTGAATTTCTTGAATAATTTCTTGATAGGAAACGATACTTATGATGTACCCATTCTCTAGCCAACTTGGTGATGTGAATGCAATATAGTACTTCTCCCCATTAGCAAGCTTAGTGAGTATAACCAAACCTTTTTTATCTATGATCTCTTGATAAACCTTTGTATCTTCCCAAGTTTCTATACTATCAATCACATTGTTTCCATAAATCGATAATGCATCCTTACCAGACTCTGAGAAAGCACCTATTGCCTCTCCCTTTATTGTAACAACATAGCTATGTGCGTTTCCTTGAAAGTAAGTTGGATTTTTAGCTCCAGGTATGATCGTAAAAATGCCTGATCCCCACTTTTCTTCCATAAACTGTTTACCCGCTTCGCTTTTTTTAATGTAATCTGCACTTAGCCCTGTATATTCTAATAACTTCTTTTCAGCCTCTGAATGAAGCATCCCCTTTAGCGACAATAAAAATGCAACTATCGATAGAATCCCAATTCCCATTATTACAAAAAAACGAATCTTTCTTTTATTTCGAGTATTGTGTTCATCGTAATAGCCTCTACGGCTTGATAGCCCCCCAAGTATCATAGAATGCTCCCCCTGCACCTAGTTTTTGTTATCTAACTTTCAGTTAAGTACTTTCCACCCTCTAATCCCTAATTACATATCGGAGATGATATTTCATTATTATTTATGTATATATACCATTTTTACATCAGCAAAATACGACATTATGTCATATTATTTGATAATTAATTATAACATGTGATAATTTCCCATGCAACTATATCCATGGAAGATTATTGAAAAATCTATAATAATTGAGAACTTATCCTTGTTGATAACAAATGCGGAGATAACCTAAATTCCAAGTAAAGCAAACGTGCTTCATCATAGGGATTTAGTGTTATCTCCGCTTATCATTGGGAAGATAATTATAACACCTCCTAATTATGAAATTTTATTAAAACTTTACAATCCTAGTGAGTTTATCACTATTTAATTCCTTCTTCTAATAATTTACCTAATGGTAATGGGAGTGTACTTTCCTCTATCTGATTAATTTCACAGAAATAATGATAAAATTCTTCTGCAAGTGCAGCAGCATCATTTTCAAGTGGTAGACTCATAATATCCTTTAAGATTTGAGCAGATATAAGATTAGAACAGTATCTAAATTCTCCTGACTTCCAAACTAATTTTTCTGGATATCTTTCGTCCGTATAGTAATTCCAGAATTTTAATTTTTGTAAATGATCCGGTAGTAACAAAACATATTGTGAATGAAGTGTAACTTTACCATCTTTGCAATCTGTACCTAAGAAATCCTCTTCAACCATTGCAATTCCAAAAATAGTACGGCTTGATTCATCCTCTTCCTCATTGCGTTCGGTTAAAATACATGCTGAGTTTTGATGCAATCTTGATGGTCTGACTGGACTTCCTTTCGTCTTTCCCGTCTGTATTAAACCAGTGTTTATTATTTTGTCTTCTAAAAATGTTGCCTTATCATTTTCAACAAAACGTATTACAATTTGTGAGCTTGGGTGGAGTTTTAGTTTATCAATGAGTTGATTATGTCGTTCCATCTTTCTAGCTATGCGATTACTAATCTCTTCTTTTCTATCCAGTTCTTTTAGCATACCGTCTACATAACTCTTACCATCCTTCTCCATGAGAACCAAAAACTGACGGAAGGCATCTGGATATACAAATATCTTCTTCCCTGCATCAAATTGTACGGATAATTTGTTTTGATTGAGATCGACAATAATACCTTTTCCAAACTTCCTATGAAATACTGTTTTATTCTGCATATTCATAATCTGTAACCACCTTTCTACCCTCGATATAAAAAAAAGAAGGTGCTTTTCATACAGCTACTTTACAGTAGAATATTAAAAGCCCTTCTTTGATCGACGGTTCTTTTACTTATTTTATTATATCAATAGTATAACACAGTTTCCCCCAAAAAGCAAATGAGTAAAAAAAATCCCGTAAACCCTAATAATTAGGATTTACGGGAAATAGATTCAGTAATTAATTGTTCGAAATATCGATTAGCCGATAATTGTAGCAACCTTACCTGATCCTACAGTACGTCCACCTTCACGGATAGCGAATCCAAGACCCTGCTCCATAGCGATTGGGTGAATTAATTCGATATTCATTTCGATGTTATCTCCAGGCATACACATCTCTACGCCTTCTGGTAAGTTACAAACACCAGTAACGTCAGTTGTTCTGAAGTAGAACTGTGGTCTATAGTTATTGAAGAATGGAGTATGACGTCCACCTTCGTCTTTTGTTAATACGTAAACCTGAGCTGTGAATTTCTTGTAGCACTTGATTGTACCTGGTTTACAAAGAACCTGACCTCTTTCGATATCTGTTCTCTGAACACCACGTAAAAGTGCACCGATGTTATCACCAGCCTGAGCCTCATCAAGAAGTTTACGGAACATCTCGATACCAGTTACAACAACCTTACGAGTCTCTTCTTTAACACCAACGATTTCAACTTCTTCAGATACATGAAGAACACCACGCTCAACACGGCCTGTAGCAACAGTACCACGTCCAGTAATGGAGAATACGTCCTCGATAGGCATTAAGAAAGGCTTATCAGTTGCTCTCTGTGGATCTGGAATCCAGGTATCAACAGCGTCGAATAACTCAAGAATCTTGTCACCCCATTGGCTGTTTGGATCTTCAAGAGCTCTAAGAGCAGAACCCTGGATGATTGGAGTATCATCTCCTGGGAACTCATACTCAGATAATAATTCTCTGATTTCCATCTCTACTAATTCAAGTAATTCTGGATCATCAACCATATCACACTTGTTCATGAATACAACGATGTATGGAACACCAACCTGACGGGAAAGTAAGATATGCTCTTTAGTCTGAGCCATAACACCATCAGTAGCAGCAACTACAAGGATAGCACCGTCCATCTGAGCAGCACCAGTGATCATGTTCTTTACATAGTCAGCATGGCCTGGGCAGTCAACGTGAGCATAGTGACGAGCTTTTGACTCATACTCAACGTGAGAAGTAGAAATTGTGATACCTCTTTCTCTTTCTTCTGGAGCCTTATCAATCTTATCAAATGCTACTGCTTCACCAGTACCTAATCTGTCATGAAGTGTCTTTGTGATAGCAGCTGTTAATGTTGTTTTACCATGATCTACGTGACCGATGGTTCCGATATTACAATGTGGTTTGTTTCTTTCAAACTTAGCTTTACCCATTTTAAAACGTCCTCCTTTAATTTCACCCCATCATAGGGTGCAAAATATTTTATGATCGGTATATCACCTGACAATTGTCACAATGATATATATGCTCTCTGCACTGGCAGAAAAAGCGCCTTATAAGCCTAATTATATTTCAAAAGCAAAATATTTTCAAGTATAAAAAAATACGCTTGGCTTATATTTATATCAATGGAAGAATGTACTAGAAAGTACACCCTCCATCGAACTTAAATTACTTTGTTTTATTGCTGAGAACCTTTTCCTGAACGTTCTTTGGAACTGGCTCATAAGTGGAGAAGAACATGGAGTAAGCACCACGACCCTGTGTCTTAGAACGAAGTGTTGTGGAATAACCAAACATTTCGGACAATGGCACAAATCCGCGAATAATCTTAGATCCGTTGTTATCTTCTGTACCTTCGATACGACCACGACGGGAGCTGATATCACCGATAACATCACCCATGTAATCATCTGGTACAGTAACTTCTACTCTCATGATAGGCTCTAAAAGAATTGGGCCTGCTTTATGCATAGCATCTTTAAATGCCATGGAACCAGCGATCTTAAATGCCATTTCGTTAGAGTCTACTTCATGGTAAGAACCATCGTAACAATTTGCACGAACACCGAGTACTGGGTAACCACCAAGTACACCGCACTTCATTGCATCTTCAATACCTGCCTGAACAGCTGGGATATATTCCTTAGGAATAGCACCACCAACTACAGTAGATACGAATTCGAAAACCTTCTCACCGTTAACGTCCATTGGACTAAACTTAACTTTACAGTGACCATACTGACCACGACCACCAGACTGTTTTGCATATTTGCTATCGATATCAACTTCTTTAGTGAAGCCTTCCTTGTAAGCAACCTGAGGTGCACCTACGTTAGCTTCTACTTTAAATTCACGAAGAAGACGGTCAACAATAATCTCAAGGTGAAGCTCACCCATACCTGCGATAATTGTCTGTCCTGTCTCTTCATTCGTACGAACACGGAATGTTGGATCTTCTTCTGCAAGTTTTGCTAAAGCTTCACCCATCTTATCCTGACCTGCTTTTGTTTTAGGCTCAATAGCAACGTCGATAACTGGTTCTGGGAACTCCATAGCCTCAAGGACTACTGGATGTTTCTCATCACAAATAGTATCACCTGTTGAAGTGAACTTAAAACCAACAGCAGCTGCGATATCACCAGAGTAAACCTTATCAAGGTCTTCTCTCTTGTTTGCATGCATCTGAAGAATACGACCAACACGCTCTTTCTTATTCTTTGTAGCATTGAGTACATAAGAACCTGCGTTTAATGTACCAGAATATACACGGAAGAATGCGAGCTTACCAACGAATGGGTCAGCCATAATCTTGAATGCTAAAGCTGCAAAAGGCTCTTCGTCAGAAGAAATTCTATGAATTTCGTTACCTTCCTCATCAAAACCTTTGATATCTTCAATATCAGTAGGAGCTGGCATGAATTCGATAACAGCATCAAGTAACTTCTGAACACCTTTATTTCTATATGCGGAACCGCAAAGTACAGGAATGATTTGAACACTAATTGTAGCGTTTCTTAAAGCTTTCTTAAGCTCTTCATTGGAAGGCTCATTACCCTCTAAGAATGCTTCAATTAAATCGTCATCTGTTTCACAGATAGATTCAATCATAGCTGCTCTGTACTCTTCAGCTTGATCCTTCATATCATCAGGAATCTCTTTGATTTCGATTTGCTCGCCCTTATCATCAAGATAATAATAAGCTTTCATCTCGAAAAGATCGATAACTCCCTTAAATGTGTCTTCTTTGCCGATTGGTAATTGAATTGGTACTGCATTCTTACCTAATCTGCTCTTAATCATGTCTACAACGTTAAAAAAGTTTGCACCAGAAATGTCCATTTTGTTAACAAATGCCATTCTTGGTACGTTGTACTTATCTGCCTGACGCCATACGGTTTCAGACTGTGGCTCTACACCACCCTTAGCACAAAATACACCAACCGCACTATCAAGTACACGTAATGAACGCTCTACTTCGACAGTAAAGTCAACGTGTCCTGGAGTATCAATGAGGTTGATACGATGCTCTAATGCACCTGGAGCTTTCTTATGCTCAAGCTCTAATGTCCAGTGACATGTTGTAGCGGCTGAAGTAATTGTGATACCTCTTTCTTGTTCCTGCTCCATCCAGTCCATGGTAGCAGTACCTTCATGAGTATCACCGATTTTGTAGTTAACACCAGTATAGTATAAGATACGCTCTGATAGAGTTGTCTTACCAGCATCAATATGAGCCATAATACCAATGTTTCTTGTTCTCTCTAATGGGTATTCTCTTCCAGCCAAGGATAATTCCTCCTTAATTCTTAGCAATTGAACCCCATACATTACAGGGTCAATCGTAAATATAAACTTCGAGTTTAACAAAAATTCACACAAAAATGCCTAAGCGCTCATTATCCTCCAGTTTTTACCAGTGATAACGAGCGTATACCGAGGCATACTAACATCTTGTTAGCGATAGCAAGCGAACGCCTAAGCGCTCCACAAACACTTTGAAAACGATAGTGTGTGAATGGCATGGCGTTCTATATACGCTTTGTATCTTACAAACGATAATGTGCGAACGCCGAAACGTTCTACATACGCTTGTATTTTACCAACGATAATGTGCGAACGCCTTGTTTGCATCTGCCATCTTATGCATATCTTCTTTTCTCTTAACAGCAGAACCTGTGTTGGCTGCTGCGTCTAAGATTTCTCCAGCAAGACGATCAACCATAGTCTTCTCGCCTCTCTTGCGAGAGAACATTGTCAACCAACGAAGACCAAGTGCCTGTCTTCTATCTGGTCTAACTTCGATAGGTACCTGATATGTTGCACCACCGATACGACGAGCTTTAACTTCAAGAACAGGCATAACATTGTTCATAGCCTCTTCAAAAACTTCAGTCGCGTCTTTACCGGATTTCTCTGCAACTTTCTCGAATGCACCGTATACAATTTTTTGTGCAGTTCCCTTCTTACCGTCAAGCATGATGTTGTTAATCAGCTTAGTAACAGTCTTATTATTGTAAATAGGATCTGCTAGTACATCTCTTTTCTGTATATGTCCTTTACGTGGCACGTTGCTTCCCTCCTTAATATCGACTGTTAAATAACAGTCATTAATTCTACGGTACTCACATTACTGTGTTCATGCTCAGTTTAATATCTATTTTCAAATCCAACATACCGCAACCACAGGGGAGTTGTTTGTCTTCGAAATAAAAAATTAACCCGGCATTCCAATGTAGCTTACGCTACGAAACAACAGTTTTACTTCATACAAGCTAAACTTGTTGCAACAAATTAGTAATGAGAAATTATTTCTTTGCTTCTTTAGGTCTCTTAGCTCCGTATTTGGAACGAGCCTGTCTTCTCTTTGCAACACCTGCTGTATCAAGTGTACCTCTGACGATATGATATCTTGTACCTGGAAGGTCCTTTACTCTACCACCTCTGATCAGAACAACACTATGCTCCTGAAGGTTGTGGCCTTCACCTGGGATATAGCTTGTTACTTCAATTCCGTTACTTAAACGAACTCTGGCAATCTTTCTAAGCGCTGAGTTAGGCTTCTTAGGTGTAGCCGTTCTAACTGCAGTACACACACCTCTCTTTTGTGGAGCGGATGCATCTGTCGTTTTCTTTCTTAAGGAGTTAAATCCTTTTTGTAACGCTGGAGCCTGAGAATTCTTCTCCATAGTCTTTCTGCCTTTTCTTACTAACTGGTTGAATGTTGGCATTAATTTTTCACCTCCTGATAAGTATTCGAAAATTCGTGGTTGCTTATGCAGACTGATCTGCGTAAATTTTTTCACATGCATTTAATGCACGCAGAGTTGATTATACTTCCATCTAACTTTGTTGTCAAGGTTATTTTACCGTAACCTACTTATTTTTCATGCCATTTTGTATTAAAATTGGTAATCTTGTAAATAAACCATTTAGATAGAAAGAACTCTGCAAAAACTATCAAAACTATTTTGAACAAAGAAAAGCACGCTTTGCGAATTTTTCCTTGCTACGAAATAAAAGAAACTGCCACTTTTCAGTGGCAGCCCCTTGTGGTTGGTCTTACTAGTTTAGTGAATTCTTGAATTCTTCCTTATTAAAGTACTTTATAACTTTCGTTATTTCTCTTTCGTATCTTTTGGTAATGACGTCATCAATTCTTCTTTGTCATTTGTATTTTGTCAAATCTAAAAAGTACAATACGGTTTGTCGTTTTCACATACATCCTATGTAACTTTACCAGACGATGTTTTCTCTTTCGTGTATTTGCTCGACATGTCATATCGACATAAAAAATTATACCCCATACTTTTAAACTAGTCAACATATTGGAGTTGATTCCATAATTTACTACTATATATTGTGTTTTACCATATTTTATCATAGGAAAGCAAGTCACTTCCAGATATTTGAAATTGCTTTTGAAAAGATTTTATTCCCAACGGACATACTCTGTGATATAATGTTGTTTGGTGACTTTTTTCGCCCAAGACGAAAATACTGGAGGTCCTTCTCATGGAAGAACAAGTAAATACCTTTGAAGCACGCCTGAAAGAATTAATTGCATTTGCGAATGATAATAAAGGTGTCATCGAAGTTGATAAAGTGAATGATTTCTTTAAAGAATTAAATCTGAATGTACGTCAGATTGATAAAATATATGAGTACCTTGAGGCAAACAATATTGTTGTGCTTAATCCGACGGATGAGGACGAGCCTAACGAGGATGCCCTACTCGAATTAGAAGATGATTCTGATATGATAGGTGATACAGAAGATCTATCTGCTATGACGTCAACCATTTCTGACGACCCAGTAAAACAATATCTTAAAGAAATCGGTAGCTACCCTCTTCTCTCTGTAGCAGAAGAAATTGAGCTTGCTAAAAAAATTGAAGCTGGAGATAATATGGCAAAGCAGATCCTTGCCGAATCAAACCTTCGATTAGTAGTCAGCATCGCAAAACGATATGTAGGAAGAGGACTTTCTTTCCTTGATTTAATTCAAGAAGGAAATTTAGGACTTATCAAAGCAGTTGACAAATTCGATTATAACAAAGGTTATAAATTTAGTACCTACGCAACTTGGTGGATTCGTCAAGCAATCACAAGATCCATTGCTGACCAGTCTCGTACCATACGTATACCGGTACATATGTCAGAAGTTATCAATAAGACATATCGAGTATCAAGAAATCTTCTCCAAGAATTAGGACGTGAGCCTAGCGAACAGGAACTTGCAGATGCAATGAATCTCCCTATTGAAAAGGTACGTGAAATTCTTAAGGTATCTGCAGACCCAATCTCCCTCGATACACCAATCGGTGAAGAGGACGATAGCCATCTTGGTGATTTCATCAAAGATGATACAATTATGGGACCAGAAGATGCTGCATCCTATGCCGTTTTACAAGACCAGATATCAAAACTACTAGATACATTAACCGAGCGTGAACAACGAGTTTTAATACTACGTTTTGGTTTACAAGATGGAAGAAGTCGTACTTTAGAAGAAGTTGGTAAAGAATTTAACGTTACCAGAGAACGTATCCGTCAGATTGAAGCAAAAGCACTTCGTAAATTAAGACATCCAAGTCGCGCACGGATGTTAAAGGGTTATGAACTAAACTAAGTTAGTTATTGACGGTGCAAAAAACGCACCTTTCATCAGAATTTGCTTCGCGACTTCTGATAAGTTTATTTTAATAGGAAGGGAGCAATCGTATGAAGAGAATTCTTCTCATGCTTTTACGTAGCTTTTTCAATTTACCCATCTGGTTTTTTCAATTAAAACGATTGTGTAACATAGAAAAGCATGACCGTTTTGAACGTTATGCATGGCTTCATAAAAATGCACCGGTTGCTAACCGTAGAGGTCGGGTAACAATTGATTGCCACGGATTAGAGAATCTTCCGAAGGAAGATGGATACATCCTATTCCCAAACCACCAAGGTCTTTTTGATGCACTTGCGTTTTTGGAAACTCATGAACGTCCTTTTGTTACTGTAATGAAAAAAGAAGTGAAAGACATCTTTTTCCTTCGTGACGTAATTAAATTGTTACAGGCTGAGATTATCGACCGCGAAGATATCCGTCAGTCTATGACTGTAATTAAAAATATGACCACTCGTGTAAAGGGTGGCGAGAATTTTGTTATTTTTGCGGAAGGTACTAGAAGTAAAAATGGAAATCAAATTGGAGAATTTAAAGGCGGTAGCTTTAAGAGTGCAATGAATGCTCGTTGTCCAATTGTACCAGTAGCGTTGATTGACGCCTTCAAGGCTTTCGATACAAATTCTATTAAGAAAATCACCGTTCAAATTCATTATTTAAAACCACTTTATTATGACGATTATAAGGGAATGAAATCTACTGAGATTGCTGAGTTGGTTGAAAATATGATTAAAGAAACGATTGCAAAATTTGCTCAAGAATAAAAAATAACAGAAAGCGCTTCGCTTTCTGTTATTTTTTTATTCTCGTATATCCATTGTCGGAACAAAAACATGTTCCGATAATCATAAGTTTTATTATCGGAACCAAAAACGTGTTCCGGCAATCATAAGTTCTATTATCGGAACCCAAAACATGTTCCGGTAATCATAAGTTCTATTATCTTACCATATTATCAAGACTTTTTTCTTTCACATAAGTATTCACATTATATAAAACTAATACGTCCGTAATTCCATTTTCTTCAATAAAACGAGACATAGGCATATTAAAATAACGTAAATCTACCATATAAGTAGTTTCAAAATGGTTTGCAGCAAACGGTGCAAATGAATGTGCGTAAGAATCCTTAATAATCAATAACTTTTTACCGTTATGATTATCAGAATCAATCTTAACGACAGGATTATTACCACCTAAATAAACAGAATATTTATCTTTGGTATCCAAATGGCTCATTTCATATAAGCTATTCTTTTTTACCCCATCCATATTATACTCGACCGTATAATTTTTACCCGAATCATATAGATACATATCATCCGAGGATAATTTTAGATTAATCTTAGAATAAATGGTTCCTAAGAAATCATTTGATATTTTCTTAATCTCAAATTCATCTTGACTCATTGGTGTCTCACCGATTTTATTAGCCCATTCTACATAAGCATAATAAGCCCCTAAGGTAGTCCAGTGATGGTCGGTTCGATAGAATATATAGTCCTTCTTATGCTCTGTAAGTGTTTCCCTTAGATCAATAAACTGGTTTGCTAATGCCTCATCCAATCGATCAAGAAATGCTCCTTGATCAAATCCAGATGCATACGGTGGTAACTTATCTTTTAATATCTCAAACGCAGTTGGAGCTATCATTGCAAATACATGCTCATCACCAAGTTGTTCTTTATACTTATTAATAAAAGCATACAATCTCTTCTCGTTACGATTCACTTGTTCCATCTCAAGGTCTGAATTGTCTACCTTCTCGATTAAGTAGCCATCTTTTCCTATATATACTCCATTGATATCTTTTTTCAACATTGCTAGTTCAGTTCTGGTCTTAATTCCTATCCAAGCATCTCGAGATACAAACTGGTCAGTAACAAACGTTTCATATTTGCTAATAAAAGTACCGTTAAACAAGGATTCCAGAGAGAATTTTGGCCGTCCTTCTAGTACCCTATTTTCACTTTCAGAATATCCTTTTACAGGCTTAACCATGCTAGCTATTGTTAATACATAGATTAAAACTAAAAAGATAATTACATTACTATACTTTGCACGTTGCCCCTTCCCCTTACCTTTCTTGACGGTAGGAGGGTTAGGTATTGCTTCTAAGTTTTTATTCACTTCTGACATACACTCACCTCCTAGAATCTAAAGTACAAGAATGGATTGTAGGAAGCATCCACAAGATATGCAACGGAGATAACAAATACTCCCACAATAAATAAGCCTTGTACTACTGCTGTTGTCTTTTTCTCACTATGTTCTCCAACTAAACGATTCGCAACTCGTTTTGGTAAGTCTGTACTTCCTAAAATAAGAACAATGAGAATGATTGCATAGTTCATAAGAAGATATCGTGCATTATCATTGATAAATCCGATCGTATTTACGCCAAACATAGCCTTAATATAATTGATCCCTTTCGAGAAATCATCAAATGCAAAGATAGCCCAACCAATCCAGACTAAGACAATTGCATAGATATGAGATAGAAATGACGGGAGTTTATTTAAAAATTTAAGCAATACAAATTTCTCAAGGATAAGTATTACTCCAAAGTAGACACCCCACATGATAAAGTTCCAACTTGCCCCATGCCAAAATCCTGTTAAAAACCATACAATAGCAATGTTACGAATCTGCTTTCCTAATCCACAGCGGTTACCGCCAAGAGGAATATAAACATAATCGCGGAACCAAGTTCCTAAGGAGATATGCCATCTACGCCAAAATTCAGTGATACTTTTTGACATATAAGGATAGTTAAAGTTTTCAAGGAATTGAAACCCTAACATATTTCCAAGACCGATTGCCATATCAGAATAGCCTGAGAAATCAAAATAAATCTGAAATGCAAATGCAGTAATACCTAACCATGCAGTTACTACTGTTAATTCACCATTCGGTGTTACTGATATCCTATCCCATAAGATTCCGATATTATTAGCAAGTAAAACTTTTTTACCTAAACCACTCATAAAACGAAGCACTCCATAAGAAAACTGATCAAAGTCCTCTCTACGCTCCTGAAGCTGTTTCGCAATTGTCTTATATTGTACAATCGGACCTGCAATTAATTGTGGAAATAGTACCACATATGCACCGAAGGATATAATATTTTTCTGTACTTCTGCTTCTCCGCGATATATATCAATCGTATATGACATGGTCTGGAATGTGTAAAATGAAATACCAATTGGTAATACTAATTTTAATAATCCAATATCACTGCCGGTTAATGCATTGATATTTGAAATTGCAAAATCAGAATATTTAAAAAAACCAAGTAATGATATATTGATAATCATCGCAGATGATAAAGCGATTTTTGCTTTTGTGATTTCACCTTTTTGTTTAAAATGGTGCACTAACATACCATGGGTGTAATCTACCAAAGTAGAGAACAGCATAAGCAAAACATAAATCGGCTCTCCCCATGCATAAAACACCAAACTTGTAAAGAAAAGTACTGCATTCCTATACTTTCTAGGTGCAATAAAATATAAAATTAAAACAATCGGTAAATACCGAAATAAAAATGGTAAACTACTAAAAACCATCGTTCCCCTCCGATAATAATTATTTTCAGGGTCTTACAGCAAAATTATTATTTAAAACTATCTTCTGAGACAATTGTTCCATCAATAGCTTGATAATAATTCTGATTATTTTCTTCTTTTGCATAGAAGTAAATGCTGTTTTCATCGATCAGCGCATATTCCTCTTGTCCTAGAATTGGCTTCACAGATACAATCACATTCATTTCTTTTAAGCTTTCTGTTGTAATCGTTAGCGGTAGACCCTCTGTTATCGTAATATAATCTGGTGTTCCCTCCCCACAAAGTAGTTTGGAAACCTGAATATTAATATACTTTTGATTCTGAATATCAACAACCTCAGTAATCACGCCTAGAACAGTATTTATATTTTCGTTTGAGACATCTTCATCTATACCATATGCCGAAACATTAGCAATAGGATTTTGTCCCTCTACTGTTCGTAAATGCTTGTTTTCGATGTTGTCGATATTTGGGCTCTTACCAGCTTGTGAACCAGTGATTATAACCAATGCAAACAATGCAAATGTTGCCAAACTTGCAGCAAATGCTGGAACTCTTTTCTTTTCCCGATTAAAACGAAGAAATCTTAAATGCCAAGATTCTGATTTTGAATTCTCTTTCTGCTGTCTTAATAATTCTGCTTTTTTATAGATCCCTTCGATAAATTCCCTATTTGTTTTCATAGGAGTAGCCCTCCTTTTCCATTAACTTTGCAAGACTTTTTCTAGCTCTATAGATTAAAACTTTCATCTGTGCATCACTTTTCTTTAAAACCTTGGCAGCCTCTGCATAAGACATTTGCTCTAAATCAATGAGTGAAATAGCTGCTTTATAATCTGGCTTTAATTTCTTCATGGCATCATATAAAAGTTTACTCTCTTCTTTTCGAATTATATTTTCTTCCATTCGATTTTCTTCATCATAACTTTCCGGATAATCTTCCACCAACATCATCCGTTTATTCTTTCGTATATAGTCTATAGCTTTATTTCGCCCAATCGTAAACAAATATGTTTTAAAACTCACCTGAAAATGATACCGTTCTTTATGAACTAATACTTCCACAAAAGCGTCCTGTGCCAAATCCTCCGCTATTGTCAAATTATTTACCAAGCGCTGTATGAAATAGATTAAACGATCTTTATGTTTAATAACCAGTTCTTCAAAGGCTTCCATATCGCCATCTAAAAAATTTTGATAGATTATCTTATCTTGTTCCGATTGAACTCCCTCTTTGGAAGATATATCCTTCCCCACTGAGGAGAAATTGTCCGCATTATTCATCGTGCATCTCATCCTCTCTGCCTTTGCATTCGTAACGCGCGTCCATCAGTATAACACAAAAATTTATAAAGCGCCACAGTAGAACCAAAGGAATGCCTCAACACTCACTGGCAATACTGCGACGCTCCATTAATAGTATTTCAAAATTGTATACTTTTATGAATGAATGCGTTTGCAACGGTAGTGTTACAAATTGCAGATGTCGACAATGCTTAAACTTAAGCTATATTCTTCATTTAGATTTAGTTTTTACTTTGCTTCAATATTTTTCTTAATAATATCTACTGCAATCTGATTCTGCTCACCAAAAGCTTTAATCATATCACTATCTTCTGTGTATTTCATCTCATCAATTGTACCAAGCATTACGAAGAATACATAGTCTCCAGCTGTTTCAACTACAGAAGCTTGAACCTTTGGTAAGTTCATTGGGTATTGGATATCAGTAGCTATTTTTTTCTGATATTCATTTAATGCGTTCTGTACATTCTCTAAATTACCTTCTGTTACATGAATACCGATTAATTTATCAACGTGAGCGCTCATCATAGGACCTTCTGCAATCGCTGCATCATACCAATCAGCCTTTATGCCAAACATTTCATCTAAGTTTTCAACAGTGAATGGCATATTTGGAAGATAATTATCACCATAAGCTGCCTTTACTTCCTCATGAATCTTATCAAGAGTCTCATTGCTTGTAAGTTCTGTTGCTCCTAATTCCTCTCCAGATCCATCTGTACCAGGTTCCGCTGGTGTCTCAGTTGGTGTCTCAGTTGCCGCTGGTGTTTCTGTTGGTGCTACTGTTGGTGTAGGTGTTGGTTCATTTGTTTCTTTCTTACCACATGCTGTGAATGCTAATACTGCTACTAAAGATAATGCCATTAATTTTTTATTTCTCATTGTTTTCTCTCTCCTTTAATCCATCAAAAATTTTCTTATTCTCTTTTCTTTTGTAATCTTCGTGTGACTGAATCACAACTTTTTCTTCCATTTTCATATTCTTATTTTCATGTCGACATCTATTATTCGGCTAGTAACAAAAAAAGTTACACCTAATTTTAAATTTTTTTCAAAAATTATTATGTGGACTTTTAAATCTTGCAATACGTTTCTTTATTGCCATAATATAAGTAGAAAGTGTGATAAAGCCAATTCTGTTATTACTTTTTCATTAACATTAAATCGATTCCTATTTTTAGGGCACCTTAAGTTAGATAATATGTTCTAAAGAAAAGTTTCAAACTAATTTAAAAACTCGAATTCTGACGTTAAAACTCGAATCCTGACGTTATTTTCTTGACATCTAATTTATTTAAAGTATAATTGAGATAACTAAATGTAAGCGTTTACATTTTGAATGAATGGGAGGTAATTTGTATGCTGACGGTTAATGAAAATCGCGAATTTGACGCACTTGCTTTAGGAGAGATCTTATTAAGACTTTCTGCTCCCTCCAATGAGCGTATTGTACGTGGAGATACATTTGAAAAATGCGCTGGTGGCGCGGAATTAAATGTTGTATCTGGAATTTCTATGATGGGACTTCGTACTGGTATTATTTCAAAAGTCCCACAAAACGACATCGGTACTTATGTAAAGAATCACCTTCGTTTCTGTGGCGTCAGTGATGACTGCCTTATCTTCGATGAAAGCAGAGACGCTAGACTAGGAATCTATTTTTATGAGAATGGAGCATATCCTAGAAAATCTTCTGTAGTTTATGACAGACGAAACTCTTCCATCAACACGATTTCCATGGATGATATTCCAGAAAGCACTTTCTCATCCACCAAATTATTCCATACATGCGGTATTACCTTAGCACTATCCCCTCAAACTAGGGACGTTACAGAAGAGTGCATTAAGAAGTTTAAAGAACAAGGAGCGCTTATCTCTTTTGATGTAAATTACCGCGCAAACCTTTGGGATGAAGCAACCGCAAAGGAATACATTGAGCGAATCCTCCCATATGTTGATATCTTATTTGTATCCGAAGAAACTTCTCGCCGAACATTTGGCAAAACCGGTACAATTAAAGAAATCATGAAATCCTATACCGAAGATTTTAATATAAAAATTGTAGCAACAACAGAACGTATCGTAATTAGTCCGAAGAAGCATACCTTTGGTTCCACAATATATAATGCAGTAGAAGATAAATTCTACGAAGAGGCACCATATCAGAATATAGAAGTCATTGACCGCATCGGAAGTGGAGATGCTTATGTATCTGGTGTTCTTTACGGATTGTTAGCATATGATGACTGCCAAAAGGCTCTTGAAATCGGTAATGCTGCAAGCGCAGTGAAGAATACCATTCCTGGAGACTTACCATCCACTGATTTAAAAGAAATACAAAAAATCATCTCCTCCCATCAAAACATTGGGCCTCAGAGCGAGATGAATCGTTAGTTTGAAAAGATATGTATAGTTTAAATAAGAAAAAGCACGCTTCGCGTGCTTTTTCTAATCATGAATTACTGTGCTACCCCTAACTCTCTCATTAAGATATCATAGGTCACCGGTCCAACACTCAAATATTTCTCGTGAACTTCTTTTTTACTCATTGTACCACCTGATTTCTCATTGATTGCATCGATAATATGCTTTGTATAAAGATATCCAACCGCATAAGAACTATATAAACCTGGCGATTCCTCAACAATACTCTTAATATAAGTACTCATAATCAGGTATTGTGGTGCATATTGGCTGATTACTTCAGAAATCTTGTCATTTTCCCAGCCGTAATAATTCACACCGATATCAACCATAGTGACTAATGTAATTTCTATTAAACGATTCAGCTGAGCTTCTCTTGCTTGAACATCTGACAATCCACCGTAGGAGTATCCTATTTCTTCAACATATGTCGTCCAACCTTCTAGATATCCAACCAATCCTGTACCTGCCCATGCTAAGACTTTTCGGTAGTCTGTCGTACCAATATCATTTAAATAATTATAGTGAAAAAGATGTCCAGGTACTCCTTCATGCGCCAATACTTGTAGGAATGATAAAGTCCCAGGAGCATTCATAGTTCCAAGATAGATATACTCCTCCTTTAATGTCGAATCGATTGCAAATGGATAGAATAATCCACCCGCAAAACTATTCATACAAGTTGGCATTTCTTTCACTCCCCACGCTAAGTCTGCATCAGGGAAATCTTCTTTTGCTTTATTTGATAACATCTTTGTGATACTTTCTGCATCAGGCCACTGTCTCGCACTTATAACTATTTCATTCTCAATATTCGGATGGTCAGCTAAAATCTGATCTTTTTCGTTCACAAATACAGCAAGATTCTCCTCCAACAACTTCATTAATTCTTCTGGAGTTGCATTCACACTACAAGTAGACTTAAGGAGATTCTCATAATAGATTTTTCCTGCTTCTGTTTCATAGAATCCTTTTGATTTCCCACCCTGATCTTTTAAATCATTCATGGTGTCAACTAGTTTCTGATATGCAGGTACGATATGCTTTTCAACTAAAGAATCGCTTTGTTCAATTAGTTCCTTCTTTTCACTATCGCTTAGAAAACTTAACTTAGTTACCTCTTCCTGAAAAGTCTTTTTATAATCCGAAGCATTGTTATTCACTACACTAAGACAAGCCTTTCGTACAACTTCTGCTCGTGATGAATTCATAAAAAGCCCTGCTTTTGCTTTCTCTTTTTCATACTGAGCGACTTCATTAAAGTACTTTCCAATCATTTCATAGATTTCGAAAAATTTTTCGACCTCTTTCTTGTTTCCCTTTTCTTTTTCAACTAAGGTTTGAAAATAACGATTACCATACAAGCTAACAATCCCTGATAGCGTAATATGATCTCCATCAAGCGGAGAAAGTGGCTCACTATAATAGTAAGAATCTTTCGAAGCAATGCTTCGTTCCAGCATTCCCTTCGTAATGTCATAATCAATTTTTTGAGCTGTTGTTAAGGTATCATAGTCAAATTTCAAAAGTTGTGCTAAATCTTCCTCACACTGCTTGATAGATTTATCATATTCCTTCTTACTTAATGTTGCCAGAACATGATCATACTCTGTTATACCGAAATTCTCTGGATCTTCTATAAATTGAGAATATGTTATTGCACTTGATGAAACTATCTCCTGAAACATCTGATTGCTATAATCTTCAAATGTTAAGTCTTTGGGTTTCTCCTTGTTCGCACAGCCCGTTACCAAAATCGATAAACTTAACGCAATGGTAACTAAGCCTTGCTTACCTCTTTTTTTTAGATCTTTCATATACTCCTCCTTTATTGTCTTCTGCTAGTGTAAAGTTTTTCATACTATGTACTCTAACGATAGCAATTTATATAGCATTCTTTTTTGTAATTATACCGTAATTTAGTAAAATTACAACATTTTCCTCCTTGAATTATAATATTCCCCTCCTTAATTTATAATTTTTCCTTCTTAATTTATAATTTTTGCAACAAGAATAGCCTGCTTTTATGAACCTTAGATGAATAACATATTTCTACCATATCTGTCGGAAAGTTCTGTTGACATCCCGATTTAAATTGGATAAGATAAGTATATAATTTTCCCATTTGCTGTAGTTTTACATTGAAACTCAGCATGAAAAGGAGCGCGAATGTATCACTTTATCATAAACCCACATTCCAAAACTGGAAAAGCCAAAGAATTATGGCAAGGGTTAAGACAACGTTTAGAGAACGAAAGCATAAATTACAAAGAGTACTTTACGACCGGACATGGCCATGCTACCCAAATCGCAAAAGAAATCTGTACAATAGATAACGAAAGAAAAACAATTGTTATTGTCGGTGGAGACGGAACCGCTAATGAAGTGATTAACGGTATTGATAATTATGAAGACGTCCTACTTGGTTACATACCAATGGGCTCTAGTAATGATCTTGCCCGTGGATTATTATTACCAAAAAATCCAGCGGAGGCACTAGATAGAGTATTAAATCCAAGAAAGATACGTGCCGTTGATCATGGACAAGTAACATTCGAAGATGGATTACCTAGAAGATTTTCAGTTAGCTCAGGGATTGGTTACGATGCTGCAATTTGTCAAGTTGCTCAAACAACAAAGATTAAAAATTTTCTAAATAAAATTGGGATAGGCAAATTGACTTACTTCTTAATAGGAGTAAAAGAAATCTTCGCAAATAAGCCATGCGATGCTACTGTAATAGCAGATGGTATCACTTATTCCGTTAAAAACTTAATATTTATGGCATCCCTCATCCACAAATGTGAAGGTGGTGGATTATTGATGGCTCCCGATGCCAGTGATAATGATCGAAAACTTTCTATTTGTTTGGTATCAAATATTCCAAAGTTAAAAATATTATTTGTAATGCCAACCATCTTTTTGGGCAAGCATACCAAGATTAAAGGTGTTCAGATGATTACTTGTAGCTCTGTATCTATTCACACGCAATCCCCGTTATATGTTCATACGGATGGTGAAGTGCTTGGAGAACATACAGATTTAACACTTCGTTGTACCAGTGAACAAGTTAATATAATAACCTAGAAGTTAATATAATAACCTAAAAGTCAATATAGTAGTCTAGAAGTTAATATAAGCCTAGAATCAATATAGTAGTCTAGAAGTTAATATAAGCCTAGATATCAACGTAGTTGCCTGGAAGTTAATATCAATAAAAGCTAGAAACGAATAACCCATAGAAAAATTTTTCTTAGGTTATTCGTTTTTTTGACTCCAAAAATCCTCCAATAATTCCTGCATTTTCTCTTGATTTACGATATCATACTGCTCCCATTCTCTTGGAAATAGATTTTTGTACTGAGAATTTAAAAAACGTTCATCAAGCAATAAAATCGCTCCTTTATCTTCGACCGTACGAATCACTCTACCAGCAGATTGAAGTACTTTATTAATCCCCGGGTAAAGGTAAGCATGGTCAAAACCAGATCCGTTTCGATCATCATAATATCCACGGAATAATTCTCTTTCGTTACCAACCTGCGGTAATCCCGTTCCTACAATCACCGCACCAATCAAACGATCTTTCTTTAAGTCGATTCCTTCTGAAAAGATTCCTCCCATAACACAGTAGCCAACCTTCGTATTCGTAGGATTTTCCTCAAACGCAGCTAAAAATTCCTCTTTCTCTAGTTCTCCCATACTTGTCTTTTGTAATAAAAGATTTGGGATTCTATCTTCGCTTAATTGGGCGATTTGTTGCAACATCTGATAAGAAGGAAAGAACACAAAATAATTCCCTACCTTTGCATTTACAAAGCCTTCGATATAGGAAACAATCCTCTCATACTCATCTTGACCCCGCCTTGTATATTTTGTACTGACATCTTTTGCTATCATGAGCAGCCTTTTTGAAACTTCAAATGGAGAGGGTGCATAGATAGCATAATCTTCCTCGGAACCGCCAAGCTGTTCCTTATAATACGTAATTGGTAATAATGTAGCAGAAAAAAAGATGGAACTCCTTCCCTTATTTAAACAGGTTAATAAGTTTCTTGCAGGATCCATACAAAGAAGCTTTACACGAAATTCTCCTCTCTCATCATAGTCGGAATAGATTAGATAGTCCTCCCCTAATATGTCATGAATAGCAAGAAATTTTCGTAGATCAAAAAATAGCTGTGATACAACCTCTCTGCCTTCAAAATCACCATATTCCTTAAAAAACTCTTCATACTCTGACATAAGTCTTAAAAGAGGCAGTACCAAATCATTCACATCTTGTAATACTTCTATGTCATCACAACCACGCTTTAACCGAAGCATTACCTCATTACAGGCTTCGAGCCTCTTCACCATTGTCTTCGACTTATCTTTTACAATACCTTTTACCGTTAAAAAATCCTGTTTATACAGCATAGCACTGTACATTTCCCTTGCTCTGTCTACTAAGTTATGAGCCTCGTCAATCAAAAAAACATAATCCTGTTTCTTATCATTCTCAAAAAATCTTCTTAAATACACATTGGGATCAAATGCATAGTTATAATCGCATATGATGCCATCTGCCCATAATGTCACATCAAGACACATCTCAAATGGGCATACACAATGCTTCATAGCATACTGCTCAATCAGTTCTCTTGATATTCTTGATTCACTCGTTAATAAATCAAAAACTGCATCGTTTACTCTGTCATAGTGTCCTTTGGCTCGTTCACATGCGGCCGGATTACAGTTAGGCTTGTCTAAGATACAAATCTTATCTTTTGCTGTTATCGTAACAAGTTTCATCGATAAGCCCCGCTCCAAGAGCAACTGATAAGTATCCTCTGCGACAGTACGTGTAATTGTCTTGGCAGTCAGATAAAAGATTTTTGAAACAAAGCCTTCTCCCATCGCCTTCACTGTCGGAAATACTGTTGAAATGGTTTTTCCAACTCCCGTTGGTGCTTCTATATATAATTTTTTATCTCTTATTATGGTCCGGTAAACGCCAGTCACTAAATCTCTTTGTCCAGGGCGATATTCAAAAGGAAATTCAATCTGTTTGATGGATTCATTTCTGCTCTCCATCCACTTAATCTGCCATGCCGCCCATTTACAATACTCTTGTATCAAATTCTGGAACCAGTTTGATAGTTCCTTAAACTTAAGTTCTTCCGATAAAATTCTTATTGCCTCAGTTTCAAGATGACAATAGGTAATCTGAATACTTATTGTATCCAGTACTCGCTCCTTGGCATAAATATAGGCATAGCATAAAGCTTGTGCACGATGAACTGGAATCATCTCAGTAATCTGACTGATATCCGCATAAACACATTTTATCTCATCAATGATAACGTGGATGTTACCTTCTGCCCCATTCTGCTTTGAAGGATGTTCCTCTGAAGGATGATGTTCCCCCAAAGTAGGATTTTCCTCCAAAATAGGATTTCCCTCCAAAATAGGTTTTCCCTCCAAAATAGGTTTTTCCTCTAAAGTAGGTTTTTCCTCTAAAGTAGGTTTTTCCTCCAGAATAGGGTTATCCTCCTTAGTAGGCTCTATATTCGTAATAATGCCATCCGCTCTGCCTTCAATAATAAGCTCAAATTCGATATCTTCCCTCGACACCGGAACTGTAACACGAAGTGCCACTTCTGGCTTATATTCAGGCCCCATTCTTCGCTGAATCTTTCGATGTAGCCTGCTGCCTTCTTGCATGGCATCAGGATCCCTTTTTCCAACAGAGTTATCTAAGTCCCCTGATTTCATTATAAATTCTACTAGATTACGAACAGATATCTTTATCGATTTTAAGTCAGTATCCGGCATTTGGTTTCTCCCATCTCTTAGTTCTATGTAATGAGTCAGATTACTAATTTAACCTCGTTAGTGTAGTGGCAATGAGGTTATGAGTAAGTAGTGTAAGCGGATTGCAAATATCCGCTTTGACCCTTTTAAACGTTCTCTTCTTATTCTTTCTTAAGTCATAGAAACTATCCTTTTTATTATAGCATTCAAGAAATTAAAGAACAAGTGTTTCGGTGTTCTAATACAAAGTAGAGCCTTGCTTTTTTCCATTGAATCTGTTATAGTCAAATGGTGGAATTTAACTTTCACAATTTTGAGAAGTGAGGTATATAAAATGGATAAACATGGCGATGACTGTAACTGCAGCAGTGACGAATTTTTTCATGACCAAGTAACATTAACTTTAGAGGACGATACCGAAGTTGTTTGTGATATTATAGCTGTATTCCCATGCGGCGAGAAACAATACATTGCATTACTTCCAGAAGATGCTGGAGAAGAGGGTGAAGTATTCTTATATGAATTCATCCAGAATGGTGATGAGATCGAATTAGAGTCCATCGAAGATGATGCTGAATTTGAAGCTGTTTCTGAAGCATTTGATGAGTTCATAGATTCTGAAGAATTCGACGAAATGTTTGGAGACGAAGAAGCAGAGGATGAAGAATAAATATTAAGGATATTGCGAAAGCAGATCCCAAATAAGAAAAAGCACGCTTCGCGTGCTTTTTTTGATAAGAATTATAAAGTGAGAGTCTCGAATAGACCTACAGGAAGCATAGTATATTCCAAGGATTCGCTGCTCTCACTTTTTTCATAAAAGGTAGTTTACGAAGCGTACTCTTCTCAATTTAGTGCGCCCACGCAGGCGCAATCAACCTATCCCTATCATATGAAATACTGATTGTCTAGACCACTTTGATCATTTGATTTCGTATACAAAATTCCATGTCTAGCACCTTTGGAAGAAAAATCTTATCAAATTGTATTGTTAACTTATTCTCTTCCATTTTCTTAATGCTTCCCTCTCCATAGATGGAATGATGAATCCTCATCCCTTCTCTTAATTCCATAGGACTAACAAGTAATTCCCCGACAAATCTGGAGGGTGATAATTCTTTATTATACCGTTGCTTCACATAAAAGATATGAAGAAAACTCTTTGCTCTCGTCATGGCGACATAAAACATCCTTCTCTCTTCCTCCATATCCTCTGGTACCACTGCTTTTTTATGAGGTGTTATTCCTTCATTTGCATCCATAAGGATAACCACATCAAATTCCAAACCCTTGGAAGCATGAAACGTAGTTAATATCACGCCATCCACATCTTTTTGATTCTGTTTTAATGCCTGTTCCTTTAGTCCGTCTTTGTACTCATCAATGTGATTTAACCATTCCTCATGCGTTTTATATTCTCTTGATTCTTCTTGAAGCTCGGATAAAATGTCATAGAGCTCTTCCACCTTTATTCTACGAAAGGCCGCATATTCCTTTAAGTAATCATCATAACCTACTGCCCTACGGATATAGTTAATTGCTGCATATGGATTTGTTCTACGAATTAGTGTTAAATCGTAAACTAATTTATCAATTCGTTCGACAACATAAGGCTTTTCCATATAGAATTCCCTTATTGTGTTTAAATCCACATCTGTCTGCTCTAATGCCTCTCTACTAATATACCGTTTTGGTCGATTCATTACCTGTAAAAAAAGACCCCTCTCCCGAATTCCCATGGATAACTTAATATAGCAAATTAGATCCTTAGCAATCCAGTGCTCATAGATGTTTGGTAAGCTGTCTCTCATCTTAAATGGTATGTTATACTCCATAAGCTTCGTAACGAGTGAACCTGGTTGCGTGTTCGTTCGATAAAGGACAGCAATTTGAGAATAGCGCATCCCCATCTTACGATAATGATCAATCTCCTCAAGAATCGCTTGATTTTGTGCTGGCAAATCGGAAAATGATTTTACATTAATCTCATTTCCTGGCTCATGTATCGATTGTATCTCTTTCGGAAATCTCTTTTTGTTATTACCAACAACTTTAAGTGCTCCTGTAATAATATTCCCTTTGGAACGGTAGTTTTTATTTAAAACGACTTTCTTTACTCCTTTATATTCTTCTTCAAAGGATAACATGATCTCCGGCTTTGCACCCCGAAACCGGTAGATACTCTGATCATCATCGCCCACGATAAATAGATTGTTTTTAGGTTTCGCAAGCATCTTGATAATTTCATATTGAATACGATTGATATCTTGAAACTCATCAATAAGGATGTATTGATATTTCTGTTGCCATAAGGACAATATGTCAGGTCTTTCTATTAATAACTCATAACAAAGAAGCAACATATCATCAAAATCAATCTTGTTTTGATGACGTAACTTCTTATCATATTCTTTGTATATTTCCTGAAAAGTCTCTTCGGAACAATTCATAGAGTAGTAATGAGAAATATCCATGTTTTCTCCCTTAACTAAACTGATTTCCGATCCAATCCCTTCTAAAAATTCTTTCTCATCCTCTATCTCAAGCTCCATCGATTGGATGATATCGCGTAAGAGGCGGTATCTCTCTTCTTCTGTTATTATATTAGAAACACTGTAGTTATAAGCAAATCGTAATATCTTAAAAAAGATTGCATGGAAGGTTCCAAAATTAACACCAAACCTTCCTTGTCCCATTAACCTATCAAAGCGTTCCTGCATCTCCATAGCAGCAGCTTTGGTAAACGTAATTACTAGAATGTTATTTGGTGAAATACCATGCTGCTCTATAAGATACTGCGTTCTTCTTATGATCACTAAGGTCTTCCCAGAACCGGGTCCCGCTAGAACAAGCATGGGACCTTTATGATGTTTAATCGCTCTCTCCTGCGCTTCATTCACTGTTTTCATAACTAACCTCTATTTCTACACTAACTCTTGTGCATCTTAAATTTATGTCAATGACTTATTCAGGCATAATATTACGGTGAAGTAGCTCTCAGTAGACCTTGCCTCAGTTCGCAACATGCCTTGACAATCCTTAAGCATTTGAATCCTTGACTCTCACATAACTGATCCTTACTACTATCATACCATAGATAAAAGCGTGCTCCTAGTAGATCGTACAGAAAAAAAACAGTATCTTCCTTGTGCATATTGAACATGGAAAATACTGTTTTCTAAAATTTTAAACTTTAAGAGAGCACATTCTTCTTATAGGGAACTGCTTAATTTATCAATTGCGATGCGTATTCTTCTAAGACTTTCCTCTTTTCCAAGAATGCTCATAATTTCATATGCTCCGCCTGGTGTAGACTGCTTACCGGACACTGCAGTACGAACTGGCCATAAGCCTTGACCATTCTTAATTCCATTCTCTGCAATATAGCCCATTAATACACTTTCAATAGAGGAAACAGAGTAACACGTAAGTTCCTCAAATCTTGGAAGAACATCTTGTAATACCTTTAAAGAATTCTCAGAGTCTGTCTTCATCTTCTTATGAGTATACATAGCGATATCATACTCAGGAAGCTCATCGAAGAAATCAATCATCTCTGCAATATCAAGAAAGGTTTCAATTCTTGTCTTTACTAAATCAGCAATAAATTTCAAATCGTAGTCTTTTGTAACTACTTTCTTTATTTGTGGAAGTGCATACTCATAGTACTTCTCACTATCCATTCTCTTAATATACTCTCCGTTCATCCAGCGAAGTTTATTCATATCGAAAACGGAAGGAGATTTATTGATGTGAGTATAATCAAATTCACGAACTAATTCTTCTAAAGAGAAAATTTCTTCATTAGTTGTAGAACTCCAACCAAGAAGAGCGATAAAGTTAACAATTGCTTCTGTAACAAATCCCTGCTCAATTAAATCTTCAAAAGAGGAGTGTCCGCTTCTCTTACTTAATTTTTGATGCTCTTCATTTGTAATTAATGGGCAGTGGATATAAACT
The DNA here is from genome assembly GCF_000018685.1 of Lachnoclostridium phytofermentans ISDg. NCBI lineage: Bacteria > Bacillati > Bacillota > Clostridia > Lachnospirales > Lachnospiraceae > Lachnoclostridium > Lachnoclostridium phytofermentans. Next base: position 272,405 of record NC_010001.1, on the reverse strand, counting down.
GGCTCTTCCCAACCAAATGCTTTGTATAATCTAGTGTACTTTGGTGTACTAGATAGATACTCATTTCCACGCACTACATGAGTAATTTCCATGAAATGATCGTCAATTACGTTAGCAAAATTATAAGTTGGGAATCCATCGGATTTAATTAGAATCATATCATCTAATTCAGAGTTTTCAACGGTAATAGTTCCATAAATAGCATCAGTAAATGATGTAGTTCCTTCGGTAGGCATATTCTGACGGATTACATATGGCATACCAGCCGCTAAATTCGCTTCAACTTCTTCCTTACTTAAATGAAGACAATGCTTATCGTATTTGGTTATTTCTTTACTTTCTCCATCTTCCTCACCAACAGCACTCTTTAATGTTTCTAAGCGTTCCTTAGTACAGAAGCAATAGTAAGCTTCCCCATTTTCTACTAACTCTTTTGCATATTTTAAATAAATTCCGGTAGCCTGACGCTCGCTTTGAACGTATGGACCAAATCCTTTATCTTTATCTGGACCTTCATCATGAATTAACCCTGTCTTTGCTATGGTGCGGTAAATAATTTCAGTAGCACCTTCTACCAAACGTTCCTGATCTGTATCCTCTATTCTTAATATAAAGTCTCCACCTTCATGTTTAGCAATCAAATACTCATAAAGTGCAGTTCTTAGATTACCAACATGCATACGCCCTGTTGGACTTGGTGCAAATCTGGTTCTAACCTTAGCCATTTGTAATCCCGCCTTTTCTAAAATTTTCTTTGGATTCTATAATAATTGCCATCTCGTGCCGATTTCATATATGTGAAACTCGTACTTTTACTAGAATCCCAAGATTCAATATGTATTACTATAATCCATCCAAAATGTCCTGTCAAGGTAATAAGATACATCCTTTTCTGCATTTTATCCATCCGTTATTCACCTATATTTCTATTTAAATATCATCTATTATTTAAAGACAAATATCATCAATTATTTAAATACAGATATCATCAATTATCCATACACAGAAAAGGGTAAAATAAACTTAACGCTTATCTCACCCTGCTTTTCTTCTATATTCTCAAATTCTTATATCTTTTGTCAAATTCCCGAAAAATGACTTACTCAATTCTTACCATCTTGCTCAACCTGATATCCCTAGAAGAGCTACCAACTTCAATGATGAACTCTCCGCCCTCTAATACAAATTTCTTACTCTCGGTACAATAATAGGTAAAGGCAGATGGCTTTAATTCCATCATCAATTCTTTTTCCTCTCCCGGCTGTAAAAAAACTTTGGTGAACCCTTTTAATTCATGAATAGGGCGCTTTACACTGCAAACTGGATCAGAAACATAAACTTGAATTGTCTCAGCTCCAGCTGTCTTCCCTGTATTTCTTATACTAAAACTTAGGAATGCGCCTTTTCCCTTATTTGCTCTTACTGTTAAATTTTTATAAGTGAAATTTGTATAAGAAAGTCCATGACCAAAACAAAATTCTGGTGTGATATTTTCCGTATCATAATAACGATATCCTACCATAATGCCTTCGTTATAATAAACACTTCCTTTTGTACCAAATTCCCCAAATTTATGTGCTGGGCAATCATTTAGCTCCTTTGGCATCGATTCAGGTAATTTTCCAGATGGATTTACAATTCCAAACAATACATCTGCTAAAGCTTTACCACCTTGCATTCCATTATAATAGCTCCAAACGATTGTTTTAGCTTTATTGGAGAATTTCTGCATAGAAACCGGTGATCCTGCACAAACAACCAAGATTGTATTAGGATTCGCATCGAGCACTTCTTCAATTAGTTTTTCCTGAGCATAAGGTAATTCATATCTTTTACGATCACGACCTTCCATATCTTGATGATGATCTAATCCTACAACAAGAATAACATCCTCCGTTTCTCTTGCAAGTAAAACCGCTTCTTCCCGAAGACGTTTCTCTTCTGCCTTTCTTTTTTCTTTACCTTCTTTTTCTAGCTCTAGCCAGACTTGTTTTCTCTTTGCTCTCTCCGCCATAACGTCAGTGCTTGTTTCTTGATATCCAATTATATCAAAGACTTTTTGATATGATACATAGTAACCTGGACGATAGGTGACTTCCGTATTACCACCAAGTTCCATACGAATTCCTAATAAAGGTGAAATTTCATAAAGTGCTTTGACTTCTGCACTTCCACCACCAGCGGCATGCAAGATATTCGCATTTTGCCCAATGACAGCTAACTTCTTAATATTTTTCTTTAAAGGTAGTCTATCCTCTTCATTTTTTAATAATATAATAGATTCCCTCGCTACCTTAAGTATCTCTTGTTGATGTGAAATCATATTATAAGTCCCTGATTCTCTTTGTTCTGACTCTTCTCCAATCATCTTTAATCGAAGCATAAGTCGAAGAATATTTCTAACTTTTTTATCTATCTCAGCTTCAGAGATTTCATTTCTATGAACCGCCTCAAGAAGCGGATTTGCCATGTTATATTCATCAAAATTAGGTTTCACATCCATCTCAATATCGAGTGGTGAATTCGCTGCTGCCTTTGTATCATGGACACCACCCCAATCCGATATAATGGTTCCATCATATTCCCATTCTTCCCTTAAGATAGTCCCAAGCAGATAAGAATTTTCACAACACTGAGCACCTCGGAACTTATTGTATGCTCCCATGATGGAATAACTTTCGCCATTCTTAATTGCGGCCTTAAAACCAGGCAAATATATTTCAAATAATGCTCTATCCTCTAAATCTGTATCCACTGCCAAACGGTCAGTCTCTTGATTATTTACAGCAAAATGCTTTACACAAGCTGCTACATCATTCTCCTGTATCCCTTGAATCATGAAACTTGCTAATTCTTCAATTAGCTTTGGATCCTCGCTCATGTATTCAAAATTCCTACCACAGAGAGGGCTTCTTTTAATATTAATACCTGGCGCTAAGATAACATCTTTTCCTCTTCCCCTTGCTTCACTACCAAGAACTTGACCTGAAGTATAGGCAAGATCTTTATTCCATGTAGCTGCTATTGCACTATTGCTCGGAAGATAAGATACGTAATCGTCCGTTTTGCACGCAAGAAACCACCTATTGTCTTCAAACTCTCTACGAACACCCATTGGGCCATCCGACATCTTCAAGGAAGGTATGCCAAGGCGTTCCACCCCACCACTACGAAAGATGCCATTACCATGAATTAGACCTATCTTTTCTTCTAAGGTCATCTGACTTAATAATTCTTCGATTACTGATTCATTTACCTTCTTCAAAATATCACAGTCCTTTTCTATTTTATTTTTTCACTGTATCTTCTTACGACACTCATTTGCGTTGTTTTTTTTAAAATATTTAAAATTTTATTACCTACCAATTACCCTTATCTATACGAATTTCTTTGTCTGCACGAGTTCCTTTTTCTGCACGAGTTCCTTTGTCTTCACGAGCTCCTCTGTCTGCATGAGCTCCTTTTTCTGCACATACTCTTTTATCCACACGAACTCCCTTGCACTACCAACCTAGGTAATGCAAGGTTCTATCTTTATCGTAATGATAGATTCATAGCATTAAGAAATTGCAACTATAGCAACCACAGATTCCTGTGCCAAAATAATCGTATCGTTTCCATCCACTTTAAATGAAACACCTTCTACGCTATTTACGACATAGTTCTTTAAGACAATACTTACCGGTACTTTTGATGTAAGATTTATTGTTATCTTACCACCATTTAATACTGCACTCATTACTACCGCCTTTTCTCCGGTTTCTTGATAAACAGTAGTTGCTACCTCTACCCCCTCTTGTAACTCATATATTTTTAACTCAAGATCCTTCGTATACTCATAGACTGCTCCTTGACCTTTCGGACCAGAGGCAATGATGCTACCTTGTTTTACATAGAGTGGTATGCTTAGGTAACTATGTTCTTCTTCATACCATCTCCCACCCTCTTTTACTTCACCGGTCAGATAATTGGTCCATTTCCCCTTAGGTAAGTAATAATGAGCCATACTATTCTCATTAAATATCGGAGCAACTAGTAAACTGTCGCCGAGAAAATACTGCTTATCTAGGTAAGAGCAATTTGGATCTTTGGTATATTCCATCACCATACTTCTCATCATTGGAATACCTGATTCTGAGGTCTCCACAGCATTACGATAAAGGTATGGCATAAGGGAACCTTTTAACTCAGTAAAGAAACGAACCACATCGACTGCTTCTTCATCATACGCCCAAGGAACACGATACGAAGTACTACCATGAAGTCTGGAATGGGTGGATAATAAACCAAAAGCTGCCCAGCGCTTATATACATCCGGTGTTGAAGTACTCTCAAATCCTCCGATATCATGACTCCAATACCCAAATCCAGACATCGTTAAGGATAAGCCTCCGCGAAGACTTTCTTCCATAGATTCATAATCAGACCAACAATCACCACCCCAATGAACAGGGAACTTTTGCCCGCCTACGGTTGCGGATCTAGCAAATAAAATTGCCTCTTCTCTTCCCTTACAGCTAGCCAAAACATCATAGACTGTTTTATTATATAAATATGTATAATAATTATGCATTTTCATCGGATCGGAACCATCGTAGTAAACAACGTCAGTAGGGATTCTCTCACCGAAATCTGTTTTAAAGCAATCTACTCCCATATCAAGTAAAGCTTTCAGTTTCTCACCAAACCACTTACACGCTTCTGGGTTTGTAAAGTCAACAACCGCCATACCTGGCTGCCACATATCCCATTGCCATACGTCCCCATTCTTTCTTTTTAGGAAATAGCCTCCTTTTACACCTTCTTCGAAAAGAACCGATTCCTGGCCGATATAGCTATTAATCCAAACACAAATCTTTAACCCTTTTGCCTTTAATCTAGCTAACATATTCTTTGGATCTGGAAATACTCTGCTATCCCATGTAAAGTCAGACCAGCAAAAATCCTTCATCCAGAAACAATCAAAATGAAATACTCCTAGGTGGATTCCGCGTTCTAACATGCCATCTACAAAGCTATTTACTGTTTCTTCATCGTAATTTGTAGTAAAGGAGGTCGATAACCACAGACCAAAAGTCCAAGGTGCAGGGAGCCCAGGCTTTCCTGTTAAGTCAGTATAGCGAGCCAATACCTGCTTTATATCTGGCCCATTGATAATAAAGTAATCGAGGCATTCTCCAGGTACTGAAAAGCCTACTTTGGTCACCATCTCAGAGCCAATTTCAAATGAAACCTTCTCCGGATGATTAACAAAGACACCATAGCCTTTGTTTGTTATGTAAAATGGAATGTTCTTATAAGATTGTTCGGTAGAGGTACCGCCATCTTCATTCCAGATATCAAGAGATTGACCATTTTTTACAAACGGTGTAAATCTCTCACCAAGTCCATAAACAAGTTCACCTACAGAAAGCGTTAATTGCTCTCTCATGTAAGTATCCTCTTCACCACCATCATCGTAAGCAAGCCCTTGCCAATCTGTTTTCATATAGGCTAGATCTCGCCAACCGCTGGAGGTTAATTTCTCATTCCCACGATAATAAGCAAAAGCTGCGTTTGATTTTTGTACTTCCAAACGAAGACTTCCATTTTTAATTATTAAAATATCCTCTGTGTCCTCACACTCTAGTGTACAAGCCCCTGATAAGTCTAACTCAAACTCAGGACTCTTCTTTCTAACTCCCATATAGTGATAAGTCTTAACACGCAAAACTTCCGGTGCCGGTGCTGTAATAAATATCGTAAGATTCACGCCACCTAAGGTATCACCGCGGTGATTGATTTGATGTGTTGTGGTAAGTATTCTTACCTCGTTTTCTTTGATTTGATAATCATAAACCTGCACTGGTGAAAAACATTCAGTACCTTTCTTTTGTAACCAACATCCATTACTGAACTTCATAACAACTCCAATCTGTGTGCTTTAGCACACGTTAAATTATATCTGTGCGAGACACTTTTACCACTCTTGAAGATGTGCCTGTAGTATCCGTTTGAAAGAAAATCTATAGTTTCTTTCAGGCTAAGATTATTGTATACTGTCATGAACATGAAATGTGAATGTTACCTTGATACTAAAAAACTCATTGTTTCACATCCGTTACAAGTATTATATCATAGTCCTAATAGGATAAGAATAAAGCATTCTTTCTTCTTCGATGTATTATGTTATAATTCTTTTATACTAATAATGGTGTTTTCCATAGCTTACAAATCCTGGATTGTAGGCGCAAAGTTACCTAAGAAAAAGCACTTCCGAACTTTCCCTTGTTACAAATCAAAAAAGCCTTAATTAACTTATGTACAATCTAAGTACAATCTAAGCTAATTAGGCTTCTTTATAAGCTAATGTATTTTATTTTCCGTAAATCGAATTTAATATTGCGGTTGGATCAGATAGTATTTCACCACCAGTCATCCCTATCGCAGCAAAAAGAAATATGACAAGAACAAGTGCAACAATAAGTGTAGCACGTGCCCAATTCTTTCTTGTCAGAGGTATTGATTTACTGAAAGACCAATAAAACAGTAATATTAGGAATGCATAAGGTCCTATTGGAGGAATAAACCCTAACATCATTACTGCGAGCCATTTCCCTACGGACATTGGTTTTTCTTGCACTACTGCACTCCCTTGAGCATTGGTATTACTATCTTGATTAGTAAATCTTCCAAGCACTTGATCCTTCATAGAGCTGTTTCCATAAGCGCTTTGTTCATAATTTGTCTGCCAAGGGCCATTCTGACTAGCACTCCCCTGACCTAATCTTTGCTGCATTGTAATATCTTGTCCATAGACATTAGGACTCGAAGAATGCTCATTCTCTAACACTCGATTATCCATTCCTGGACGAAAAGGTGCTCCACAATACTCACAGAAATTAGCTTCTTCATTTTGTATCGTTCTTCCACAAATTTTACAAACCATAATAAACCTGCCTTTATTAATTATTAGCAAATCAATCTTAACTTTTTAAAATCTCTTTGCCATATCCTCTTGTTCAAATATATCGGATAGGGAATTGCAGAACTTTCCTATCCGCAAGAAAAAGCAAGTCTTGCGAACTTTTCCTTGTTTTGTATTCAAAAAGGATAAGAAGTAAAAAGTACTTCTTATCCTTTGGGTCGTTCCTATTCTGCTAGAAGTCTTTTCATGTATCATAACACTTTTTTTTAAAAAGATAAATAAACTTCTACTGAAATTTTATTAAATTATAGTTTATTAAATTATTATGCAATGGTAATAATCTTTCTTGGACACTTTTCAGCGCACTTACCGCAATGAGTACACTTAGAGTAATCAATGTGAGCAAGATTATTGGTTACGGTGACTGCATCGCTTTCGCATACCTTCACACACATCATACATCCAATACATCCAACGCTACATGCAGCGTTCACATCTTTGCCCTTATCCTTAGAGTTACATTGTACCTTGCAAGTTGAACTTACTGGAACAAATTCAATTAAGTCGTTTGGACACGCTGTAATACATTTTCCACATGCAACACATTTTTCTTTATCTACTACCGCAATACCATTTACAACATGAATTGCATCAAATGCACAAGCACGTACACAGCTACCATAACCCATACAACCATAGATACAAGTCTTCTCGCCATTTCCAGGTACCGTAGAAATCTTCTTACAATCTGGAGTTCCAGTATAGTGATACTTTACGTTTGTCTTATCACAGGTACCATTACATTTTACAAATGCAACATTACGTTCACTCTCTATTGCTTCTGTACCCATAACTTCACCAATTTTAGCGTGAATTTCGGCGCTTGCAACAGGACATCCACTCACAGGTGCTTCACCAGCTGCAATCGCTTTTGCTAGCCCATCACAACCTGGATATCCACAGCCACCACAGTTATTACCAGGTAATAAATCTCTTACTATTAACTCACGTTCATCTACTTCAACCTCAAATACCTTGGCTGCAAGTCCAAGAAGAATACCAATGATTAAGCCAACACCACCAACAATAGCTGCTGCTGTAATAAGCCCTTGCATATTGAAAGCAAGTACACCAGTATTAGATAAGAGGTCAAATAATGCTAAATTCGTCATGCTCTTTTCCCCCTATCCTATAACAAGCCTGCAAATCCCATAAAGGCAATTGACATCAATCCTGCTGTAATCAACACAATTGGTGAACCTTGGAAGGATTTCGTGACATTGTTATTCTCAATTCGCTCTCTTACACCTGCCATAATAACAATAGCAATTAAGAAACCAATAGCCGTACCAGCACCATAAACAACACTAATTACAAAGCCATTTCCCTTTTGGACGTTATCGATGGCAACACCGAGAACTGCACAGTTTGTTGTGATTAATGGAAGGTATACACCGAGTGCATTGTATAGACCTGGTGAGAACTTCTTTAAGAACATTTCAATAAACTGAACTAAGGCTGCAATTAAAATAATAAATACAATCGTATTCATATATTTTAAGTCAAGTGGAACCAAAACCACATCATAGATTACACTACATAATGCAGAGGCTATGGTAATAACGAAGATTACTGCTCCACCCATACCTGCTGCTGTACTAATTTTTTTAGAAACGCCGAGAAACGGACATAAGCCGAGGAAACGACTTAAAACTACGTTATTCACGAGCGCTGCTGCAATAAGCACTAGTAATAATTCCTTCATCTAAATCTCTCCTCCTATTTCTTCTCTGTCTGATTAGCTGCACGTGCCTTTTCAGCTGCTGCTTTTTTAGTTGCTTCTTCTTTTACGGAATCAAGTAGCTCATGATTGCTATGGCATGCACTACCGCTACAACTGCTGCAGTTACCGCCACATGCAAGCTTGTCAGCCATTGGAACATTTGTTGCAGATTTTAACTTCAACTTATTTTGAAGGGCTGTCAACATCGCAAGGACAAAGAATGCACCCGGTGCTAATACGAAGATAGAAAATGGTTCATAGCTATCTGGCATAATAGAAAAACCAAACGCAGTACCTGCACCAAGTATTTCACGGAATAAACCAATTAAAGTTAAACCAACGGTAAATCCAAGTCCCATACCTACACCATCAAAGATAGATGGGTATACTGGATACTTTGATGCATAAGCCTCTGCTCTACCTAGGATAATACAGTTAACAACGATCAATGGGATGTAGATACCAAGGGAATCATTTAATGAAGGAAGATATGCCTGCAATAATAACTGCACAATAGTTACGAAGGAAGCTACCACTACGATAAATGCTGGCATTCTTACCTTATCAGGGATAGCCTTACGAAGCATAGAAATTAGCATGTTTGACATGATAAGAACTGCTGTTGTCGTAAGTCCCATACCTACACCATTGATTGCTGAAGTTGTAACCGCAAGAGTCGGACACATACCAAGCATTAAGACAAATGTAGGATTTTCTTTAATTACACCGTTATAAATACGCTCTAACGCTTTACTCATGAGTAACACCTCCTACACCATTCTCTAATAAATCATTCGCAAAGGCAAGACCTGCATTCACTGTACCTGTTACTGCAGAACTTGTGATTGTTGCACCACTGATGGCATTAATTTGATCATCACCAGTCTTACTCTCAGCTGACTTAATAACTTTAAAGGAGTCTACATTTTTATCGGAATATTGTCCTTTAAAACTATCGTCATTGGCTTTTGCACCAAGGCCCGAAGTCTCATTCATACTAATAATTTCTATTGAAGTTAAAGTTCCGTCTGCTTTTACACCCATTGTAAACTTAATATCCCCGCCATATCCTGCTGAAGAAGTTAAAGTCATAACAAAGCCAAGTGCATTTCCGGCTTCATCCTTTGCAATACATACTTCGTTGATAGTACTTGAAGTAAATCCTTGAGAAGTTAAAAATTCTTTGGAAGAATCTACTTTGGCATTCACATCTTCATTCTTATCATCTACCAATTTTGCATCGGCAAAAACCATCGAATATGCTTTAGCCTTCGCTTTTGCTTCTGCTTCTGCGATTGGGTCTTTCGTAATTTCATATACAAAACCAAGTGCAACAGCCGCTACTAAGGTAATCGCAAATAATGCAATCGCATCTTTAATTATTGTTGACTTTTTCTTATTTTGCAAGTTTCTTACCTCCCATTCCGAAGCCCCTTGGCATCGTGATTTTTTCAATCAACGGCACCAATAAGTTACAGAAGATAATAGCGTAAGATACACCCTCTGCGGAACCACCAAATACACGGAATAATCCGGTTAACGCGCCAAGACAAACACCAAAGAGGATTTGACCATACTTCGTAATTGGACAGGTCACGTAATCAGTTGCCATAAAGAAAGCACCTAATATTAATCCACCACCAAGAATCTGAGCTAACACATATTCTACATCAAATCCTTTGCCGCTAAATAAAATTATAAATACTGCAAATGTTGCGATATATGTCAATGGAATTCGTAAGGAAATAATTCTACGGTATAATAAATAGCATGCACCGATTAAAAGCATCATGGCACTTGTTTCACCAATCACACCACCATGGAAACCAAAGAACATATCAAGTAAACTTGGAGCTGCCTCGGAAGCTTTCATCGCTGCAAGTGGAGTTGCACCGCTGACGCCATCTAATCCAGCATAACCATAGTTAAATAAATATAATGTTCTACTTGAAGTACCTGAATTTGTAAATGCATCTACTGCAAATGTTGTCATACGAGAAGTAAAACAGATGGATAAGAAACATCTAGCTGCAAGAGCAGGATTCATAAAGTTTTGTCCAAGTCCACCATATAACTGTTTTACTACGATAATTGCAAATACACCACCAACCATTGGAATCCATACTGGAATGGTAGCAGGCATATTCATACCGATTAATAGACCGGTAACTAGAGCACTACACTCATAAGGACGATATGGGTGTTTCATTAATCTTTCATACAAAAACTCGGATACCACACAGGATGTCACCGAAACTAATAATACCAAAAATGCTGAGAAACCGAATTGATAAATACCAAATAAACAAGCAGGCATTAACGCAATTGCAACATCTCTCATAATCTGAGCTGTCGTTACACCACTACGCACGTGCGGTGATGCAGAGACATTATACATATCTTTCAAAGATTCCACCTCTTTCTTAAGTCTTGTCTCATTCTCCTCTTTAATTACTTCTTGCGTTCGTTAAGAATACTTCTCTTAGACTGCTTAAAAGCCTGTGTTAAATGACGTCCTGCTGGACAGATATAAGAACAACAGCCACATTCACAACATTCCATACCATTTAACCCTTCAAAGCCTTTATCATCAAAACGCTCTGCAAACTCCATTAATTTCTGTGGAACAATTCTACCTGGGCAAACTTCCACACAACGTCCACAACGGATACATGGTCCCTCCTCCATATCCGCTACTTCATCTGAAGCAAATGCTAATAGTGCACTAGAGGTCTTCGTAACTGGTATATCTAAGGAGTAAAGAGCAAGTCCCATCATAGGTCCACCAGAAATCAGCTTCGCAGGTTTTGCACTAAATCCTCCTACAGCTTCTACGAGTTCACTATAATTAGTACCAGTTAATACGATAAAGTTCCCTTGATTTTTCACAGCATCTCCAGATACTGTTACGACTCTTTTAATAAGAGGTGTATTCTCTGCTACTGCTCTACAAACTGAAATCATCGTATCTACATTATTTACGATACATCCAATATCCGATGGTAGCATAGTAGAATTCATTTTGCGTCCCGTTATTGCATAAATTAGCACACGTTCCGCACCTTGAGGATATTTTGTTTTAATAACTTTTAATTCAATTCTGTTCTCATTTCTTAATGCATGTGTAAGCATACTAATTGCTTCTGGTTTGTTATCCTCTACTGCAATAATAGCCTTTGCATTTTCAAATAAACGAAGTGTAATCTTAATACCTTTAATTAAGCGATTTGTCTCTTCTAACATCATGCGATAATCACTAGTTAGATAAGGTTCACACTCAGAACCATTAATGATTAAATAATCAATCGCGCTATCATCCTTTGGGGTTAGCTTGATGTGTGTTGGGAAACCAGCACCTCCCATACCTACAATACCAGCTTCCTTAATAATAGAACGAATTTGTTCCTTTTTAAGAGTCTCGTAATCTCTCTCTACTCCGAATCCTTCTACCTGAGTATAAGCGTTATCATTTTCCACAACAATGGATTCCACCATAGTGCCTGCCACATTTAATCTTGGTTCAACAGCTTTTACTGTACCAGATACAGAGCTAATGATGCAGGCGGAAACTACTCCATCTGCTTCACCAATTTTTTGACCTACTAAAACTTTGTCGCCTTTTGCAACAATAGGTTTTGCTGGATTACCAATGTGTTGAGACATTGGATACACAAGATCTCCTTTTGGTAGCAATAAAGTGGTTGGTTTATCCTTCGTTAGCTCTTTTCCTTCATAAGGATGAATGCCGCCTTTGAATGTTCCTGCTGCCATTTTTTCTCCTTCTTTCTTTCTAATTTAACTGACTCCTTCTCGGTGTACAGCTATAAACATTTCAGATACTTTCCACAAACCTGTGATAAAATTAACACATAGTTAGCGTGAGTTGATGATACAATAGTCTTTTTCTTTGCTTTCGTTTCTATTTTAACACAAAATAAGTACTTTTTGAATGAAAGAATTTAACTATTTGCAAATCTTTTTCTAAATCGACAAATTTGAAAATAAAATACTTTCTCTCTTTCCGTCCATACGTAGTACCCGTACTTTGTGTCAATTGTAAGCGATTACACTATTAATCCTTTGGATATTGATAAAATATTATCATATTCTCCTTAAATGTTGATTAGTAGGTATGTACCAGATTGTGTGAAACTATTCACATAATGTAAGCGCTTTCATATAAATAATAAGAAAATTTATTAACACCAACCATTTAATTATACCATAATATAGTTTGGTTTCCAACAGTTTATTACATAGTTCGTGAGCATTTTCGCTAAACACCTTATAAAATTACTATATTTATTAATGGGTATAATTAATCCTTTTTTTCAAACCATGGTTTAAAAGTCTATATCCTTATTGAAACATGAAATTTGCTAAAATAACAGAATGATTGCTTCTTGGCTTAGCACATAGAAAAACCGGAATGTCTGAGTTATCCAACAAACATTCCGATCTTACTTAATGCTCACGAACGAATTTTCATTAACAATATTCATAAACATTTGTAACGAACACCACTAACCCATTTTAATATCCTTGCACTGTCTTTCCTTTATGTAGGTACTTCTCCTTGGTAGCCAATCCACCTCTGATATGTCTCTCTGACTTATTCAAATCCAAAACGACACGTGCTCGCTCTGCCAGAGAAGGATTTACTTGTAACAAACGCTCGGTAACATCCTTATGTACCGTCGACTTAGAGATACCGAACTGCTTTGCGGTCTGTCTGACTGTTGCATTGTTTTCAATAATGAATGCAGCAATCTCAGCAGCACGTTCCTCGATTTGTTTATGCTTAAACAAATTGGAGCCTTTCATGGAAGTTCCACCTGAAATACTTGTTTTTATAATCTATTCCATGTACAGATAAATTATGCAATATACAAATACTTTTGTAAATTAAGGAATTACTATATTTATAGAACATGTAATTTTCTCTTTTCCACAAACTAAATTATTATTTTATGATTCCTGCAACCAATCAAACTATTTGTTGAGTATATAAGTGAAAGTCCTTTACACCTCACGAAAGGATGAAACTACGGATGATGAAGCTATTATAAATGCGCAGACAAATGGAATCAGCTTCCAGTACAATCATAGCATTAGTTAAACTTAAACCTTAAAATTTATTTGAAACAAAATAGAGAAAACATAAATGGTTAAAATTTATTAGAACTTGAAATAGAGAGAAATAAATGCTTAAAATTTATTAGAAATTAGAATAGAGAAATATAAATACTTAAAAAGCATTAGTAAAGAGAAAACATAAAAATAGCTCTACATTAAGTCTTAGTCTCAAGATTTAATGTGGAGCCTCTTTACATTATGAAGTAATATAAAGTTTTTAATAATGGTTTTTAATAATGGTTTTTATATAACTATTTTTACTGCTTTTAATAACTGTTTTTAATAACTGTTTTTTAAATGACTGTTTTTAATTAACGGCTTTTAAATAACCATTTTAAGACCATTACTTTTAATTTCGGATGATACTCTTTTTGATTCGTTTCCAGTACTTTTGAATAAATACATCATATGCCATATCGTAGATGACAAATATGATCTGACCGCCTATGATGAATAGTATATAAACCATTGGTGAGATTTCACCACTATACAATAAACCCGGAAATAAAAACAAAAATGGTAGATAAAGAACGTTAAACACAACAAACTTAATGCTATAAAAAAAAGCATTGGACTTTTTTTCGATAGAATCTCTGTTTGTTGTAGCTAATTTTTTTAATTCCTTTTTGGTTAAGTATACTCTGATAATTTCCATTATGACAATGTAAGCACTAATGGTTGCAAAGGTTAGGCAATAGAGTTTATTTGGAACTAGTATTATACTAAGTAAGATGGCTGATAAGTAGAATCCAATACCAAACTTAACTCCACTCTCTCTAAAATTTATACCCACTAGATACGATGCCGCTGCAAGAAAAAAGAAAGTACTTGTTTCAAATACAGAACTAAGTATCGTAAATAAAATAGTTAATGCTAGTAATAACCCTGAAAACGCTATTTTTTTTGTGCTTAGATGCATGTGCACAAATCGCCTCCCATACATTCGCAGCAAGCATCTGCAATACATAAGTTACAGCACATATCGCCTGCATCCATACCACGACCATAACCAGATCCGGTTTGCGTATATCTTCGGCTTCCCCACTGTAACTGATTCAATAGATTAATATACTCAGAATTATTTGGTTCCATTGAAACCGCAGTTCTCGCATGATCCGCTGCAAGTACATTATTACCAACACCAAGATTAGCAATTGCGCTATAATAATACCATCTGGCAGTACGATTACTAATGCCTGAGAGTAGGCTAAGGGCTTCACTAAAGCGACGTCCATTAATTTTGGAAGCGACATCAGCAAGGACACCATCTTCAGAATATGTCTGGTTTCCATAGGATTGCCCACTGAAATTACCGTTAAATGTGGAATAACCACCATTTTGACGTTCATTCATAATGGTGTCGTATGCTTCCTGTACTTCCTTAAATTTCTCTTCTGCTAAATCAGATAGAGGATTATTTATATAAGAATCTGGATGATATTTTCTACTTAATTCACGATAAGCTTTTTTTACCTCGTCATCGGTAGCTGTTCTGCTTATCCCAAGTACCTGATATGGATCTTGTGTCATACTATATTCCTTTCCCTTCTTCGTCAATTGCTTTCTTGTTACAACTCTTTGTACCTTGTTCGTCGTACTTCTTCCATACCCCCGCATATAGTATGTTTCTTAACAGTTCGACATCAAGGATTAATGGCAGCCTTTCAAATTCCTTGGAGCATTCGGACATCATCATGATTAATATTTGTCGATATTCCTCCTCAAAGGAAGGTTCGCCTATCTTCTCCTTTAATGGATTATAATTATCTTTTCTTATATCTTCCTTAACATCCTCATAAGCATCTAATAAATAGATGTATTTTCCGAGAAAGAAACCTAGCCTTCTTAACGTGTCCTCCCACTCATCCTTACGGTAGACAAACATCTCTCCCATCAAATCAGCGAACGATTTTGCTATCTTATCAAGGTCAGTAACATTTTCTTTTTCATATTTTTGTAACTTTGCCAAGCACTCCGCAATCATCTGGCATTTTTCAGGATACTTCTTCTCTATTTTGTGATATTTTCTAACGAATAGCTTGCTTGCGCTAAGCCCTACCAAGCTTTTCTCATCGTTCCAATCATCTAGAAATTTGTGATAAGTTAACGCAATATTCATATCGGCTGCATACTCCGTTATTTCATTGCGAAGCATCCAATGTTTTTTCGTTGGATGTGCAAGGCATCGATGCTGTTCCTCTGTCACTTTGCTTTCATACAAGGAAGTTAAGAGTATAATTAAAAATGTCATATCATAAGTCAGTGTCATCTGTCCAAAACGTCCATAGCGTTCTTTTAGAACTTGACATAGGCCACAATAGTATGCACGGTATTTATAGTATTCCTTCATTTTAAGTTCCGGCTTATGTATTCCTATATAACCAAACATCGAATCCTCCAACTAATACTTTAGTTAACTTTAATCTTTGCTTATTATAACAGCTATATTAACAAGATTCATCAGATTTCTTTGAATTTTAATAATGTTTTAACAAATTTATCCGAACAGGTCGGATAAATTTGTTAAATACCAGATACATTATGGATAAACGCTACTAATACCTTTTCAAAACTGGTGGAAGCAATCTCTTCTTCCATTCATCTTCTTTAAATCCAACAAGTATAAAGTCATCGCCAACTAAAATTGGTCGTTTTACTAACATGCCGTTGGTAGATAATATTTCAATCATTTCCTCAACTGTCATTACTTTAACCTTTTCTTTTAGGTTTTGTTCTCGATAAAGAAGTCCACTGGTATTAAAAAATTTAGTAAGTGTCAATCCACTTTTCTCATGCCAAAGTTTTAGTTCTTCCTTCGTAGGATTATTTACTGTAATATCTCTTGATTCAAAAGCAATCTGATTTTTTTCTAACCATTTTCTTGCTTTTATACATGTTGTACATTTCGGATACTCTAAATACTGATAACTCATCAATCCACCTCCATATTTTATTACAAACTCTTATCGCCGTCACACTCTGTCGTTTTTTACATAAACTATAGTAAATAATACGATAGGATGTTCTCATTATGAGTCAAAACAATCAAACTTATCCATTTCCATTGCTTCCGCTGCCATATGCACGCGATGCTCTTTCTCCAAACATAAGTGAATATACTCTCTATTTTCATCATGAAAAACACCTTAAGACCTATGTCGATAATCTCAATAAAGCACTTAAAGATTATCCAGAATTTCAATCATGGAATCTTGAGGAATTAATTGTTCATAACAATCTTCTTCCATCCGCAATTCAAATACCAGTACAACATAACGCAGGCGGAGTATACAATCATAATCTATACTTTTACTCCATGAAATCTCCAAGTAAACCATCCATGCCACCAGCACAAAATACCAGCCAAGTAACAGGAAATGATTTTCTAAATCTAATTAACCAAACCTTTGGCAATTTTAATGAATTTAAAGCCAAAATGAAGGAAGCTGCATTACAAGTTTTTGGTTCTGGTTATGCCTGGCTTGTGTCTAATTCGCGTGGTGAATTATCAATCGTTACAACTGCGAATCAAGATACACCGCTTACTTTAGGTCTCATTCCACTTCTTCCAATTGACGTCTGGGAACATGCATACTATCTTGATTACCAAAATAGGCGTAACGATTATATCGACGAATGGTTTGATCTTATCAATTGGGATTTCGTATATTATCTCTACAATCGTCAGTTTCAAATTTATTAGAAATAATGGATAATACAAATATTTTTAGGAAATTGCTCTGTATTTACCTATAATTTAAATAAGAGTTAAAAAGGGGTATCCTAAAGTCAAATCACTTTAAGATACCCCTTGTCCTTAGATGGCAATTGGTCGCTTCAAGCAAGCCACAAAAGCCATCTAATTATTTTACAACAGCAGCATTAATTACAAAATCAAGTGCCTTTTCTCTTAATAAAGCAATCTTAACATTTTCCTTGCCTTTGTATGCTTCTTCAAATTCTTCAACAGTTTTATAGTTATTCTGCTCTGTATATTCTGTTACTTTATCTGTATATTCTTCGTCTGTAATATCTAATTTCTCAGTCTTTACAACTTCATCTAACATAAGTCTTTGTTTTACATTAAACTCTGCTGCTTTTTTGATTTCAGTATTAAATTGTTCTTCTGACATACCAAAGAAGTAAAGAATATAAGTCTTTAAATCAACACCATACTGAGAAGCTACGCTTGTATAATAAGCTCTCATATCTGTTTCTTCCGCATCATACTCTTTCTGCTCTAAGTTCTTAAAGGTAGTGTTATCAATTGCCTTTTGAATAATGTCAATTTCTTTCTGTGTTTGTGCTTGTTGCTCTGCACTTTCAGTTAATGCTGTCTTAATATAATCCTTATAAGCATCGATTGTCTCATAATCTGAATTCTGTTTTACTACCTCATCTGTTAAAGGCTCTTTATTACCATCTGTTAGGTAATTAACTGTAACAGTAAATACTGCATCCTTTCCAGCTAAGTCAGGGTTACTATCATATGGATTAGGAAATGTTACAGGGACATCAGCAGTTTCGCCAACATTCTTACCGATTAAGCCAGACTCAAATCCATCAATGAAAGAATTGGATCCAATTTCTAAATTGTAACCTTCACCCTTTCCGCCATCAAATTCCTTACCATCAACCTTACCAACGTAATCAATGTTTACCGTATCACCATTACGTACATCGGTTCTATCTGTTATCTTAACGTCCTTACCTTTTTGTTTATTAAAATTATCTAATTGTTGATTAACTTGCTCTTCTGTAATCTCAACAGGCTCTACCGTAACTTCTATTCCTTTGTATTGCCCTAATGTTACATCAACACCGCCGCTGCTTTTCTTGCTACATGCTACCACTGATAGCATAAGACATCCACAAAGCCCAAGTAATAATGCTTTCTTCTTCATCTTAAACCCTCTCTTATATTCTACTTTTTTTAACTATGCAACTAAAAATTTCCCCCACAGGATATTCCCATGCATGAACTAGCCCTCACAAAGCAAAGCATCTTGTTTTGCTAATTTAAGGCATACCGTTTCTATTTTAGTAAACAGTCTGTGTATCTAGTTATACCACACTTTATTGCAAAAAAAAAGCCTTTCCAAATAAGTTCACAGAAATTTTAAACTTTTTGGGAGGCTTCCTTTTTTGTTTTTTTGTCGAATTTGGGATTTTTTATTTATAAATCGATTATTTATTTGATAAACCAACAATATATTACGACAACGCTTGTTAAATAAAATTTATAGCTTTCTATTATTTCTGAAGACGAAGTAATTCTGTATATGCTAATAGGAATGGTCCAACACCCTTAGCGTCGTCTTTTACAATAGGCTCCGACATGTAATAATCATAAGTACCGTCTCTCATTTGCTTACCGCCAAGACCAGCCACAAGACAAATTCCTCCAAGGCTCATCTTGCCTTCTTCTGTATGAAGGTATTTCTCACAGATACCGTCCATTGCCTTCTTTGCATTCTCACGATAGCTCTCTGGTAAGAAACCAAGACGTACACCCTTTAGTAATGCGTATGCCATGATAGAACTTCCGCTTGTCTCAAGGTAGTTGCGCTCACGTCCACCCATATCAGGAATCTGATACCACATACCGCTTTCATCCTGATATTTTAAAATTGTTTCCATATATTCAATAAAGATTTGCTTTAATCTTTCATACTCTTTCTCATAACCAGTTGGCTCGCACTTATCTAAAGTATCTAAGAGTGCCATCGCATACCAGCCAAGAGCTCTTAACCAAAAATGCTTGGATAATCCTGTTTCTTTGTCACACCAGAACATTTCTCTTGAAGAGTCAAATGCATGATAATATAAACCAGTCTTTTCATCTCTTAACATCTCATATACATTAAAGAACTGATGAAAGATATCCTCATAGTTCTTTTTATTATTAAAACGAGTCTCATATTCCATGTAAAATGGCTGACCCATATATAAACCATCCAACCATACCTGTTGAGGATAAATTAGTTTATGCCAAAAGTTACCTTCTCTAGTTCTTGGCTGTGTTTTTACTTGCTTATAAATGATATCAATTGCTTTGCGGTACTTTTCTTTCCCAGTTAAATCATAAAGTTCAAATAATGTTTTACCTGCATTTACATCGTCAATGTTGAACTTTTCCACTTCATACCCGGAAATATTACCTTCCTCATCCACACGATAATCAATAAAATCATCTGCAAATTTTAGGTACTTCTCTTCTTTTGTTATTGCGTACATCTCAAGAACAGCCTTAATCATACAACCGTCAATGTAGTTCCATTCTGATTTTTCGCCGCTCTTAATTTTTTCTATGTTCCACATCGGTACTTCTGGTGTACTCTTATCAAGTAACTCATTAATGTACTTTACAATCATATCCATGGTCTAATCCTCCTAGTATTCTTGGTAACTATGTTGTTACAGTGCGATTATTATGGCATATCAATCTAAGATCAATGAAAGATAATACGCATGATATCTAATTATAGCATATGAAAGCGCTTTCATTCAACCAGCTTATTTTCAATCTTTTTACTAAATACTGATTTTTTGCTACTTTAGATTACTTCCATATAAGTAACTCCCTCAATTGTACTGAATAGCTCTATAATTTCGATCTGCGTATAACACTTCGGAAATTTTAACGTAAGTGTTAAGGCTAGCCCTGAAGCTGATTTTCCTCTTACAAATTCAACATCATTTACTTTTAAATCCTGCTCTTTTGCAAATCTCATAAGATGCCCGACATCACTCATTTGTGATAACTCTACATAGAGATTAATAATCTTTACAGAGGATATCACACGCTCGTCTAATCGATGAAGTACTGACATTACAAAAAAAATGAGAATACAACCAATAATAGCACCAGAATAAAAACCAATACCGATGGAAAGACCAATACAAGCTGATGCCCAAAGTCCAGCAGCTGTTGTTAACCCCATCACTCTATTTCTACCTGTCACGATAATTGTCCCTGCACCAAGAAAACCGATACCACTGATAACCTGCGCGCTCATACGCGCAGGATCAGAATTTTGATACAGTGAACAGATGTATTGACTCGTAATCATTACTAAGGTTGATCCTATACAGACCAACATATAAGTTCGAAAACCAGCCGGGCGTTTTTTCCGTCCTCGTTCAATCCCAAGAATTCCACCGCAAACTAATGCTAACAGCAGGCGGACGGTTGTTGATACTACATTAACTTCTGTTAATAACTCCGGCATGGCCATCGTTGTTACCTCCTAAACTTATATACGAAATTGATTCAACGCTTCATTCAATTCTTTCGTTTCTGCTTCTAAATGCAAAGTTGCCTCTCTTAATTTCGATACCGATTCTACTTGGCGATTTGCCGCACTATCTACTTCTTCTGAGGATGCAGCTGTTTCTTCCGAAACCGCAGATATACTCTCTATCGCATTTAATGTAGTATTTTCAGCAACTTTAATCCCCGATATACCAGACGTAATTTCAGTAAGCTCTTTTGCAATCATACCAACTGATGCATCAATTTTCTGGAATAAATCGATGGTATTTAATAACGCATTTCCCTGAGATTTTACAATATTCTCTGACTTTTGAACTGTGGTTACGGTAAGCTTCGTTTTTCCTTGAATGCTACTAATGATAGTTGCTATCTCACCAGATGCCCTGACTGATTGTTCTGCAAGTTTTCTTATCTCATCTGCAACGACTGCAAATCCACGACCAGCATCCCCTGCTCTAGCTGCTTCAATTGACGCGTTCAAAGATAGCAAATTCGTCTGCTCAGCAATATCATTAATAACACCAATAATCTTACCAATGGACTCGCTCTCTGCCTCTAACGATTCGATATCCCCGATAATGTTATTTGTTATCTTAGTTGTTTCTTCTGACTTATCTCGCAAAATGTCAATGGAAACTAATCCTTGCTGTACGACCGCTTTAGAGTCCTCTGTCAGTTTTTCAATCGTTGTAACATTATAGGATACCTGATTCACTCTCGTTGTTAATTCGTCTGATTGACGAAGGCATTTTTCAGAATCTTCCGCTTGTTGTACAATACCTTGACGAATTTCTTCAATCGAAGTAGAAATATTCTGAGTCGCTATTAAAAGCTGCTTTGCAGAATCCGATACCTCATCCGTAGATAATGAAATAGTATCCTTTACTTTCTGTGCTTTATCAATAAGCCCTTTTACATTAGAGATCATATTATTAGCGCTATCCGCTAACATACCAAATTCATCTTTTCTTTGGCAATTAACAGATACCGTTAAGTCTCCTTCCGAAGCCTTTTTTAGTGCGACAATAATTTTATTAATAGCACTTCCCATATCGGTTGACATAATGACTGCAATGAACAAAGCACTGACCACTGCTATAAGAACATATATCACAGTTGATGTTCTAATAGCCTTTGCTTGTGATATCAAATAGGAGTATGGAACCAGCCCGCATACGGTAATTCCTGATTTCGTAGCTTTCGAATATAAAAATAGGTGCTTTTCACCATTAAAGTCTACATAGCTAGTTCCACTTAGCTCTGAACTTGCTAATGCATCGGTATAAAACGATTTGTCAGCAATCAAAACGCCCTCAGCCTCATTACTATGCACTTCATAACCATCCTTTGAGATAGCTACAAAGATAGAGTTTTCAGATAGTTCAAGCTCTGATAATTTCTTTTGAAATAAGTCTAACCTAATATCTGCTACCATATAACCGATTTGTTTAAATCCATTCCCAAAAAAGGCTGAGGATACGGAAAAAGCATATGGGATTGTAATTTTACTCTTATCCTGCACAAAATGCTCATCGACAAACTGATGCTTGCCAGACCAAGAATATGCTCCATTCTCTTTTTCATCTCTTTTTCCTTCTTCAGTTTCAAGATAAGCCTCCACCAACTCTGCACCACTTAAATCCATGCTCCCGTAGTTACTTAAGTTATTACCACGTTTGCTAAATACGTATAAGTTAGCCAAAACATTATCCGAATACGTCGTTGTTTCAATATACACTTGAAGATTCTTATATGTAGTCATCTCCGTTATTGGATCACTTTTATATGTACCAGAATAGTAATTCTTTAAATTCTCATAGCCTTTTAGCTGATTTAAACGTAATTCTACCGTTTGCATTGCTAATTCGAAATAGTTTGTTGTAGTCTTAAGAGCTTGAAAGGATGATTCTTCATAGCTTTTTAACATTGCTTCTGACGCTTTATTATATGATGTAATTCCTAGAATGATAATGAAGGCGATTGGTACCATAAACGCCAAAGCTAACCTTAAGCGAATTCCAAAGATCCTTTTTTTCTCCCTTTTCTTTGAATACCTATCTTGTCTAATTTCTTTCTCTTGCTTTAATTCTTTATTTAGCTTGTATAACTTCTCAATGTTTTCTTCCTTCTTCGATTGTCTTTTTAATCGCTTTACCTTAAATTCTTCTTGATTCCCCTTCTTTTTCATCATAATGAACCTTCCTTTAATTTGTAAATTTACAGCTTTCTCAGCCATATTTTTCATAAAAGAATTCCGCACTTTCTTAAAATTACTGCTATCTACTACACTTTTCCAGTTCTTCAATGATGTCATTCCTAATTCTATTATACATTAATTACCACAAGATACAACTAAGTTCAACATATATCGACAAGTTGTGTTGCATATTAAAGCGCTTATATTAATTTTTTCAAAAAAGTGTCTCATGGAACTTTTTTTCTTAAGGTATCCCTTTGAATTTATAAATTCCCGCTTATATTTTCTTTATAAATCTCTTGTATTTTTTTTACAAATATCTTGTATTTTTTTATAAACTGTTTTGTATTTTTCTTTGTATATAACTTGTACTTCCTTGACATTTCGTGTAGTTAAACTTATAATACAATTACATAGTTTTATGACTAAACTAATTATTCCGAAACCAACTTACAACACCCATTACTAAGAAAGGTTTGGTATTTTCAAATGAATAACATTCCAAACATTAATGTCGGCATTGTTGCCGTAAGTAGAGACTGTTTCCCTATGAGTCTCTCCAACAGAAGAAGAGAAGCTGTTGTTTCCTCTTATCGCGAAAAAGGGCTTGAAATTTATGAATGTCCAATCACGATTGAAAATGAGAAAGATATGTTAAAAGCACTTGCTGATGTAAAAGCAGCAAATTGTAATGCTCTCGTTGTTTACCTTGGTAACTTTGGTCCAGAAAGCAGCGAAACATTATTAGCAAAGAATTTTGATGGTCCTGTTATGTTTGCTGCAGCTGCAGAGGAAACTACCTCTATACTTGCAGATGAACGTGGCGATGCATACTGTGGTATGTTAAATGCAAGCTATAACTTAAAGTTACGTAATATCCGTGCATACATACCAGAATATCCGGTTGGTACACCAACTGAGGTTGCTACTATGATTGAAGATTTCTTACCAATCGCTCGTACAATTATCGGTTTACAGAACTTAAAGATTATCTCCTTCGGTCCAAGACCTCAGGATTTCCTTGCTTGTAATGCTCCAATCAAAGCGTTATACAGCCTAGGTGTTGAAATTGAAGAAAACTCTGAGCTTGACTTATTCGCATCATTTAACGATCATGCCAATGATCCACGAATTCCAGATGTGATAAAAGATATGGAAGAAGAACTTGGTACTGGAAATAATATGCCTGGCATCCTTCCTAAGCTTGCACAGTACGAGCTTACATTACTTGACTGGGCAGAGGCTCACAAGGGTTGTAAAGAGTTTGTTGTATTCGCTAATAAGTGCTGGCCTTCCTTCCAGACTCAGTTTGGTTTCGTACCATGTTATGTAAACAGTCGTTTTGCAAGTAAGGGTATGCCAGTCTCCTGTGAAGTTGATATCTATGGTGCATTAAGTGAGTACCTTGGAGTTTGTGTCAGTGAAGATTCCGTTACTCTTCTTGATATTAACAACACTGTACCAGCTGATATGTACGATGCTTCTATCAAAGGCAAGTTTGACTATAAGCCAACCGATACCTTCATGGGCTTCCACTGTGGAAATACACCATCTAAGAAATTATCCTCCTGTTCTATGAAGAATCAGAAGATTATGGCTAGAAGCCTTGAGCCAAATCAGGAACCAAACATCACAAGAGGTACCTTAGAGGGTGATATCGCTCCAGGTGAAATCACATTCTTTCGTCTTCAAAGCACTGCTGATACTGTATTACGTGCTTATGTTGCAGAAGGTGAAGTACTTCCTGTTCCGACTCAGTCTTTTGGTAGCATCGGTGTATTTGCTATTCCAGAGATGAAGCGTTTCTACCGTCATGTATTAGTAGAAAAGAATTACCCTCATCACGGAGCTGTTGCATTCGGACATTTCGGTAAGGCAATTTTTGAAGTATTTAAATACTTTGATGTAGCTGATATTGAATTTAATAGACCAGCCTCCATGATGTATCCAACAGAAAATCCATTCTACAGATAATGAATTATAAATTATTCGAATGACTCATAACAAAGTCAACAATAAGTTTTCAGATGTCCATAGGGACAAAACTAAAATTCAGATATAATTCTCTATGTATAGGGCGGACAGCGTATATCGTTGTCCGCCACTCGTCTAATATCACTGCTCTGTAATCTTATCTAACCGTTTCATCAGCGTATCCTCCTGTTTTTTTACCACACCAATAAGTGGAGCTCCAATCATATTTCCCTCGCTGTCCACAATGTAGGTAATAGGAAATCCCGTTATTTCACAAATAAAGTCCTTATAAAAGCTGCTATTAATATCAGGGATGATATTGGTAAAAGTAACTCCTTTTTCTTTTAATATCTTCTCCGCTCCTAATCTCATCTCGTCAGAATCACCCGCGCTGGCTGCTACTGCAATCAGATTGATGTTTTTCTCCTTAAATTTTTGATAATATTCCTCAAGTTCTGGCATCTCTGCGATACAGCTACCACATCCGTTTGTCCAAAAGTTTATAATTGTCGCATCATAATCCTTAAAAATATCGTTACTTACGGAATTACCTTCAAAGTCAACTCCTTCAAATTCAGGAAAGGGCTGCTTTGTACCCTCAATTTCGTTGTTGCTGCAAGCAACAAGCGAAAACATACATATAGCCAGTATTAACATGCTAAGCCATTTTTTCATTTTTCTTATCCTCTTTTCTTAAATTGATACTTTTACAAATTGCGCCGTGGGGACAGGTACGAATACAATCTCCGCAG
Source organism: Lachnoclostridium phytofermentans ISDg (assembly GCF_000018685.1). NCBI lineage: Bacteria > Bacillati > Bacillota > Clostridia > Lachnospirales > Lachnospiraceae > Lachnoclostridium > Lachnoclostridium phytofermentans. The sequence continues at coordinate 246,380 of NC_010001.1, read as the reverse complement.
CGGATACATTCGTTATGATTGGGTGATTTATAAACCTCTACATCCATTTTACAGACTTTTGCACAGGCTTTGCAGCTTGTACATTTCTCTTTATCAATGTTAAACCGATAAAAAGACAATTTATTAAACAGAGCGTAAAAAGCTCCCAAAGGACAGATCCACTTACAGAATGGGCGATAGAAGAAAACGGACAAGGTAACAATTCCAACCAGCAAGCAGCTTTTCCATGTAAACAACGTACCAAGTGCTGCCCTTATTCCGCTGTCCACAATGGAAAGTGGTAGTGCGCCCTCTAATATACCCGCAGGGCAAAGCCACTTGCAAAACCATGGATCGCCCATTCCCACCTCGTTTATAATGGTCATAGGTAGGATAATGACAAATACAACTAGAATAACATATTTCATATAGGTCAATGCTTTCAGCTTTTTTGTACTGAATTTTTTAGTCGGAATCTTGTGTAGGAGTTCCTGAAACCATCCAAATGGACAGAGGAATCCACATACTAACCGTCCAAGCAAGACGCCAAATAAAATCAATAACCCTACAATATAATAGGAGAATTTAAATTTTGAGGAACCGATTACTGCTTGCAGAGAGCCAATGGGACAGGAGCCTATCGCTCCAGGGCAGGAATAACAATTAAGCCCTGGAACACAAATGCTTTTCAGCTTACCTTTATAGATTTTTCCTGTAAAAAATCCACTTATATGGGAGTTAGTCAGTAGCGTGGCGGCTGCTTGCACTTTCCATCTGTTTTTATTCTTAGCCAATACCCACGCACTCCAAACACAGATTGATTCCCTTATTTAACACTTCCAGTGCCTCGCCACGAAAAGCACCGATTCCAATCAAAGTAATGGCTGAAAAGAATAGGAAAATCGGTAGCTTATTCTTCATCAGCAAGCCCTCGTGCAAAGTCTAGCAAGGACTCAGAGTCACAGCCACTATTCCAGGCGGAGTAAAATCCTCCCTCCTTGGTAAAAATAGAAACTACATCGCTATCAATCAGCTCATTGAATTCTGCAAGCGATTTTTGCATTTCCTCATTATAAACAAGAATTGGGAACTTGATGTCGTTTAGCTTTTCCTTTGCATCCTCTAGTTGTTCGTCCGTAATGATACCTAGTATAGGAACACCGATGTCTTCCATTTCTTCACGTATGTCATTAAACACCTTAAGTTTATCCATGGTGCCATCTTTTGCAGTGTTAAAAAATACAAGACACATTTTTCCCTCAATCAGTTCAGAGGAAGCAGGTGTTCCATCAAGGTAAGTGGTTTGAAACGAGTCAAACAGATAGATTTTTGTTTTCGCCTTAATCGGTTCAAAATTTGCCTCAACCCACTCATCATCAATCCAACCCTTCTCCTTTGCATCTTCGATGGTAATGGTACCGTCCTCCAAAGCGGTTTTGATTTTTTCATCTGATGGCGCAGAGCTACAGCCTGCAAGAGAAAGCACCAGAAGTGCGGTAAATAAAGCTACAGTTGTTTTCTTCAAGTCGTTATCCTCCCTTTTCGTTTTTCGTTTTGTTGCAATCATTGTAGCAAGTGACACATAAAATCCGTGTTAAGATGAAATGTGAATTTCCTTAACGTAGAATTTATGTTGATGTGGTATAATAAATAAAAAATTGGAGGTGTTTCGATGCGGATTTTAATCGTTGAGGATGAAATTGATTTATGCGATACCATCGCAGAGGGATTACAAATAGATGGATATGCCGTTGATACCTGTTATCATGGAGATGTGGCATATGAACTTATCTCCACAGAAACCTATGATCTTGTTGTGTTGGACTTAAATCTTCCTGGTATGGATGGCATTGATATCTTGTCAGATCTTAGAAAAACAAATAAGGATATGAAAATTCTTATTTTATCCGCTCGAAGCAGCGTGTCCGATAAGGTTTTGGGGTTAGATATCGGTGCAAATGATTACCTAGCAAAGCCTTTTGCTTTTGAGGAACTAGAAGCACGTATTCGTAGTCTGTTGCGACGCTCCTTCGTACAGGAAAACTCGGTGCTCGTATGGAACGAAATTTCCTTAGATACAGTTGGACGCACGGTATCTGTAAGTGGCATCGATGTTACTATGACCAAAAAAGAGCTGGCCTTGTTGGAGTATTTTCTTTTGAATCAAAGCAAGGTCATCAGTCAGGAAGAGCTGATGGAGCACGTTTGGAATATGGAAGCAGATAGCTTTAGTAACGCTGTGCGAGTGCACATTGCTTCTCTGCGTAAAAAGCTTAAGATAGCACTTGGATATGATCCCATCGCAACCAAAATCGGCGAGGGTTATTTTTTGAACGGCGGTGGATCACTATGATAAAAAAGCTATCCATTCGTGCTCGTCTTACTGCTCTTAGTATCTTAGCACTTACCACCTGCTGTATTGGCTTAACTACTATTTTAAACCTCTCTGCATATCACATGGCAGATGTAATCGAAGCTATTCCAATCACGCCGGCATACGAGGTTTCTAAGGATGCAACTGCTATAGAACAAGCCCCCTTGCTTAGTAGGACAACAACCACACCGTCAGAAGGCTCCCAAATAGCGCGAACTCGTTTCTTATATCAAAGCATTATATATATGGTGTTGATCGTGACCATAGGCGGTGGACTTACCTACTATATTACAGGGAAAGCCTTAATGCCGTTACGGGTGTTGAGTCACCAGATGAAAAATCGTACGGTGCACAATCTGTCTGAGGATTTACCGGTGCCAGAAATTCACGATGAGATTGCAGATCTGACGGTTTCCTTTAACCAAATGTCCAGCAAATTAGAAGAAGCCTTTGCCATGCAAAAACGTTTTTCCCAAAGTGCCGCCCATGAGCTACGTACGCCGCTTACAGTGCTAAGAACAAAGGTGGATGTGTTTAAAAAGAAAAAAGAACATACATCCGAAGAATATGATAATTTACTATCGGTCATCACCACTCATACAAACCGACTGTCAGAGCTAGTGAAGGATTTATTAGACCTGACCAATATGGACGATCTAGACTATGATGAACAAATCGAACTAAACGCATTGCTCCAAGATGTTGTGGAGGAGTTGATTCCTCTTACGAAAGAAAAAAATATTACGATTAATGTAAATGGCACATCAAAAAGCATAGCTGGAAACAAAAGTCTGCTGCACAGAGCCTTTTACAATCTAGTCGAAAACGCCATCAAATATAATACCGAAAACGGAACAGTTGACATTTGCATTGGGGATTCGGCAGACCATGCTGTTGTAACGATTGCGGACACAGGTATCGGAATACCGAAGGAGCTAGAAGAGTTAATTTTTGAACCCTTCTTTCGTGTGGATAAATCTCGTTCAAGACAAATAGGTGGCGCAGGTTTAGGACTGTCAACCGTGAAAACAATAATAGAAAAGCATAACGGGGTCGTGTCCGTTTCCGAAAATGAAACAGCGGGCAGTCGATTCACCATACAATTATAAAAAGGAGACCATGAGCAGATTTGTTCGTGGTCTTCTTCTTTCCATTGGAAACAATCTCACAGAAGGAATAAGATTGCTTCCACTTATATAAAAACAAGCGGTACCTTATCAGATTTTCTTAACACGGATTTTATATCATCTTTGCTACAATAGCCTCATCAAAATGAAATAAGAGGTAAGATCATGAAAAAATTAATCACAATATTAATGGCTGCGCTAATCGCAACTTCTATCACTGGTTGTGCAAAAAAGCAGACGGCGCAGGACGAGGACATTTGCCCTGGCAAGCTCCTTGGAGAGGAAGGCGCACCCATGGCTATGGCGGAAGGCTTTGACCAAACGGTGGATATGACCTTTCACACCAAAGATACCAATGGTACACCTGTCACTAATGAGATTTTTTCTGGAACAGAGCGTGGCGTATGGCTTGTATTCTGGCAAACAGATAACGATAAGAGTCTCACAGAGCTTACCCGGTTAAATGATATGCTCCCTATTGCTAAGGAAAATGGCTATAAAATCGTAGGTATCGTCATGGATGGAGAAGAGAACTCCGACAAAGCCAAGGAGATGACTACGAACTTAGGCTTTACCAACATTATTTGGAATGATGAAGTCGCATCTCGATACAATGGTATTTCCAATTTCTTTTCAAAGGAGTTTTACGAAAACAATAAGGAACTTTACTCTCAATTTATTGTAATGCCAAACTTAGGCGATCCTGTTTCTGGACTGGCAAACAGCAGAGGACAGCTTCAATCGTCCTGCACAATGATTCCCATGAGTAATGAAAAAATTGAAGAGCAATGGAAAAATAACAATAGCAATGCAACCTTTGAAGAGTTGCAGGAGGAAGCTTTCGGTAAGTAAAGGAGATTAAGATGTTTTTAATAAGAAATGTATCCAAGCAATTCGGGGATGAATATGCCCTTAGAAATATTTCTATGACCATTGGCAAGGGGCTGAATTTTATTATTGGTTCCTCTGGCAGCGGTAAAACTACGCTGCTAAAAATCATCAGTGGTATGGAACAAAAATTTGACGGTGAGGTTTTTTATTGTGGGCAAGATGTAAAAGCACTCACCGAGCAGGAAAAAAGCTATTACTATAATAATATATTCGGCTTTGTGTGGCAGGATTTTAACCTGTTAGATGATTTGACAGTTTTGGAAAACATCATGCTTCCACAATTTTTAAAACATGGTCAAGATAAAAAAGCAATTATGAAGGTGTTACGCGAACTAAAAATTAGTGAGCTTGACAATCAAAAGGTAGGTAAGTTATCTGGCGGTCAAAAGCAGCGTGTGGCAATAGCTAGAGAGCTGATGAAAAATCCACAAGTCATCATTGCAGATGAGCCAACCAGTGCTTTGGATGAAAAATCCTCAAAAACTACAATGGATATTTTGCGTGACATTGCCAAAAACAGAACTGTGATTGTGGTTACTCACGATACCTCGCTGATTGACCAGAGTGCCAAGGTTTATGAGCTTGATAAGGGTGAATTGACCGCTGCTACCGAGGAGGTTTCCATAAAGGAAGAAAAAGCTGATACATTAAAACCTCACAAGCTTTCTTTTGCGAGTGCCTGTAAACTGTCTTTAAGTAACATCAAAAGTAAGTGGAATCGTACAATTACTACCGCGCTTTCACTGGTGGTTGCTGCAACCCTTCTGTTAGTCACAGTCAGTGGTGCGATTACAGACAGTAGTCAATCTGCCTTCGACAAATTGTTTGAAACCTATGGTGAAAGCATTTTGGATATCAGCATCGTGGGGAGCTTTATGAGTGCAGGTGGAACAGATGGCTCCCAAAAGGATGAGCCAAACGCCAATGTAGACCAAAATATTGATGGGCTGTATGATAAATATCTGAATGACAAGCGAGTGTCCCACATCGTATTCACGCAACACTACAACGACATTAAGGTATCAGCAGATGGCAAAGAGTACAGCATCGACACAGGCAGTTCCGTCCCTACTGTCAACAAGCTAATTGCAGGCAAAATGCCTATGGGAGAAGATAACGAAATTGTTGTCCCAAAAAGCTTTATTGAAAAGCTAGGTGTTTCAGCGGAAGAAGCACTAGGTAAAACCATTGACTTTAAAGGAAACATCTATAACTGGGACAGTGGTGAGCCTGTTTCAATGCCGGTGTCTACCACAGCGAACATCGTTGGTGTGGTAGACACCACAGTCAAATATGAATACGGTGGTCAGTTGATGGAATATTCCGTGGATGACGCCTTCTTTTTTAGTAGATCTGCACTAAATGAGATGCGCACACAAGCGGACATAAAAAACGGCGAAGGGAATTTTACAATCCGCACCAAGACACCTGCTGATCTAATTGCTATTAAGGATGAACTCAATGCAGAAGGTATCGTCCCACTAGGGCGTTTTGAACTGGTGGAGGATATGGTACGTTTAAATGACCAGACTACCGAACAGTCCGGTTCTGCTATCCTCGTTATCGGTATCTTGGCAGCAGTAATCATTCTTTCGGTATCCTTAATGACCGCTCTAACACGTAGGAGAGAATATGCGATTTTTAAAGTAAGTGGATATGCAAACCAGCACCTCTTACTGATGACGGCTTCGGAATTTATGATTTTAGCAGCAGCATCTGGCATTCTATTCCTATGCATTTCTCCTCTTATAAACTTAGCAACCACTGCACTTTGGAGTGTCAATATATTAAACGGAAATCTACTTTTTGCTGGAGTGTTACTTGTCCTTGTAATGGGCATCCTTGCCTGTACAACCACAACCATTGCAGGTATTATGACTAAGGCGTCTGCCTCACTAAAGACAGGAGATCGTTAATTATGTTACAAGTAAATCATGTGACAAAAAAATATGGAAATGCCATTATATTAGAAAACAGTAGCTATACCTTTCCTTCCAAAGGTATCGTGTGCCTAATGGGTGCGTCTGGTGGTGGTAAAACCACCCTGCTTAACCTTCTTGCTGGATTCGATACTGATTACGAAGGAGAAATCCTGGTAGGAGGCACATTAATTAGCGGAATGGACGCTGAAAAGCTCTGTCAGTATCGCCGGGATAACATCGGCTTTGTGTTCCAAAATTATCACCTGCTTCCAGGTTATACCGCATCGGAAAATGTGCTACTTGCATCCGCACTGTCGAAAGATTCTCCAGATGCTAGCCGACAAAAAGCCGCAACACTTTTAACGCGACTAGGAATTGGAGAAAAGGAAAATCAAAAAGTGGAAAACCTCTCTGGCGGGCAAAAGCAACGTGTTGCGATCGCCAGGGCCTTGATGAGTGACCCGCAAATCATATTCGCTGATGAGCCTACCGGTGCTCTTGACCGCACGACCTCAACAGAAATTATGAAGCTGCTGCAAGAAATATCTAGGGACAGACTTGTTGTGGTAATTACTCACGATGCAAAAATTTGCGAATTTGCCGATGAGATCATTCACATTAAGGAGAAAAAAATCATAGAGGAGCGGGTAATAAGACGCGATGTGACAGACGAAAAAGCGTTGGTAGTCGGTTCGTCGCCTAAGATTTCTATATTCTCTCGCGCTGTGAAAAACTTTAAGGTGCACTTAACGCGTTATGCTGCGGTATCTCTCTCTATCTCCATTGGCTTACTTGCCTTCCTGTTTTCTCTATCCTTTGGCAATGTGATGGAACGCTCTATCGACGACTTTAAGACCAAGAACACCGCCTTTAATAATGGCTATATCAAGGGTGCGGACGATGGTACAATACTCGAATATCTTAAGAAGGACGAACGCATCGAAAACGTGTATTATCAGTATAAGCTTCGTAATCTCACTTTATCGACAGGTGATAAATCAGAGCAGATAGCGGAGAAGTTTCCGACGCCAAAAGCGACCGAGAGCTTATCTTATGGTGTGATGCCTCGTCTCGGACAAAATGAGATTGCAATCACACCAAGCCTTGCTAAGAAATTTGATTCAGACATTAAGAAACTTCTAGGAAAAGAGTTTATATTAGAACTGGATGGACAAAAACATAAGCTTACTATGAGTGGAATCTATAACGCTGGCTATGATGATTTTATTGTCAGCTCTGATATTGAGCAACAATTTTATAAAAATATTACGGATGAAAAAAACTATTCTATTAGCTATGATGTCAAGGAATTTTCCGATATCGTAGGGGTTAGCAACGTCCTAAAGTTACGGGGAATCACTGCCAAAACGGCCTCTGACGAGGTGTACGCGCTACAAAACACGTTTCACAGTCTTAATAAATTATTTCTTGTGATTTCCTTTTTGATTTTGGCAATTAGTTTGTTCATCTGCACTATTTTGCTGAACAAGCTACAAAACACTCGTTATCACGAAATAGGACTGTTGTCAGCTCTTGGGTTTAGCAGACAGCAAATCAGCTCGATGATTCGATGTGAAAATTTGTTGCTGTCCTCCCTCGCCACAGTAGTAAACCTCATTCTCCTTTTCGCCAGCATATTACTTGGTAAACTGCTTGATTTCGCGCTGATTTTTACAGGAGCGCAGGTCGTTTTATCCATAGTGGCTACCTTTGCCATTGTTATGCTTCTAAGTGCTGTAGCGAGCTATAAGTTAATACGTACCGAGCCAGCGATAGCACTGAAAAAGTGAGAATGATATTTATCAAAGAAACTCTGAAGTAAAGACATTAATAAAGGAGGAGAAGTGAGACCAATTTGGTGTCGCTTCTCCTCCTTTTGAGGCTGTTGTTTACTGAATACTTTCAACCATTGATCCTAATCATTATGGTAAACTATTCCTGATAATAAAAATAATCAAAGTCTGCTGGTATTCTAGAACCGCAACCTCCGTTGTTGGCATAAATGCCTACTAAAGTGCCGGTATGGCGCTTTGGATCATCTGGAACACCCTCATCGCAAAGGTAAATACAATTTTCTAATACTCCAGCCAAAGTCCACTCCTTACCATCGTAGCTATAATAAAAACTACGGGTTAACTTCTCCACTATTACTTTTAGATAAACTGCTCTTTCCTTGATGTCTAGAACTTCCGCCATCAATTCTTCTCCATGATTTCGATTTATTACAAGCTGAAGTTTTCTTCCTCCTTCATAGCAAAGAGAAAATCTTGCATAAGTGGCCGTACTATAATAACAAGTTAAACCTGCCTGCTCACCATCTTTGGTTGGGTAGAATTCTACTTTTGTTTCTGCTTCATAAGATAGTTCTTGCTCTCTACGAACTAAAGTATTCTTAGCACGAATCTCATCTAATCTACCATCTCTTGTCCAGATGCGAAAGTATCCAGGTCTCTCTGTTGACGAACAGCTACCATAGTCAGGATTTCGAACAAATTCCCAATCTAAATTAAGCTTCTCTTCCTCAAAATCGTCCTTTAAATTTCTCTCAAAGACATGTGGTTTAAGGTCTGGAGCTATCTGTCTTTCACTTGGACCTTTCCCTTCATTTACGATAAACCAGCCATCCTCTGTCCAGGTAACTGGATCAAGGCCAGATTCTCTACCAACGGTCGTATATCTCCCTTGGTTTGGTCTACCAAGTAAATAATACATCCACCAGTCACCATTTTGTGTCTGAACCAATTTCCCATGACCGGTACGCTGAATAGGAGAATCCTCCTTAAACTGACGCAGTACTGGATTATAAGGGCACTCCTCATAAGGACCATATAAGTTTTTAGAACGTGCCACATTTATTCCATGCCCATACCCAGTTCCACCTTCTGCAACGATAGCATAGTAGTACCCATCCTTTTTTAAAATGTGTGGTCCCTCTGGACAACACTCTCCTGTTCCAGTCCATGCTGCAAATGGTTCACCAATCACACGTTTTCCATCATCACTTAATGGAATAACGGTAGCTGCTTTCGCAATTACCATATAGTGCTTTCCATCGTCATCGACAAAATGGGATGGATCAATCGCATCTACTTCGAGCCAAGTAGGTGCAGAGTAAGGACCTTCCGGTGTCTTTGAAGTAACCAAAAGCTGTCTTCGAAGAACATTATTTCCTCTGGTACCGCTACCGTTTAAACGAAGTGTCGCATAAATGTAAAAGGTTCCATCATGGTACGAAATATCTGGTGCCCAAATACCGTGTGAATCTTTGATATCCTCTAATGGAAGATATTCAGGATTCGTTATCGCATGTCCTATAATATGCCAGTGAACCATATCCTTGGAATGTGAAATAGGAATTGCCGGGAAGTATTGAAAGGAGGAATTCACCATGTAATAATCATCTCCAACGCGAATAACAGACGGATCTGGGAAAAATCCTCGTTGTACTGGATTACAATATTCTTGTCTCATCTATGCCTGACCTCCATATGTTCTCGTTCCAGTAGCAAAACCCTCATAATCTTGTAAAATCGTCTCTGCTGCCTTCTTCATACAAATAGTTACCGTATCCTCTCGGAATACTAGCAGCATATTCATAGAAGCGAAATATTCCTCTATAATATTCGTCTTAATATAAAGTACATCTTCTGTAAGCCATACCCCAGAACACATGCACTCAAACTGTGTATCAGGGAAGTTTTGATGGTATGCTTCCTTTAGATGGAAGGTTAATCGATGTGATTTTTGTTTCATTTTGTAATCAAAATGTCCAACTTCCCCATCTATAGTAACAGTTAATTCCTCTAATCCCATCTGATTTGGCTGCATCCTATAACTTTGTGCCATTATTTTCTTTCCTTCTATGTATGGTTCAAAAATAGAAGAAGCTATAGGGACTCTTAGATGATTTATTATATCGGAAAGAGTTTCTTCCGAATCATCTAAGGTAACACCTTCTAAATACGGATATACTTGCTGATAAAACGCATCATATATATTTTTAAGTCCATTAGGTGAGCCTTGTGTATCCGCTGTGGTTGCAAATACAAAATTATGCTCTGGAAAGCACACCGCAAGCTGCCCGCCCATTCCGTAGAAACAAAATCCATTATGTCTTGTTTTCCATATTTGATATCCATAGCCAAATTGTTCATCAAGATATGGTTGTAGTACTGTGTCTACCTGCTTTTTTGTTGCCTCCATCAGGTATTCTCTTGGTAATAGCTGCTCTCCCCTATACTCTCCCATATGAAGACATACATTGGCTACTAAACTTAAGTCTCTTAGTGTACAAATCAGTCCAGAACCACCTTGAGAAACCCCCATAGGATCTTTTAGAATCTTAGCATCTTTGGAAAATCCTATACGATCTAGAAATTTTACTCTTAGATAATCAAGTAACTCCATTCCTGTTAGTCTTTCTACCAAAGCGGATAGAACATGTGTTGAAGAGGTATCGTAAGAAAAAATGGTACCTGGTTTATGAGTAGGCTCAACATGAAAAAATGATTTTACCCAGTCATCCTCTGGAAATCTCTTATATGTCGTTGTATGGTGAGCTGTTGTCATACAAAGCATATCACGAATTGTGGTTTCTTTAATCCATGGATGTACTCCCTCTTTCGGTAACTTATCTTCAAAATAAGGGCAGATTGTATCTGTAAGTTTCAGTTTCCCTTCTTCCTCAAGCAGGCCAATTGCAATTGAAGTAAAACTTTTTCCAACAGAATACATACGATGCATCGATTCTGCGTGAAATGGCTCCCAGTAGCCCTCATAAATAACTTCATCCTCTAACATCATAAGAAAACCATGCAGATTCACTCGGTCACCCTGTATTTGTTTAAGAAATGACTTCACTGCTTTTTCTGGTATTAATTTTTTGTTATTTGTCATATTCATCTCTTTCTCCTCGGTGGTAAATTCAATAGTTTCGTTGTTTCTGTACATTCTATTCTAAACAAGAAAAAGTACGCTTTCAAAATTTTTCTTGTCATAACTAATGCTATTCTAATTTATCTCTTTTATAGAGATTGCTATCGAAATATCTCAGCATAATAATATTTACCTTTTCCATAATCTCCTCAAATCTTTTCTTGAAGAAATTTTATACTCACTAATACCCTCTTACACCATCCAAAGATTCATCATTTTCGATCCAATCATTAACTTCAATAATTCGATAATCTTCTTTGCTATCTCTAATAACTACACTTTCGATTCCCGCATTAATAATCATACGTTTGCACATGGAACAGCTGTTAGCATTCTGAATATAAGTCATATCTGGCATTTCAAATCCCACCAGATAAAGCGTTGATCCAAGCATCTTTTCTCTTGGTGCACTAATAATTGCATTTGCTTCTGCATGTACACTACGGCATAGCTCATAACGTTCTCCTCGTGGTACCGAAAGTTTAGTGCGTATGCAATAATTCAGATCAGAACAATTTGCTCTTCCTCTGGGCGCTCCGACATAGCCGGTTGCAATAATCTCATCATTATTTACAATCACTGCTCCATAAATTCTTCTAAGACAAGTACTACGTTTGGAAACTGTTTCTGCAATATCAAGATAGTAATTCACTTTGTCTCTACGTTCCATATGTTAACTCCTTTTCTGACGTTATAACGCCTCCTGAATCTCTATTATCACCTAGAATAGCATACTGTTTTTTATTATACAAGAAAAAACAGTTACGAATGTAAACTCATCTTCATATTTTTAATTCGTCTGTTAATACTACACATGTAAGAAATTCATAAATTTGAAATTATATCTTATCGCACGCACAGCCATAGCATATCACTGTTGTTTGCAGATGTAGTAATGCCATAAACAGAAAAAAGCTCGCTACGCGAACTTTTCCTGTCATGAATAAACTAATATCCATAGATCGTCACTTAACTCTATGGTTAACTAAGGAGTCACTATGAAACTATTAATTAAGAACGGAATCATCTTAACGATGTCCGAAACAAAGTATCAACCCGGTGATTTATTAATAGAGGATGGAAAAATTAAAGAAATCGCCCCTACAATCTCAATCAGTGAGGATAATTCACTCATAACCATACCTGCAACAAACTGTATTGTGATGCCAGGATTAATTGAAGCGCATTGTCACGTCGGTATTTCTGAAGAAAAGAAAGGAAAAGAAGGAGACGACTCGAACGAGACAAGCAATCCGGTCTCTCCATATCTACGGGCAATCGATGCTATCAATCCGCTAGATCCAGCTTTTCATGATGCCATACGAGCAGGTATTACGGGAATTATGGTTGGGCCAGGAAGTACAAATGTCGTAGGTGGACAATTTACTTTTTTAAAAACAGCGGGTTCGAGATGCATTGAGGATTTAGCTATCTTAAATCCAGCAGCAATGAAGGTTGCATTTGGTGAAAATCCAAAATCCTTTTATGGGGAACAAGCTATGATGCCATTCACCCGAATGGGTATTGCGTTCTTACTTCGGGAAGAATTATGGAAAGCTAAGCAGTATCTTAAGAAAAAGAAGAAGGCTGAAGAAACTTCAGAGGAATTTGATGAGGACTTTCGATTAGAGCCATGGATACCCGTCTTAGAAAAAAAGATTCCTCTTAAAGCACATGTCCACCGTACCGATGACATCCTAACAGCGATACGTATTGCAAAAGAGTTCGAATTGGATATGACTTTAGATCACTGTTCGGAAGGCCATCTCATCTCTGAGGAAATCTTAGACTCTGGTTTTCCCGCCATTGTTGGTCCCGACCTTGCCTCCCGCAATAAAATTGAAGTACAAAACATGGCATTTAAGACAGCAGGTGAACTTAGCAAAGCAGGTGTTTTAGTTTCTATTACAACTGATCATCCAGTTAGTCTTATACAAACCCTTCCTATTTGCACTGGGTTCGCTGTTAAGAATGGGCTACCGATGGAGGACGGACTAAGAGCAATCACAATAAACGCTGCAAAAATATGTAGAGTTGACCATCGTATAGGGAGCCTGGAGGTTGGAAAAGATGCTGACATCGCCATCTTTGATGGAAACCCATTAGAAGTCTTTACAAACTGTCTCTATACCATTATCGATGGTAAAATTATTTATCAATATCATAAACCTAAATGAAGTGGGTGCCTTTTCAAATAAAAGCGTCTTGCGATATGTTATTTACCGCAAGCCGCTTTTTATTGTGTGTATCCTTAATACTATTTTTTATAATTACATCTTCTTAACAGTAAGAAGCTGAAAGCACCAAATAAAGCGAACAGTGCAATATTACATAGCACATTAACATATGGTTCGCTGCCAAAGGCATAACCAGTATAAAAATTCATTATCTTTGCTGAAATTTTTGATAAAGCACCATCAAATAAGAATTCATCCGAAATCGGATATATAACGAATAATAAGGCTGGAACACCTGCACTGACTATCATTTTTTGCAGTTTATTCATACGGTAATAAAGAAGAGAAATAAAAATACCGATGGCTCCTGCTAAGATGTAAAGGAAAAATTTCCAAAAGTACTCATCAACCATTCCTTTTACTCCTACATCACTAAGATATGCAGCTCCATAACCTTGAATATACATCCCATTGTATGTTACAAAGTGACTGAATATCTTAAAGAGAATTGATTCCATTAAAGCAACTACCGACGAGGTGGTTATTATGCAAAGTATTGTACTTAAAAATAAAGTTTTTCTTGAGTAACCATGTTGCAAAAACAAATGAAAATCGGATCGGATTATATTAAGCATAGTTATAAAAATCATCACCATGGTAAAGAGTTCAAATCCCCCAATACTTCCATTCCTATCGCCAGAGTTATTTGAAATAGTGATAAACAGAAAAAGAAATAGAAATAGAAATCCATAAAAAGTAGCTATCGATTTTATAATCTCCTTCATTTGAAATTTAAATGCTCTACCTAACTTCATTATTCCATCTCCTCCTTTTCACTTGTAAGATTAACAAATAATTTCTGAAGATCTAACTTCGTAATCTCTAAGGTATCTGGAATCTCTGCACGATTTAACTTTCCGAGAATACATACACTCCTAAGCCCACCAAGACTAGTCTCACTTAACACATTCTTATCCTTAATGAACTGTTCAATATCTTTTGCATTTCCGGAAACTGTATAACCAGAACTTAATATTTCCTCGCATGACTCCTGTCGAATTACCTTACCCTTATTTATTATGATTACTTCCTCAATTAGTCCTGACACTTCCTCAATCAAATGCGTTGAGATAATAATCGTTCTTTCATATCGGTTATAATCCTCTAAGATTAGTTGGTAAAATAGTTCTCGATGATTTGCATCCAGTCCTAATACAGGTTCATCTAATAATAGATAGGGTACTGGTAAACACAATGCTGTGATAATTTTATAAATTGAACCATACCCAGTTGATAAGCCCTTAATTTTCTTCTTAATGTTCAAATCAAATTTTTTACAAAGCCTCTTCGCATATTCAAAATCAAATTCACCGTAAAATAACTTCGCTGCTTGAAAAACATCTTTTACTGTGTAGTTTTCAGGATAACAGTTACCTTCACTCATATAAAAAATCTTAGATAATGTCTCATCATTTTCAGTTGCATTCTCCCCGTCAATTACTACTTTTCCATCTTCTGCAAATAATCGGTTGGTTATTACATTTAATAATGTTGATTTACCAGCACCATTTCTACCAAGAAGGCCATAGATTTTTCCGGCTTTAAGCGATAGGTTGATGTTATCTAATGCAACAACATTTCCAAATCTTTTACTCACTTGTTCAATCGTAATTCCATTCATTTTGCTAACCCCCTCTCTATTAACTCAATAATATCTTGTTTTGTTAAATCAAGTTTTCTTGCTTCTGTTATTAAGCTTTCTACATAACTTTCATAAAACTTTTCTTTTCTTTTTCCAACGATCTGGTTTCTTGCTCCTTCACAGACAAACACTCCAACCCCTCTTTTCTTATATAAAATTCCGTCTTCCATAAGCTGATTCATTCCCTTTAATACAGTTGCTGGATTAATTTGAAATGACGTTGAAACTTCCGTAGTAGATGGTATTTGTGTACCTTCTTCAAAAGCTCCAATAAATATGGCATCTTCAATTTGCTCTGCTATCTGTTGAAAGATTGGTTTACCACTTTCAAAATCAATTTTCATGAAAGTCCTCCTTCCTGAAATTAATTTTTTGCTCTGTTTATTAACTTATTGATTTTTTATATTAATTACATAATCAGTTAGTTGCTTATGTAGCTAACTATATATCTAAAGTAATATAATGTCAACATCCTTTTCCCAAATGTTCCAATATCTTTCCCAAAAGAAAAAGATATGAAAATATTTAAGATTTTCATATCCTTTTCTCTTCGCTTTAATTCACTTGTTATTCTTCTTAAATTTCATTTCCTATCATACCTATGTTATTCATAATACAAAACTTTCATTTTTACTCTATTCTAAACTGGTTTTTCTTCCGATTCAATCCTTATTACACAACGATTGTTTCCTAACTTTACACTCTCAAGCAGTTCTACTTTAACAGCACAACCAAAGATATATTCGTACATATACTTTGTATATCCTAACGTACATAAACACCATGTTTTCGACATTGTTCCTTTGGTATGTTTTACATCGGAACAATAGCATTCTGGATAACTCATATACAAAACACTTCCTTCTGCCCAAAACTTTGCAGGAGTTTCATTGCTTGCAAGGTTCGCATAACCCGGAAGACTTTCCGACTTAGAATAAAGTTCTTTTAATTTTTTCATATGTAACATAGATGGCTTACAACAACAGTCCATACGAATCTCACAAATCGTATCTTCATCAAAGTTTTCTTCTAGGAGTGTACATACATTGCATGCCCACTCAAAGCGTTTTTGGGGTGAAGCGGATTTTGGTAATGTTATCTTAGTAAGAAGCGTATCTGCCTTTTCTTTTCCAACATGCTTTTCAATGCTGTCATACAATCTTTTTACTCGAGTATTCACGATTTCACCCATAATCCTCCTCTTTCCGCGCTGCTTACTGTGACCTACAACTATGAGTGCAACGCTGACATAAACTTAAAGTTACATTTTAAACTTTCACTCTTTCATAAATCCATTGTGTTATCTAGAATAAACTCAACTGCTCCGTCTTATTTTTCTCCTCATATTCATGAAGATATTGAAAAACTTTTTTGTTGTCACATACGATATGATTGTTCTGGCAAATATCATAGAAAATTTTCATAAGTTTATCATTATGTTTACTCATTATCTCGTAGGCATAGCCATAGGTTTCTTGGTATCGTTTTTTTAGCCCCGGAAAATGTTTGTCTAATTGTTGATAAAAATATTCTCGATTTCCTTCTCTTAACGTTAGTCCCATTCCAAAGCAAATGATTCCATATACCTTGGCTTCTACGCAGTAATTTAAGATACCTCTTAAATTTTCTTCTGTATCCGTAATAAATGGTAAGATTGGATCAAGCCATACTACCGTTGGTATGTTATTCTCTTTCATTTTTAATAGCACTTCAAACCGTTCTCTAGTGGTACATACCCCCGGTTCAATGATTTTGCATATCTCTTCGTCATAGGTAGTTAGGGTAATCTGAACGACACACTTTGATTTTTCATGAATACTTTTTAAGAGATCAATATCACGAAGGATCCGGTTTGATTTTGTTTGAATGCTAAGACCAAACCCGTATTGATTAATTAAAGATAAGCAGGTTCTAGTTAGCTTTAATTCAGGCTCTAGAGAAAGATAGGGATCACTCATTGCACCAGTTCCTATCATACACTTTTTTCTCTTGCTACGAAGAGCACTTTCCAATAACGTCGGTGCATTTATCTTTACTTCGATATCTTCAAACTCATGGTCCATCTGGTAACACTTACTTCTAGCATCGCAATAGATACAGCCATGAGTACAGCCCCTATATAAATTCATTCCATTGGTACTCGATAGAATTCCTTTCGCTTCTTTATAGTGCACAGTTCTTTCTTATCTCCCTTCTTTGTTTGGTAGAGATTACTATGGTAAATAAACTATTTCATAACAAAAATCTAAGTAAAATATCATTGCTTGTTATTACAAACTCTATATAAGATAAGAGTCTAATCTTAGTATACTATATAAATATGACATCCAACGTCATATTAAAAATGATACTATATGTATATTTCTTGTTTTAGAAGTAAAGTAAAAATTCTTGCTATCAGGAAGGTGTCACTTTATGAATCCTCATGTTCTAATAATCGGGTTAAATGTATATATCCGCACTATTATCATCTATTTTTCTTAGCGAAACTTTAACGGACTAGAACTTTTATTTTTATAGTTATTATAATATAATTTAGTCAGTAAATCCCCATGCTATAATGTCATTTCACTCCACCATGAATTGACATTATAGTATGGGGATTTTACCAAATATATATATAACAGGACTAACTATTCTTATCTGAATTAAATATAGTTATTACCTATTTTTGCTTCTTCCTCATACGGCGAAAGCAGTTACTGCAAGTCCGTGTCCTTTAAGTCTACACTATCTTCTCTATCATACGTATCAAGGAAATGATGTTTTGTACCCTTGGTTTTATACGCTATAACCGTATCTAAATTCACATTTTCTACACTTCGGAAGATATTGCTATCAATAATATTACTTTGGCTACGGAACTTTTTAACTAACGCTTTCATTTCCTGACGTTTTGAACCGCCGCCTCCATTATCACATAATGTACAGTTTTCTGTAAATCTGCATGCACATTGGATAAATTGAAGTTCATGGAACTGTTTCCAATGAAGAATTGCATCTTCCTTTACATAATACATTGGACGGATTAGCTCCATTCCTTCAAAATTCGTACTATGAAGCTTTGGCATCATAGTTTGAATCTGACCGCTATAAAGCATACCCATTAAAATAGTTTCAATCACGTCATCAAAATGATGACCTAATGCAATTTTATTACATCCATGTGCCTTTGCATTCTTATAAAGATACCCACGGCGCATTCTAGCACATAAATAACAAGGACTTTCATCTACTTCCGCTACAATATCAAAGATATTCGATTCAAAAATTTCAATCGGTATATTTAATAGTTTTGCGTTATTAATAATCGTCTGACGATTAATCTCATTATACCCTGGGTCCATTACGAGGAATACCAATTCAAATGGGATCTTACCATGTTTTTGAAGCTCCTGCATACACTTTGCAAGAAGCATAGAATCCTTGCCTCCGGAGATACAAACTGCTATTTTATCTCCTTCTTTGATTAGTTCATATTCCTGTACCGCTTTTACAAACGGACGCCATATTTCTTTTCGATATTTCTTTACAATACTTCTTTCTATTTCCTGATAACGTTCCATGCTTTTACTATCCTTTACATTAATCTATATGTTACCCTATCGTTTCCTTTTTTAATTTCCTGTATCCTGTTAATCCTAAGGTTATGATAGAGCTAGTATATCATAAAGTCCATAACACTAACAGATAAAAAACAGCACCTGGGATGGTAAATTTACGTGTATTCTTAATAAGAATCCTTAATTCTTCATAGCCTTTTGATAACTTGCATCAAAACCTTCGAAAAACTTTTCTACTTCCTCCTCTGTCGTCAAATGACTTAGGCTAATTCGAAAAGAAGATAATGCATTTTTTTTATCTTTCGTAACTGCATAGACTGGTCTTGAAGGTGTCATTGTAGCCGAGCAAGCAGATTTAATCGAGATACAGATGCCATATTCCTCAAGATGTTCCTTCATCGTAATCGCTCTAACACCCTTCACGCTGATGTTTAGGATATGGGGAACCCCACACTCTGTACTATTGATACGAACATTTGGGTATTTACTTAATTTTGATTCAAATTGTTTACGCAATGAGACCACTCTGTTAAGCCTGTCTTCATAATGCTCCAACGAAAGATTTACCGCCTCCGTTAATGCAACTACATTCGATAGCATAGGTGTTCCACTACGATAAATTGTGGTACTGCTACCACCATGGATTTGTGGTAGCAATACCACATCTTTTTTCTTTACTAAGACACCGGTTCCATTTAATCCATAGAATTTATGAGGAGTAAAGGTAGTAAGGTCTGCTAAGGATAAGTCTACCTCTATCTTTCCAAAGCCTTGTGTTGCATCTGTATGGAAGAAACAGTTCTCATAACTTTCAAGAATTTTTGCAATTTCTTTGATAGGTTGAACCGTTCCTAACTCGCTGTCAACCGTACAGATTGATACAAGTACCGTATCTTTACGAAGCAGCTCCTTTAAATGTTCTAAATCCACCTGTCCATTTGGCAAAATGTCTACCAAATCGATCTCATAGCCAAGACTTTGTAAGAATGTTAAGCTTCCACTTACCGATGGATGTTCTAAGCATGTAGATATAATATGTCTGCCATTTTCACGGTAGCCATAAGTAATTCCTTTGATTGCAAGGTTATTTGCTTCACTTGCACCAGAAGTCGGGATAATCTGCTCTGGTTCAACCTTAAGGAGTGTTGCTAACTCCTTGGTCACTTCTGTCAATCGTTCTTTTGCTAATATTCCTAACGGATGTGAGGAATTGGGGTTTGCTATAAATTGCTGTTCCGTTTCCAAATACACCTTAAGTACTTCTTCAGATGCTGGTGTATTTGCTGCATAATCAAGATATATCATGAAAAGTCTCCTTCACTATAATTCCTACAGTTTTTCTATGGATTAGATTATAGTTTTTTCATATGCTTGTCAAGTGAAATACATGGATAAGGTAATAATTCAAAAAATCACTTTGATAAAATATTTAGTTTATTACTAAAAAAGAGAGAAACTATTTTAAATAAAAGTCTTTTAACTTCCAAATAAATAATTTCATCTCTCTTCCTATCTTTTCATTCATATTCAATTATTAACTCTATTTTAGAAGGCTTTTTTATCTATTTTCTTAGGGACATGCTCCAATTTATCATGCCACAACCATAGAATTATTTCACTTTATTTCTTATTCATCATCATAACAGCAATAAGTACCACACTGAATAGTTAACTTATCCTATTTCTTATTTATACGTTGATATGCAAAATATGAATACAGAACCGGTATGATTCCAAGAATTGCAACGATTATAAAGGAAACGATCCAATTAGCTTTGGCTGGTAACAATATGGTTAATATCATACAAAAACCTCCAAGAAACCATAGCTTACCCGCAAAACGATGGGTCATAAACCAAACATCCTCATTTGCTAATGTATAGCAAGTTCTTATCCCACAAAAGTAATTATGCTTAAATTTTGGCATACTATTACCAAGTGCCAAAAACAATATACCAATAATAGCAGGCATAAGATGATTGATATTCATTACCTCAATCCCAAAACTCATTGCGATAATATAGATTTCCAAGAACATAAACAACAGGGAGATTAAGAAATATACCCCATAATAATGCCTTGAGAATTTAGCATAGGATTGTCTCTTCGGATCAATAATACGAAGTAGTTCAGCTAAAACGATAAGAATTATAATAATCGCTGGCATTAAAAATATCGTCCATGGTCCTCCATATTGGTCCACCTCCCCGTTAGCGCCAAAGTGGAAAGGGATCTCCGCGGGTAAAAATGGATATGCAATTATTGCAATAAGCAATGCGATAATAGCAATCAGCCATAGCTTATAATTATCCTGATGAAACAACTTTTTCATTACTAGCCTCCATGCTGCGACTATCTTTTAGGAGCAGCTAATGGCTCAAGCTTGGCGCAGCACAAACTTGCCGAGTGAATCACTCTTACTCCTCCTTAAGACTTGCAAACCATGTCATAATTTCCTCTACAACGGATAAATTAAGTTCATAATAAATATACTTTCCCTTTTTTTCATCCGTAACAAGCCCTGCAGCCTTTAGTATTGTTAAATGATGAGAAATCGTAGCCCCTGTCATATCAAAATGCTCTACAATTTCCCCAGCAGTTAATTTCCCACGTTTTAAAATATTAATGATTTCTCGTCTAGTCGGGTCAGAAAGAGCCTTAAAACTCTCTTGAAAACTCAATTTCTCATCTCCTTATTATTTAGATATTAATCTAAATTAAGAATACACGCAGATAATGTTTGTGTCAAGGAAGTGCACTACCTTATTCTCTATATCAATACGAGTGCGGCCGCCTTATTTAAGATGGTGCTTCTCCACTTAATCAAGGCACTCCTTTTAAATGAATACAAGGTAAGGCATGTATATTTCTGCTATCGTTATCTACTTTTTCCCTATGGTTAAGAGATGGTTACTTCGTCCTAACATCTCAGGTTTCTCGCAACAATACAGATGATATCTTACATATTGCTTATAGCTTTCTTCATCCATCGCATTAATCTTGTCTTCTAGCAATTCACTAACTCCATCAGAAGCAATTTCTTTTAATATCTGTATCCCTGCTGCCTGTAACATTTCACGAGTTTGATCCACTGTAAAAAAGACAAACGGAAAATCTTCGACTTTGAAGGTTTCATGGTCATAACTATTCTCAAGAAAGAAATCTTGCCGATAATAAAGTTCGGTTAAGATAACCATATCATTTAATATAAAAGCAAAGAAAATCGTTCCTGTTGGCTTTAATACTCTTTTCGCCTCAGTAATACACTTTTGACGGTCTTCTTCTTTTGATAAATGATAGAGCGGTCCAAAGAGAAGCACTACATCAAAACTATCCTCTGCAAAGCAACTAAGATCAAGCGCATTGCCATGGATTAGTTCAATCTTATCTTCCCCTGTTATCTTCTTTTGAAATGCCTCTATATTAGCACTTGCAAGCTCCACAGCAGTTACTTCATAACCTTTTCTTGCAAAGTATAGACTATACTCCCCTGCACCAGCGCCAAGATCTAAGATGCGATCTCCTTCTTTTAGGTATTTTTCGATATAAGTTGTAGTTGTAATAAACTCAACTCGTGCTGCTTTGGAATGGTTTAACCTGCTATCTTCTTTCATTATCTGATATAATGCATCGACACGTTCGGAATCTTTTTGTAACCTTCTTAAGCTCTCAAAATCCATATCTTTTCCTCCCTATCAAATGTTTTACTCATTTTACTTCATCCTATCATTAAAGTTAAGGTAATACTTCATCTAATTATAAAGATTTATCTTTCCAAAGAAACCAGATAACTTTTCATTAGCTCCAATCGCTCTTCAAATTGTAAATAAAAATCTTTGTCTTTCACATAAGGCTTTTGATAAAAGGCATTTAACAAATATAAGTTTATATTTCTTATCCAAGTAGAATCTGCTGATTTTTTTATTTGCTCCTGTAAGTCTTTTAAGAAATAATGCCAGTCGATAATAAACTGTTCGTTTCTTTTGGAATCGTTCGTGTCAATCCATTTGCTCACCTTGACTTTGGAACGATTCTTATACTTACATTCATGAATTTGTAGTATGTATTGGTACGCATGATCTTCATAATATCTCCCAAGCGGGAATATTCTACAAATTCCTGGGCGATTCGCATGAATACTACATCTTCCCTCGTTATTAAGAAAAGCACAACTTTCGGATTCCCCTACCATCTTAAGATTCGGTAGGATAACCCCATCTACAATATTTAGCTCAATTTTATCATTTAGTAATTCCTCAAAGCTTTTCCCAAGATTAGTTGTGAATCGAAAGATATCAAATGGGTCTAATATAATAGATTTTCCCATCCCCTTACAACAAGCAGAACATCCTTTACAATCATTACATCCTGCTTTCACCATATCATTTAATCCATACAACTTTCCATCGGAGATTTCACTTAAACTGACTTTTCTATCCATAGTATTCTCTATCCCTGCTCCTATTTTCCCAATTTTCCGTTCACATTCACATAAATCCAAATTAGACTCAAGTTTTAACACTTATTTTATGTAGAAAAGTGAGTAAAGTCAACATGGTAAAATCAAAAAGGACAAATACTATTTATATCATAAATAAATGGTTACAGAAATTCATTTTTTAAGACAGATAATGTATAGAATCTTAAGCGGAGAATAGTAAATAATATTCTATATTAGAAGTATTTCAATAAAGTATTTCAATAAAAGTATTTTAATAAGTATTTCAATAAAGTAATCAAACTAATTTTCTAATTTACCAAAACTGTAAGAAAAGGAAAGTAAGATAGTATCCAGTACTTTTTTCTTGCATCTCAATTTTTTAGGCAATATAATGGTTTATATATTTTAAGAACATATAAGTTGCTAATTTTTATTTACGGAGGTGTTACTATGGCACAACAGTATACCAGAAAAGTTATTCGCGAAGTATTTGTACAGATGTTAAATGAGCGTCCACTGAGTAAAATCACCGTAAAGGATATTGTTAATGAATGTGAGATTAATCGCAATACATTTTACTATTATTATCCGGATCTCTATGCGATACTTGCAGAAATATTTCAGACAGAGCTTCAAACGGTTATTGAGGAATATAACGATACCCTTTCATGGGAAGAAAGTTTTCTAGCAGCTACGAAATTTGCACTTGAGAATAAAATCGCTATTTACCATGTCTATAACTCGATTCAAAAAGAAGAGTTGGAAAAATACTTATTTAATGTTGCAGGTAATGTTATGACACGTTATGTTGAGGATGCCAGTAAAGATTTAAAAGCCTCGGGAGAAGATAAGAGACTTATTGTGTCCTTTTATCAAAGTGCGCTCACAGAGATGCTTCTCCATTGGATATCTTCAGGAATGAAGGAGGACCCTCCAAAAGTAATTCATAGAATTGGACTTCTCTTCGATGGCAATATTGCTCTGTCTTTAGAAAGAAGCGCTAAATTAAATGATTCTTGGTAAAACAAAAAATATTACGCTTCGCACTTATCCTTATCATGTCAATTAGACACTTGAGATCAAATGTCTAAAAACCCAACAAATTAGTGGCGGTGTTCGACTTTCGACCACCGCTATTTCATTGTCCATTGTGACTCCTTTCAAAAGTTGATAAATTAGGGAAGAAGAAAAAAATACAACATTTAAGAGGAGGAATTTATATGTATTATAGCAGTGGTAATTATGAAGCATTTGCACGACCAGTAAAACCAGAAGGTGCTGATCGTAAATCAACTTATTTAATTGGTTCTGGACTTGCATCTTTATCAGCAGCTTGCTTTTTGGTAAGAGATGGTCAGTTAAAAGGAGAACGTATTCACATACTTGAAAAGGATAAACTCCCTGGCGGCGCCTGCGATGGTTATAAATACTCTGACCGTGGTTTCGTTATGCGTGGAGGCCGAGAAATGGATAACCATTTTGAATGCATGTGGGATATCATGAGATCCATTCCTTCGATTGAAACAGAAGGTGTTAGTGTTTTAGATGAATATTACTGGTTAAATAAAAGTGACCCAAACTATTCCCTTATGCGTGCTACCGTAAACCGCGGAGAAGATGCACATACTGATGGTAAGTTTGGTTTATCCGATAAAGGTGCTATGGAAATTATGCATCTATTTTTCACACCAGATGAAGAGCTATTTGAAAAACGTATTGATGAATTATTCTCTAAGGAAGTATTAAACTCAAACTTTTGGATGTACTGGCGTACTATGTTCGCCTTTGAAAACTGGCATAGTGCCCTTGAGATGAAACGTTATATCCAGCGTTATATTCATCACATTGGAGGTCTACCAGACTTTAAAGCACTTCGTTTTACAAAGTACAATCAATATGAATCACTAATCCTTCCAATGATGAAGTATCTAGAAGAACATAATGTTCAGTTCCATTATGATACACAGGTAGTTAATGTGGAATTTGATATCAAAAAAGATAAAAAGGTTGCTAAACGTATTGTTTGTATTCATGAGAATCAGGAAGAATCCATTGATTTAAGTGAAGATGATCTTATATTTATCAGCAATGGTGGCTGTGTTGAAAATTCTTCTTTAGGCGATCAAAATCATACAGCTGAGTATAATACCGAAATAAAAGCAGGCAGTGGCTGGGATATGTGGCGTAAGATTGCAGCACAAGACCCATCCTTTGGTAATCCAGATAAGTTCTGTGGTGATCCAGAAAAAACAAATTGGATGTCTGCCACAGTAACTACACTAGATGATAAAATTCCTCCTTATGTTCAAAACATCTGTAAGCGTGATCCATTTAGCGGCAAAGTTGTTACTGGTGGTATTGTTACAGCAACTGACTCTAACTGGCTTCTTAGCTGGACCTTTAACCGCCAGCCACAGTTTAGAAATCAGCCAAAGAATCAATTAGTTGGCTGGATCTATGGATTATTTAGTGATGTACCAGGTAACTTTGTGAAGAAAACAATGCGCGAATGTACTGGTAAAGAAATCTGTATGGAATGGTTATACCATATGGGAGTTCCTGAAAATCAAATCGAACAACTCGCAGAAAATAGTGCAAACACTGTTCCTTGTATGATGCCTTATATCACAGCTTTCTTTATGCCACGTAACACTGAGGACCGTCCTTTGGTTGTTCCAGAAGGAAGCGTAAACTTTGCATTTATTGGACAATTTGCTGAGACAAAACGTGATACTATATTTACAACCGAATATTCTGTACGTACCGGTATGGAAGCTGTATATACCTTACTTGATATAGACCGTGGCGTACCAGAAGTTTGGGGTAGCGTTTATGATGTCCGCGATTTATTAAATGCATCCGTTCAATTAACAGATGGTAAAAAGATTACCGATGTTGATTTAGGATTCAAGGGGAAAATGGCGTTAAAGGAAGGACTTAAGAAGTTAAAAGATACTGAAATCGAAAAACTTCTTAAGGAGTATAATGTAATATAATTAGTTTAATTACTTCCTACTAACTTAGGTTTTGACTTAATAAAAAAAGAAGGGATGGTCACTCATAGCTAATTCATAGCTAATTCATAGCTAATTCATAGCTATGAGTGACCATCCTTTTTAGTTTTGAAATATTCGAATGTAGTTTAAACTTGAATTTACTATTTATCTTCTTTAATTACTTACTCAATTTTACAGCTTGAAAAAGCTGGCTAATACTTGATAATTCAAACAAAAAATGCATTTTAAATAGCGTAAAATATTACATCTGTTGATATTAAGAATAACAGATACCTATGATTCTCTTACATAAACTATACACAGTTTTAATCCTTATTTTTTATATTATCCACAATCCTTAAGAATTACCCTTATCTAATGTTAATTGTTTGCATTCTCCCTTATCACATATCTTTGTTATCGTACCATTCTCAATCCAATGCGCTTCCCCATATAAGGTTTCACAGTCGTCGCCTATAAAAATATAGGAACCATCGATTAATGCGTAAAATGGTTTTACCTTACTATCTTCAAATGAAATGTCCTCTAAAGCGCGGAGCCCCCCTATTGTTGCCTCTCTTAAATCCTGAAAACGAGGTAGAATTGAGGACTGCAATTTTTATAGAAAGTGAGGTTTTCTATGAACGATAAAATTCCGAATCAGAGCCTTTAAAATACATTGATTTTGATACTGCAAATTCACCAGATATTATACAATATCCAGACTCTGATAAGGTAGGTATCAAACTACAAAATGGACCTATTACATTTTTTAAGAACGCAAATAAAGCAAGCCTTTATGACGGTGAATAGAATTATAATTTTTTTATCTTCTTCCTTTTCATACTCATAGTAAAAAACTCGACATCGTTTTTCCCCATACTTTTGACCTGATACATAGCAATATCAGAAAACTTTAGCAACTCGGAAGATGTTCTACCATCCTTTGGGAAAGCTGAAATACCAAAACTTGCAGTGATAGTAAGTTCGGCCTTTTTTATTCTAAAAGGTCTAATAAGTTGTTGCCTTAACCCTTCGACATAGGACAGTATTTCCTCATTTCCTAACTCCCTTTGTACGATTAATACAAATTCATCTCCACCTAATCGACCAAACATATCTTTGGGATGAATATAATCACCAATTCGTAACGTGACTGCTTTTAATAAGGAATCTCCCGCCTGATGCCCCATCGTATCATTTATTTTCTTAAAATTATCGAGATCAATAAATACAACTGAAAAGTTTTTTGATATGCTGATTAAGAAATCCATTTGATTAATTAGCATTTTCCGATTTGCAACCTTCGTCAAAATATCGTAAAATGCCAACTGATTTAATTGCTTCTCTTTTTCTCTCATATCCTTGTTTAACTTTGACAGCTGTTTGTTCTTCTTTCGTAATTCTTTAATCAATTCATCAGATTTTTTATTATGTCTAATAGCATGTTCCAGATTACCTGTAAGCTTTACTCTATATTTGTGTATTAAACTTATTATCACTATCGTAGTCCCATATATTATCATTGCATGAATCGCTTGCTCATTCTCATCTGTAAAGAACGATAGAAAAGACAAAAGAAAGCAAAAAAGAGTTACCAGAATAGAAATCAAGTAACTATGCTTTATCTCACTAATCACAAATGAAACTGTAAGAATAACCTGGAAATGTAACAGTATCTGTTTGACTAACTGATTCCTAATTTGTAATTGATAAATACTAAGAACAATATAAATCAATAGAGCAATAGCGAAAAGAATGGAAGTTCTCGACTGATTGTTTTCCCTCATGTTATCTTGATGAATACGTCTTACTCCATTATGTTTTTGTTTCATACTACAGCGCTCCTTAAAAAACAGCAAAATCTATGGACAGCGAATATGGTAATTGTAAGGAAAATAACCTACATTCGTTGTTACACCATTATACTGCTATTTAATTTTGAAGGTTATTGATATAAATGTACATCTTAAATCTGTCTTTCATCACTTGTAAATGTAAGAGATATGTTATCATATATAGGTAGGATTGGTCATGGAACAATTGTTACCAATTATAATCAACGCTTTTTCATTTTACCGAATAACATATTATTTATCATAACTTAGCTCATATTTCATTTTAAATTCTTTTACTAATTTGTGATTTACCCTCTCATCTTTTACCATGAGTTGAAATATATCCTGTGCCACTATGTACTTTAAATCAATAGGATTATAGAATGCCATTAATACACTAATCGTTTGATTAAAATATAAAAAGGCTTCTTTAAAGGCATCTTTCTTAAAATAGGAAAATGAAAGAAACGCATAGGCGATATGTATTCTTGCATAGGAGTTAAATTCAATCTGATAATCTATTAACTCCTTACCTTCCGTTATTGCTTTTTCATAATCTTTCGTTAAATAATATAAGGTTATTAAATTTAATCTGACTGAGACAATGTTATGATCATACTTTTCAATCTTATATTTCGATCGCACAATATTATAAGCTGCTAAAGTTATAGACTTAGCGTTATTGAGGTCACCTATAATTTGATAACAAGTGGATAGTAATACATATAGATTTACCACATGAATACTACTTAAATATTTAGGTTCCATGTCTTCTAGTACTTTGTTGGCATCCATAATTGCCTCCTCATACTTATTTTCTATAAAAACCATATAACCAAGCCTATTTGCTTCAAGCTCATATAGCCATGGCTTATTCTTAAAATCCGCAAGATACATAGCCTTATCCACTATACTCTTCGCAGTTATGAAATCTGATTTTCTCTGACAGATATCAAAATTCTTTAGTGTTTCTCGTACGGAGATTGGATTACTACAGTCAAGGTACTGATAATGGTCAAATAAGTCTACCCCCATCCTATCGCTTAATAATCGCACCATATCAGCAGATGGGGTACGCTCTCCTTTTTCAATTAAATATATATATTTTTCCGAGCAGATATTTTCTGCTAACATCGTTCTGCTCATTTTTAACTTACAACGATATTCTCTAATGATGCTTCCTATAAAATTCATACCCTCCTCCTTAAATTTTTATTAAATCATTTTCCTTGATTAAATCAATTCTAATTCACGGCAAAAAAAAGTTCTCAAAGCGAGCATCTTCTTGTTTCATTCCAAAATTCAATGTCTCTATTATGTATCAATGTTAATTCATGCATTGCTAAAAAGTTGTCATTCTAGAGATAATATTGTTACAATCTTTAGAAATTAATTTATTTCATTGAATTTTATGTCTTATTATTATATATTTTGGTATGAACCCAAGTCGCAGCACCATTTTATATTAGGAAAGGTATGGTTTTAACATTATGAAGCGTCAGCAATTAAATATCCACCAAATATTAGATATATTTTATAAATCCACTGGGATTGAAGCCATTTTCTTCGATACCGAGCTTAATCTCATTATGCACCGCGCTTCTGAAAAATTAACCACATATTATCCTTTTCTTGGTATTAGTGAGGTTATGGCTTATTTAGCAGATCGTTTTTCGGAGCAACCAGGTACTAACTCTGCATTTTATACCTATGTGTTACCAAACAATTTCCTCTGCAATATTGCTTTTCTTACTCAAGAAAATAGCTATATAGGGGCTTTTCTAACAGAGCCAGTATTATTAAAAAAACTAAACAAAAGTGACCTTGATAAGGTTTTGAATCGATCCGAACTTTCCAATCAAGATAAAAAAACATTTGAAAATATCCTGTTTAAAGTGCCTGTAATACCATACATAAATATATTACCAATTGGCACTGTTCTTTATCAACTTTCCAAGACATATTCCGAAAACATGCCACAACAAATCATAATTGAGCATAAAGCAAGAACGTCTGCATTAAACCATAACTCAAATAAAAAACAAAACATTGTCATAACATCTTCTGTAAAATACACTCCATTTTCTACCTATCTACAGATTATAGAAATTATTAAAAGTGGTGATGTGGTAAGGTTACGAAGTGCTATGAATGAAATTAGTGTTGGCGAAATACTGATGAATCAGTCAAACGACTCAGATATTATGCGTTCTATAAAGAATAGCTTTATCAAAACTTGTTCGATGGGCTGTTACGCTGCTATAGACGCAAATGCCTCATATGAAAAGGTTATGGATATTTCAGATGACTATATTTCTAAGATTGAGACTAATGATAATATCAATGATATAATAGCTCTCTTAAAAGAAGTAATGATTTCATATACCAAAGCGGTGGCGATGAATCGAAATACCATTTACTCTAAACCTATCCGGCAGGTAATGGAGTATATTCAGTGCCATTATGACGAGAAAATTACCTTGGAAAAACTATCAGAGTATACCGAACTTAGTACTTTTTACTTATCCAATTTAATTAAGAAAGAAACCGACCTTAGTCTCCCTGATATTGTAAATAAAGTTCGAATTGAAAAGAGTAAACCCTTACTTTTAAACATGAATATCAGTATTCTTGATGTGGCTCAAAGGGTAGGTTTCAACTATCAAAATCATTTTGCATCTATATTTAAAAAATATACCGATCTTACACCCACGGAATACAGAAAAACCATGAGTTATAAACAAAACACAAATTCAAGCGAGTTTGAAAATAGCCTAATAAATGTAGTTGAGCAGATAAATAATAAAATATCAATGTTCTCACATTTGTTTGATGCAGCGCGAATTGTCGACCCGATACGTCATAAATCCATGTTTATTAAAACAAGTGATACGGTATTCCCTGAAGAAACCTGCTATCACTTTTGGTATAGAAGCGAATCTTGTCAAAACTGCATTTCCATGAAGTCCTATTTGCATAATGATACATTTTTTAAAATTGAACATCGAGATAACGATACCTTTTTAATGATAGCAACGCCAAAGACAGTTGGGAAAGACACCTATATTGTAGAAATCATGAAAGATGTAACAAAACAATTGTCAATCAACATAAAAGCAGAAAGTCCAGAAAATCCTACTCTTGTAATTGATAAAAAGTTTCGGGAGGAAAAGGATGAACTCACTGGGCTCTATAATAGAAGATACATAAGTGATCAATTACCAGTTTCCATGAGACATAGCATTCTTGAGAGAAAATCGTTGTTCATTGTATTGTTCGTTATTGATGAGCTGCAATCTATAGATAACTATAGTGATTATGAATCTTACGATTCTATATTAAAAGAATTCACCCGTCTTATTACGTCTTCTTTAGTAAACAAAAAAGATTGGGCTGGTCGTTATGCTGGTAGTTTATTTTTATTAGTTTTATATGATACCGATTACGAGAGCGCATGTAATACAGCAGATAATATAAAGAATAATTTTAATCAGACTTCTTTTCAAATCAATGGAACTGCTGTTAAGTTGACAGCAAATTATGGTGTTAAGTTACTCAATGAGGATATCTCAGATGTAGAGACATTAATATTACATGCATTTATGAATCTGATTACCAATAAACTTCGAGTACAGAATATCATTGATTAATTACTATGCTATCAATTAATACACTATAATTATTTTTGTAATAGCTTATATTCACGTTGGTACATTTTTGTCATAGTTAGAATAAACGAAAATCCTGGAAAGTTTATCAAGGCTAGAATTCCCGCCTTAATATCATTTCCAGGATTTTTTTATTCATAAAGAGCAGCATATTTCCACCTTTCCCTATAGAACTCCCATCTCTTTTAAGGAACAATATTCATTTCCTCCAATAATAATATGATCAAGCAATTCTACTCCAATCATATTCCCAGCTTGCGCTATTTTCTCTGTTACCAGCAAATCCTGTTTGCTTGGTGTAATATCAGAGGATGGATGATTATGTACGATAATAATCCCAACTGCACCGGAAAGTAGCGCACGTATAAATATTTCTCTCGGCATAATCAGAGAGCTATTCACCGTACCATGCGATAGCTCAAAGATCCCCAGAGGGTTACATTTCATATCCAGTGAAACTAAATAAACATATTCCTCTGCCTTCTTATGAATCTGAAATTGCTCTTTCATCAGTTTTTGAATCTCAGACGGTGATTCTAACTTATTGTTATCCTCACAAATAATACTTTTTTCTATTTTTAATTCATTATGCCTTGTTTCCTCATTTAGCATGGTATTATAAACATTAATTTTCATCCCTACCACCTAACATAGACCTTTCCTAATAAAATCATCGAAAACTCTTACATTCCTTACTGCGAAATAGGTAACAATAGAATTGATAACGTATTATTAGCTGATTTTCTTTTATATGCTACTTATTATAGCATATACTACAATTTATCGCTATCTAAAATATCCTTTCTTTCTTAAAAAGCTACTATAATCTTTCTTAGGATGGTGATTACATGAACAATGAACTTATAGCGAAACGATTAAAAGAACTTAGAAAATCTTTTGAATATACTCAAGAATTTGTAGCCTCTTATTTGAACATAGGAAGGCAGGCATATTCTCACTATGAAACTGGAAGGAATGCACCTACAACCGATACACTTTATAAATTAGCTTCCCTTTACCATATTCCAGTCAATGATCTACTAAAGTTGCTATCTCCACATCCACAGGAAACCTATACAACGCCTGAAAGTAATAACATTGCCTCCAATATGCTATCTGACTTTTTGGACTATTTGGGAAATCCAGATAATGAAAAGAAACTTAAGATGCTTAATCGAAAAGAAAAAGAATTATTGTTTTGCTTTGAAAAAATATCTACAAAAGATCAAGATGATATCTTGGAATTTATAAAAATTAAAGCAAGAAAAAAATAGCCCTTTTTAACCGGAGCGTTTAGCGCTAGACGTACGTTCTGGTTAGAATGGGCCTTATTATATTTTGTCTATGATGGTATAATGGAAGAATTCCCATCTTCTTATAAGTTTCTGATTTTATCTACCCTACGGTTCATGATATGTCTACCAAAATGACGATACAGGAATCTTTTTAAAAGACTTAACTTCTGAGGGTAATTTGAAAATAATGCATCTGGATTATCAAAGGTACCATAATCCTCGTTGATAGATTCCTTCTGAATATAAGTATCATTGCCACTCCAATCGATCACAGGGTTCTTAAAGTTATCAACGGATACTCCATATCCGCAAAAACGTCCTTTGCAATCCGGAAATTTCTCTTGTAACTTAAGGAGGTACTGTGAGTCAATAATGATTCCCTCTAAGTTATACCATTTCCCCATATAGTATACTTCCACCCAGCTGTGTATAATATTTTTAGGAGCAAATTTATATAGATAGGTTGGTAAAGCTCCTTTTTGCAGCTCCTTATCAATAGAAAAACCATGAACTCTACAAGGAATGTTAAGCGCTCTAAGAAGTGCCATGAATAAGATAAGCTTCGTATTGCACTGTCCATAACCATCTGCAAGTACCTTGGAAGCAGGGATTGCATCATCCACGTTATAACCAAACTTGATTTCATCTCGAACATAATTATATGTTTGCAATATTTTATCAAATTCATTGGACTGATCCCAGTTTTTCATTCTGATTAGTTCTTGTATTGACTTATCACGGTAATCTAATAGTAAAGTAGCTTTCAAATGTTTCTCCATAATTTTCCTCACTTTTGTGCAAACTATTTGCACTATTTGTTCGTGTCAAGTAGCATCTTACAAATCTTCAGTACCAAAGTAGTGTTTCATTCCAACTACCACAAACTTAAGTTTTGTTGATTCTACTTTATCATAGAGAGTCGATAGAGACTTTCAAAAACTCGCTATCTTTTAAAATTCCGCTTGCAGACATCCCTGTCATTTTTTTGTTAGTATAAGCCAGATGTGCAGGAGTATCAAAGCCTGCTGTCATCGCTGCCTTTGTTATACTTCCTCCATCAAATACCACATCATAAGCCTTTTGCAGAGCATACAATACGATGTAACTCTTTAACGGTATACCCGTTTCTTCTTTAAATAGATGTGCCAGCCTACTTTCCGATAGCGCCAATTGGCTAGCAAAATGCTTTAATTTATGCTCTTCTTCCCCACACTCACATAGATCAAGGTAAGAAAGAAGCCTGTGAATACGCTCATCAAATCCATATGTAACGCCGTCTCTATGAACCTTGATGTTGGGTCAATCAGCATAGTGAAATGTACCTTATCACCTGTTGTAAAATTATGCTGTACATTCCTATCTACAATAATGCATCTGCAATGAATCATATCTTTTCCAATCATGATTTCAAGATTATCTTCACTGCTTAAAAACAATTGTAACATATAGTGCTTGTGCGTACTTGCTTTGACTGTATTTGAGATTGCACCGATGCCTTTCTCACATTTAAATATGATATTCATAGAACCCCCTTACCTTAGTCTTGATATATTCCAATTTAACTCATCCTATTTATAAGTCCTTATCATTGAACAATCTTCTTTTCTTTTTAATTTATTAATGTTCACTTCCCCATACCTCCATATCAAATTAAATCAAATCTGCCTTTCGAAATAGGAATGTTATTTCACTTTCACTGGAACATAGATATCCATTACCGTATCCTGTCTATGATGGCAACGTTCATCGTAATATTCAAAGTCAAGCTTACTTTCGTCATAAACATATCCGCTATCTTTAAACCATTCCTCAAAGATATACTTCCATGTACTTGCAATGATCTTGGCAAATTCCTTTTGTTCCATATCCTTTGTCGTATCGACCGGAGGAGTAGTGAATACGGCATACACAGCCTCTGGTACGACTACGGTTAACATATCTTCCTCAACCTTTGAAAAATCTTCAACTATAACACCTAAAAGATAGATTGCATTTCCATCTTCCGATAGGGGTACACAAAGGCCTACTTCCCCATGTTTTTTCGGGTTTAGGATTTTATACATTTTACTCTCTAGATTTTCACCATCATAATTGCTCCAAAAGGACGCAACATCTTTTGTGTACGCATCTCCGGTAATATTGGTCTTTATTCCATAACCAGCTACCATAAATTCAGGTCTTTTAACAATTGCAGGATTCATAATATAACCTCCGATTTCTACTGTTGTTTTCGTTTCTGCATAACCAGCCATCCGCTTCATAAACTGTGTGGGACTATAACCAAATGCATTGCGAAAAGAATTCGCAAACCCGCTTGGAGTCTCAAATTCATAATCAAATGCAATGTCAATAATCTTTCTTCCTTGAAATAATTGGGTCGCTGCTAAAGATAATCTGCGGTTTCTGATATACTCCATAACGGATATTCCCTTACATAAGCTAAACACTCTACTAAAATGATAAAGAGAATAGCCAATCTGGCTAGCAACTTCCTCCATCGTTATATTTTCTTTGATATGCTCTTCGATGTATTCCACACATGTTTCTATATCTTCTCTATAGTTCAATAACACCTCCACCAAGCCTTTCTCCGTACGGTGACTTTAGTATAACAGTAACTCCATTAGAAAGCTGTTCCCGTTTTGCTAACTAGACGTCCTTTTTATCTTTGTTTAATTTGATAATAACATATAAAAAATGTCAATTAAAGTATTTTGCTCTATACTTTATAATTGACATTTCATTGGAAACCTATATTTTTTCATTGTACTTCGATTAATTGAATGGGAGGTACATAATATGCATATCTGAATATACACCATCCTTTAAGCGAAAGCCTTCCGGAATCGTGCCTACAATCGTAAGCAGGGCAAGTGTATTGACACTTCCCCCACTCATTAGCTACCTGCTAGCCACAGTAACTTATTATCCTTAAATTCTACTTCCAATTCCCCTTTATCATGTAAATATGACAAATAAGAACGTACAGTACTACCTACAAGTACATATTGGGTAAAATCCATTGTTAATTGGAAATTATCAAAGATGTTCTTTAAAATATCTTCAAAGCATTTGGGTTCTTTACATGTTTTTTTAATCAATTCAATTATTTCAAATATTTTATTCCTATTTATGTCCACGAGTTCCTTTATATTATCTGTCGGCTCCGCATGTGCAGGGATAAATAGTTTTCCTTGCAAATTTTCTACTTTTACTAATGTCTCCAAATACTTATTTACATCATATAAAAAAGAAACATGATATTTTTTAATAATATTAGAACTAGTTAAACAATCTGCGAGGAACCACACATCATCAGAAGTTTTTAATCCAACCATAGAGAAACTGTGACCATCTAAGCGAATCATCTCTAGCCCCTCTGGTAACACTTCTTCTGTCAGTTCTGAAATTGTACTTGCTTGTGCCATTAAAAATTTATTTCTTAATTCTTTACAAGGATATCCTCCGTATAGAAAAGAAGGTTCCAAAACAGGATTTTGAATGAATGATTTATCAATTCCTGCTGAATATGCAGGACATTCTAAACGCTGTTGTAATAAACTATTTCCACCAATATGGTCAGCATGTGAATGTGTATTAATAATCATTGATAATTTCCAATGGTGCGCTTCAAGAATTTTTTGTACTTTCTTCCCTGCTTCTTTATCATTACCACTATCAATTAGGCACACATCACTCTCATTTATTCTATAAATTCCTATTTTGGCAGGGCAATTGATATAATATGTTTTTTCGCCTACTTGTATTAATTCGTACATTGCTCTTCCTCCAACGTATTGCTTCCCATTCAGAGATCTCATTGTATCTGCTAATCATTATTTCAATGACTCAACTGCCATTAATTTAATATATCATGGTACTCTTTATTCTTTTCCAATTGTGCTTTTACGTAAGAACATTGAGGAATTATCTTTTTGTTTTCTTTCCTTACCCAATCAACAAGTTCTTTCAGTAACAGCTTTCCAATACCCTGACCCTTTAGTTCGTCCGAGACATATGTGTGATCAACTATAATCAGATTTTCACCAGAAAAAATATATGTCATTATTGCTAACGGATTTTCTTCTGAATCTCCTATATAAAAACTCTTAGTGCCTTTTTTAATTTCTAACATTACAGTACCTCCTTCTTTAACTATCCCAAATCACTGTTTCCTTTTGTGTGATTTATTATTCTTCATTTACCTCTTATTATTGTATGCTATATTTAAATTTTCTCTTATTCTATAATAAGCAAAAATATTACTTGGTGCAAGGTCCCCGCATGAAACAGGCTGCTATTCCGTTGCCGACAAGCGCCCCTCTTTCTGGCGATATTCCATATAGCGAAGCCCCTGCTCCCTATCCTGCCAGCCCTTCTTTCCTTGACCAAAAATAGTTGTAATCTGCTCAATAGTAGTTAGATTATTGGGAATATACGACGCCGCTTCTCCCGTATGTATTGTCACAACTGGAATATAAGCGCCATCGTAGACATTGACAAACATCTTCTTTAGTCGCCCGGTGTTCTCATCAGCACTATAACGAACTTCTTCAAAGTTATAATCATATCCGTTATTTATATTCAGAGGTTCAGTGGGAGTAAGTGCCGATGTATCCATTTTATCTATGTCAGCCCCGAGAGTAAACCCATTAACATTAAAGTTATAAAAATCATGATCGCCAATACCTTCATTTGCTCTATTCGTTGCAAACACTATACTGAAGATTAAGACGAATACGGTCGCAGCAACAATGATCCATGCCGAAGGTGTTTTTAAATTCAGTGCATTTTTTTTCCGTCCCTTAAAATTGCCCTCCATGGTTATCCCTCCTTGTGCTCCTCAATAAGCTTTTTCTTTTATCTCATTGGAATACTCTGTGATTACATAAAGATATGACTCATTCTCTGAGAACAGGGCATGCCTTGGGCCGCTGCCTTCCGGAGCCTTTATGATTCGTTCCAAGGTCAGATAACCTTGATTTACTGCATATATAAATATATGATCCAACGCAATATTTACCGCAACCAGCCTGTCTTCCTTACGATTTAACAACACACAATGAACACGGGTCAGTGCAGCCGCACCTTCCTGCTGAATCTCCTGATGAAGAATATCACCAAAGTGACCTGATTCCACCCGCACCGCAAATCCCTTGATGGAAGGTCATTTTATACCACAACTCTCTCTAATACAGGACTCATATATTACATTAGCCTCATTTAATTTAGGTAATCTCGGTTTGTAGCGTTGCTCTGAATGAGCTAACAAGTCTGCTTTTTGAAAACAGAAAAGGTATGGCATAAGCTCATCTCCTATCAAATCAACAGCTTCCTTAACACCTTCTACTGTAGGGGTGATATAATAGTCATGATATTTAATAAGTCTACATATCTTATTTTTAAAAACTTCTTCATATCCAAGTCTTGTTAAAATTAGATTTGCTATTATTTCACTTGCTTCCTCATGTCCCTTAAAACTATCAACATTATCAATAACAGTTTTTCTATAAGGTTTACCTATATCATGTAAAAGTGCTGCTATCTTTAAAATCAAATTAGAATCAACTTTGTTTACTGTTTCTAATATGTGATCAAATACATTATAAATATGAGCAGGCATATTCTGTTCACAGTCAACACAAATAATAAGTTCTGGAACAATTCTAAGAATTTCATCCTTGTACTCTTTTATATCCTTACTTGAAACAAGGATATTGTTTAAATTTTCTCTATCTACTGAATATGTCATACTATCTCCACTTTAGTAAATCAATACATTATATATTAATCTGTATCTACATTGAAAAAGACTAGCCAGATATTGTGTCAAGCCCTACTTTTTATCCTTGTCACCACAATACGTCATCAGAATTATACTCTCAACAATCGATTCTTAGCCAATCAACCCTTCAGATTTCTTGGTGAATCTTTGCATGAGATGTACAATCTGCTTACAACTCATTCCTTCTTGTAAGAAGTGTTACGGATTCAACGTGCACCGAGTGCGGGAATTGATCAACTGGTCTAACCTTCTTAAGATCATACCCATGCTCTATCAAATATTTTAAATCCCTTGCCAGTGTTGCCGGGTCACAGGAAACATAAACAATTCTTTTTGGTTCCATAGCAACGATAGTTTCTAATAAACTTTCGTCGCATCCTTTTCTAGGTGGGTCTACAACAATCACATCTGCATAGATCTTACCACCGCTTAATTGATACTGTTTTGGCAATACCTCTTCTGCTGCACCTACAAAAAACTCTGCATTGTTGATGTCGTTTAATTTAGCATTTGATTTGGCATCCTCGATAGCTTGCGGTATAATCTCAACCCCATACACCATCTTTGCTTTTTGGGCTAAGAATAACGAAATCGTTCCAATCCCACAGTATAAATCCCAAACAAGTTCATTCCCTGTTAGATCTGTATAATCCAGTGCCAGCTCATATAGCTTCTTTGTCTGTACTGGGTTTACCTGATAAAAGGATAATGGTGAGATTTGATATTTTATATCACCGATATAATCCGTAATGTAGGTAGGACCATATAAAGGTATGATCTCCTCCCCTAAGATTACATTCGTTTTCTTGGTATTCTTATTAAGACAGATACTGGTGACCCTAAAATCTTTTGGAAGGTTCGGACATGCTAAAATTTGTTTTATTAACTTATCGCTAGCTGGTAACTCTTTGCCGTTGATAACTACGCATATCATTAGTTCCTTTGTAGTAAATCCAACTCGAAGTAGGATGTGTCTTACTAGTCCTTGGTGACTTTCTTCGTCATAAATACTGATGTTTTCCTGCTTCAAAAAATTTCGAATGCAAGCAATGAGAGGTTCTGTACTTTCGTCACCTATGTGGCATTTAGCAGTATCGATAATGGAATGAGTTCTACCTGCATAAAATCCGATCACTACTTCACCGTCCGTTCGTTTTCCAACTGGAAATTGCGCTTTATTACGATAGTAATAAGGGTTCTCCATACCAACAATTGGCTCCATCGGTGGATTTTCAATTCCACCAATTCTCTTTAAACAATTAAGAACTTTATTCTGCTTATAGCGTAATTGCTCCTCATAGGATAATTGTTGAATCTGACAACCTCCACACTTTGATGCAATCTCACATCTTGGATTAACACGGTAAGGGGATGGGGTTACAATCTGTTCGATACGGGCATAACCATAGGTTTTCTTAGTCTTCATTACCTTAACAAGAAGTTCATCTCCTACTACTGCATCCTTTACAAACAGAGTGAATCCATGTACCTTTCCAATCCCTTCCCCATCTGCACCGATGTCTTCTATCGTTATTGGTACGACTTCATTCTTCCCTGGTATCTTAACCTGTTCCATATCTAGCCTCCACGCTACGACTGTTCTTTAGGAGTAACTAATGGCTCAAGTTTGGCGTAGCACAAACTTGTTACTCTCTCTTTCTATAGCAATTACACATGAGATTTAAAAGTATTCTATTATATCGGAATTACTATTACACCCAATTTAGAATCTGCTCTTACGCAAAAGAAGTTTGTGCCACAATAAAATGGCACAAATCTTCTAATAATACTATGGTAATCAATTTACTAAAAACAATTCATTTTATTCATAATCTGAAGTTCTTCTCACGTTAGACTCAAATAAGCGCTGGAATCCAAGCCAATCATTCTTATCCTCTTCTCCTGTTAAGATTTCCTTCATAGTCTGTAACTTTGCATCTAAATTATCCGCCATACTAAGAGCTAATGCTTCCATAAGTGCTGGCTTCTTTGGTGATCCATATTCCAGTTCTCCATGATGTGCTAAGATACAATGCATAATTTCGCTCGCCATCTTCTTGGGAAATCCAGGAATTGTCTTCATTCTTTCATTTAACTTAGCAGTTCCAATAAAGATATGACCAAGGAGGTTACCTTCGTCGGTGTAATCGTTTTCAGGGAAGCTAGAGATTTCATCTAACTTACCAAGATCATGAAACATCGCTGATACTAATAATAAATCTCTTTGAATCAATGGATATTGATCCGCTAAGTAATCACATAAACGTACCACTCCTAGTGTATGCTCCAGTAATCCGCCCATAAAGCCGTGATGTACGCTCTTTGCAGCAGAGTGCCTCTTAAATCGTAATGCAAAGTCCTTATCTTCCACAAAAAAACTTTGCGCTAACTTCTTTACATGTGGCTCTTTTATTTTGTCTACATATCTTAGTAATTCCTTATACATATCCTCGACATTCTTATCGGTAGACGGCATATAATCTGCAGGATCATATTCACCCTCTTGGCATTTTCTAACACGTTTTACATTTAGCTGTAAGGAGCCTTGAAAACAAGTTACTTGCCCTTCGATATGTATATAATCCATGGTATCAAAATGTTCAATTCCAGGGCCTAGTTCCCATACCTTAGCATCTTTTATTCCGGTTTTATCTTGTATTAACATGGAATAATAGCTTTTTCCAGCCTTTGTTTTTAAAATTTGAAGTTGCTTACAAAGATATGTTTCCTTAAACATTTCTCCGTCTCGTAACTCACCTAAATATCTCATTTTATTACCTAGCCTTTCTATTCTAGAACAACTGCGATTGAAATTAACTCTTACTTCAACCACCTATATTCTATTATACCCCACCTAAGTCAATATATAAAGTGTGAAATACTAGAACTCTTATACATTTTTCTATCATTATCGAAAAGAAATTGCTTCTGCCTTCTAATAATACCTTAAACTTTTTTCTAACCCACATTTAAGGTTTTCTTCTCTTTCCTCTTATGGTAAAATTAACATGGAATTTGCTGGAATCTATCGATCAAATTCAGAAACGAGGTAATTATGGAGTATAAAGTAAATTTTCAAAATGACACAACTTTAAGAAATAGTTTTCATGCCTTAACCCAAAAGGTATTTCATTTTCAACTAGGGGATTGGTATGAAAATGGGTATTGGAGCGAATCCTATGAGCCACATTCCATGATAGATGGTAATACTGTTGTTGCTAATATTTCCGTCAATCATATGACTACGACACTCGATGGGGTAAAGAAGCATTTCCTACAACTCGGAACTGTTATGACAGACCCTGCCTATCGTAATCAAGGCCTTAGTCGACAATTGATGGTATCAATTTTAGAAAAATATCTAGGTAAAGTGGACGGAATTTATCTCTTTGCAAATGACAGTGTGCTTGAGTTTTATCCGAAGTTTGGATTTACCAAAAGTAACGAATATGTCTATCGCTATCACGTAAATTCTTCCGAATTAAAAAACAATTTAGATTGTAAAGATTTCGAACCTCAAAAAGTAGATATTACCGATCCTAATCAAAGAGAATTCTTAATAGAAGCTGCGAAACAAAGCGTCCCAAATGAAGCTTTCTCCATGGATAATTTTGGCCTTATGGCTTTTTGTCTAACGGGTCCATACTCTAATAACATTTATTACCTACCTAAGCTAGATGCCTACATCGTAGCAACAATCCACGAAAAAATTCTTTTCCTTCAACAAATTATTGCTTCAAAAATTATTGAACCGAAGGATATCGCCTTATTTTATAGTGATAAAATTGAAACGATTGAGTTAGGGTTTACCCCGTTTCATACCTCTTTATACGAAGTATCTACTTATCATGAGGAGGATAGTACTTTATTTATTCTTGGTGAAGAGTTACTTGCTATAGAACGTCTGAAATTGCATTTTCAAGACCTATCTCATGCTTAATATACTACAAAAGCAGATCTCTCTGGATCTGCTTTTGTTCCTTTTAAGACATCAAAAGAGCTTATGCTCCATAGATTGATTACTCATCTATTTTACAAAAGCCCCTTATTATTTCTATTCTTTTAGTTCCAGTACCACCTTAACACTACTTTCCGAAAGCTCTTGCTTAACCTTTCGTTGAACAACAACAGTTACAGTTTCTTTCGGCTTATAATTATTTAATATAGTATTGAAATTAGTTACGGAAGAAATTGAGAATTCATTAACCTGAGTAATAATATCTCCCTGCTTAATCCCTGCATTAAATGCTGGTGAATCAGAACGAACTTCTGTAACATAAATACCTCCTGAAAGATTAAACGATTGTAAGACATCGGAAGGAATATCTTCACCAATAATTCCAAAAGTAACTCTCTCAGTTTTATTAGCTAATTTGTCCATGATTGATGTTAGCCTAGAGATACCAATCACTGTACTTACATTCGGATTTGCGGGATCCTTCATCGCTTGAGTCATGATACCAATAATCTCACCATTTGTATTAATAATGACACCATCACTGTTACTATTTACATTCAAATCAGTATGAAATACATCAAGGCGATTGTCCATAATGTAATAGTAATCACCTCTGCTAGAGATCATACCAAACATCATTGAGCCAAAATATCCATCAGGCTTACCAAGTGCAATCACTGGCGTACCAAGCGTAACTGAATGGGATTCTCCAAGTTTCGCAGTCTTTATTGATGACACTTGCTGTGGTGGTATATCTTTTAATTTAACCGCAATCACTGCTAGGTTATAATCTTTATCAAAAGACCACAGTTTACCGGGAACGGTAAGTCCAGAAGCGGTAAAACCAGAATTAAATGTTACTTCTAAATCACTTGCACCATTAATCTTATCTAGACTCGTTAGGATAAGTATCTCTGCACTATTTTCACCAATTACGATACCGGTAGTAGTGCGTTTGGTTTCATACGTTTCATCAAACCAATCTACTCGATTTTCTATGGCTGTTACCATAGCCAAACCACTCATAGCCGTAGTACCAACCTTCCTTAGTTCAAATAGCATACGTTCATAATCTTCTATGGTTGCTTCTATCTTCTTCTCAACAACCGTCTCTTGATCCCCGTTCCCCTCGCTTGGGGCCCCTGTCACAGAAACAGTTGGTTCTGGTGTCGTACTGATACTCGGTGTTATTGTAACATTCTCTCCAGTTCCGTCAACTCCATTAGGATCCTCTTGCCCCTCGGACGGAAAAGTAATCGGTTCTCTTTTAGTCGTATCAATTCCAAGCACCTTAATCCAAAAATGATCGGATTTTATG
Source organism: Lachnoclostridium phytofermentans ISDg (assembly GCF_000018685.1). Classification (NCBI taxonomy): domain Bacteria; kingdom Bacillati; phylum Bacillota; class Clostridia; order Lachnospirales; family Lachnospiraceae; genus Lachnoclostridium; species Lachnoclostridium phytofermentans. Next base: position 202,411 of record NC_010001.1, on the reverse strand, counting down.
AATACATATCTTGCCACCAAGCCAAAAATAATTGCGAGAGCCACAGCAAAGGCAGTGGCATACGCCATTTTCTTAACCCTGTGTTTCCTCCTCGGTACTACTTTTTCCTGAATAAAGCGAAACTCTTTCTCAGGTTCAGGTGTCTTCGTTTCCATATGTGCTCTCCTTACGCATACATAAGTATCAATTGTGCCTGTCTTTTCATACTAGCACAGACTTATGAACTAACTATGAAGAATCTGTAAACAATAAAACTACGATTTTGCGGTAATTTACTGTATTTTGACATTATTCGATTCATAGTCTTTACCATCGGCTTTATTAATAATCTGTTTTCTTTAGAGAAAAAATAAATTCTGTACCAACACCCTCCGTACTGACAACATTAATATTTTCATTGTGGGAGGTAATGATTTCCTTGGTAATTGATAACCCGAGGCCAGTTCCCTTCTTATCTTTTCCTCTTGAGGAATCTGTCTTATAAAAACGTTCCCATATCTTTTTAATACTATCTTTCGGTATTCCTATTCCATGGTCTTTTACTGATATTAAGACCTTAGACCCCTTCTCTTCCGTTGTCACCTTGATAGTGGAATCTACATTACTAAACTTAATCGCATTATCAATCAAGTTATATAGAACCTGTTGAATCTTATCGATATCTGCATCTACAAAAGTTTCCTTCGCTGAGAATTCTAATTTAAACACAATACGCTTCTTTGTACATTGTCCCTCGAAGGTAGCTGCCGTCTTTCGTATAACAGCATTGATATCAAAGGAAGAAATATCAAGTAACGTACCTTTATTTTCAAAACTATTTAAGGCTAATAGGTTAGTCGTTAACTTTGTCAAACGTTCGGTTTCAAATAAAATGATATCAAGATATTTATTTTGCATCTCGTATGGTATCGTTCCATCTCTCATTGCTTCTGCATACCCTCCAATTGAGGTAAGAGGAGAGCGGAAATCATGAGAAATGTTAGCTACAAACTTCTTTTGATAATCATCCAGATTCTTAAGCTCATCTGCCATGTATTTGACGCTATTCGCTAATTCCCTATACTCGTCATTCGTTCGTATCTCCATCCGCTCATCAAAGTTTCCTTTGGCATATTCACTGCAAACTTTTGTAATACGACGTACAGGAAATACCGTAATATAGTAGATAATCATAAAGATTAGGAATAATATGATTAAAAATACTAAGTAGCAGACACTGACTAAATCTGTATAATAAATACTTTCACTTCGAATGCTATCCATTGGTATATGGATACATACATACCCTTTAATGGAGTAGTTATAAGGAATACGCACTACTACACTAAGCATAGGTTCTGAAAATATCCCTTTAAAATATACATTTTCCGAAAATGTCTGCTCCAAAAAATTGACATCCATATTTGTAATATTCATTCTGTTTGCATTACTTCTTGTATCTGCTACTACGATACCTGCTTCACTGACAATCCAAATTCGAGTCCCAAGGAATTTATCTATTACTCGCATTTGTTCTTCCATATCTGAATGAGATAGCTTTGTAGCATAGTCAGAAACAATAATGGTTGCCTCCTTATAAAGCTCATCCTTCTTTCGATCCATTAGCTTTTGTTCCATAAATTTAACCCCAAAGGTATTCAAAAGCAGAAACATCGAAATCGCAGCGAAGCAATAGCATAGAATTAATTTTACAAATGCTGTTCTCTTCATAGCATCCTCTATTCTTCATGTAATATTTTTTACAATTAAACTAATTTTTCTTCACTTCAAATTTATATCCGATTCCCCATACCGTGGAAAGTCTCCATGAGATATGATCCTTTATTTTCTCACGCAATCGCTTGATATGAACGTCTACCGTTCTAGTATCTCCAATGTACTCATATCCCCAGATATGATCTAGTAACTGTTCTCTTGTGAAAACCTGATTTGGATGAGAAGCAAGAAAATAAAACAATTCTAATTCCTTTGGTGGCATCTCAATGGAATCCCCGAAGTAAGTTACTGAATAATTCGATTGATTAATGATAAGATCAGGATAAGAAACAAAATCGCCTAGCTCCTGAGTAATTACTTGCTCTGATGTTGACTGTGATGGCACTACGCGACGAAGTACTGCCTTTACTCTTGCTACCAACTCCTTCGTATCAAAGGGTTTTATCATATAATCATCTGCACCAAGTTCAAGCCCTAGGACCTTATCAAAGATCTCTCCCTTTGCAGAGAGCATGATAATTGGTATCGTACTAGTCTTTCTAACTTCCCTGCATACTTCATATCCATCAATTCCTGGTAACATCAAATCCAAAAGAATTAAATTAGGCTGATATTCCCTATACTGTGTAATCGCCTCTTCCCCATCATAGACGATCTTGGTATCAAAGCATTCCTTCATCAAATACAGTGAAATTAACTCTGCAATATTAGCATCGTCATCCACAATTAAAATCTTTTGCTTTGTTGCCATACTTTCCTCCATTCTGCCACGAATCTGGACAGATTACTTAAATTCAACAATCGTAACCCCATGGTCACCTTCGCCAAATCCACCTACACGATAGCCCTTTACATAATTGGTTCTTTTTAGATGTGCATGAACAGCTTCTTTTAACGCACCTGTACCTCTACCATGAATAATCGTAACTTGTGGCAGGTGAGCAAGATAAGCATCATCTAAGTATTTATCTACGAGTGGAAGTGCTTCATCCACACGTTTTCCAATAATATTTAACTCTGGACTTATTGACATAGATTTACTCATACGAATCTTTCCGCTTTGGGTCTTTGTCAAAGCCTTCGCAACAATAGTTTCTTCATCGATTAACTCTAGGTCTGAAATATTTACAAGGGATCGTAATATTCCCATTTGTACATATAAGTCTCCCTTCGCATTTGGAAGAGTACTTACGGAACCCTTTAAATTTAAACTAATAACATGGACAGAGTCACCAACTTTAAAGTCAGAAGGTTTATGCTGCTTGCGGTTCTTCTTCGCTTTAGAAACTAGACTAGAATCCGTATCTCCAAGCTTTTCACGTAAAGCAGCACGTTCATTCTCCATCTCTTTATTGTTGGCGCCACCCGCACCCCATTTATTATACTTACGAATAGTTTCATCCGCATAGTCCTTGGCTTCCTGAAGAATAGTCCTAGCTTTTTCATTTGCTTCTCTAAGAATTCGATCCTTTGCATCATCAATCTTTGAATTCTTCTCTGCTAACTTTCGTTTTAATTCTTCTACTTCTTTTTTGTATTGCTCCGCCTCTGCTTTGTCTTTCTCCATCGCAATACGGCTAGCCTCTAGATTACTAATGACGTCTTCAAAACTCTCGTCCTTCGTACCGATAAATTCTCTTGCCTTTTCAATGATATAATTCGATAAACCAAGCTTTGAAGATATTGCAAATGCATTACTCTTACCAGGAATACCGATTAATAAACGATACGTAGGTTGAAGGGTTTCCACGCTAAATTCGCAACATGCATTGGAGACACCATCTGTGGAGAGAGCGAATATTTTTAACTCGCTATAATGTGTAGTTGCCATGGTACGAATCTTTCTTTGATGAAGGTAACTAAGAATTGCCATCGCAAGTGCAGCACCTTCCGTTGGATCTGTACCGGCACCAAGCTCATCAAATAGGACTAGGGAATTCTCGTTGGCATGTTCTAAAATAGACACGGTATTGGTCATATGAGAAGAGAAGGTACTTAAACTTTGTTCAATACTCTGCTCATCACCAATATCTGCATATACTTCCTCAAAAATTGATAATTCCGAACCATCGAATGCCGGAATGTGTAAACCCGCTTGTCCCATTAAAGTAAACAAGCCAACTGTTTTTAATGATACGGTTTTACCACCCGTGTTTGGCCCTGTGATTACTAATAGATCAAATTTATCGCCAAAATAGATATCAATCGGAACGACCTTCTTTGGGTCAATCAGTGGGTGACGGCCCTTCTTGATATTAATATAGTGACGATTATTAAAATGTGGCTGACTTGCTTTCATATTCTTTGACAGCCCCGCACGTGCGAAGATAAAATCTAGTTCTGCAAGCGTAGTCTGATTATACTTAAGATTATATTTCTCCGTGGCTACCAAATTACTAAGTTCAGCAAGAATCTTCTCAATCTCCTCTTGCTCTCTTACCGCAAGTTCTGCAAGTTCATTATTTAACTTAACAATCGCCATTGGTTCAATGAAAGCAGTTGATCCAGTAGAAGACTGGTCATGCATCATACCTTGGAAGGTATTCTTATATTCCTGCTTAATCGGAAGACAATATCTACCGTTTCTCATCGTAATAATAGCATCCTGAAGCATTCCCTTGGTAGAAGCAGAATTTAAAATACTTCCAAGCGATTCGTGAATCTTATCATTTGTTATTTTAATCTGTCTTCTTACACTCTTTAATCCTGGGCTAGCATCATCTGCAATTTCTTCTTCAGAGATAATACAACGTCTGATTTCATTATTGATTGGAGATAACGGTTCTAACAAATGGAAACGTTCTGTTAAGGTATCCTGTGCAGCTTCCTCTGTTTCCTCGTTATTTTTTTGATTATAGCCATAATTTTTAGCTCTTAAGGTTGCAGTTAAAACAGAGCTGATTTTTAATAACTCTCCAGCTCCCAAAGATGCACCTATCTCTAATCTCATCAGAGTATCTCTTATATCTGGTATTCCGGAGAAGGAGAGTGTCCCCTTTGCATAGAGTCTTGTTAGTGCATCCGTTGTCTCTTGCTGCATCTGAACAATATCTTCTAACTTAACAAGTGGCAATAGCTGATGACATTTTTCCCGTCCAAGGGAAGAACCAGCAAGAGCACTGAGTTTTTCTATAATTTTATGATATTCTAATGTACGTAACGCTTTTTCATTCATAATAAAATCCTCCATTCTGACACAGTGTGAAGCTTCTAATTTTCACACTCGAAAACACACCTGCTTTGTAGTAGGCCGGAAGTTTGTGCCGAGGATTACGTAGGCAGAAACTTCTGTTTGAAAGAACGAAGTTCCTTCAAATCAAATCAATATATCAAACATCGCCCTCATTGTCACTGATCAATTCTTCAGATGCAAATCCTTTGAAGTCCACAACGATAGAGGCATTCTTATTTTACTATATTTTATAATAAAAGTAAAACAACTCTAACGGTTTCTAGCTATAGAAAACAATATCTTTCTAATATTTCAGCTATTTCGACATAAAGCAACAAAGGATACGATATCCTAAAGAACTATGCAAAAGCATGTAGCTTTATAATTCTTTCAATATCGTACCCTTCTTATTCTAAGTAAGCTTACTTTGCTTCCTCCCAAGAATGATGATGGAGATTTCCAAGTAGACGCATATGATCAAAGTTTTGCTGTCTTAATGCCTCATATAAAACAATTGCAACAGAATTGGATAGATTCAAAGAACGAATATCACCGATCATTGGAATACGAATGGAGGTCTCCTTATTCTCTAGTAAGATTTCCTCTGGTATTCCTGCACTTTCCTTTCCGAACATAATAAAACAATCCGGTTCATAAGAAACTTCCGTGTAGACATGTCTAGCTTTGGTTGTTGCCATATAGATTTTCGCATTCGGATTTCTTCGTAAAAAGTCATCATAGTTTTCATATACGGTAACATCTAAGTCTTTCCAATAATCAAGGCCTGCACGCTTAATTTCCTTTTCATCTAAACGAAATCCCAGTGGCTCAATTAAGTGTAGCTTTGTTCCGGTAGCCACGCAAGTTCTACCTATATTTCCTGTATTTGCAGGAATTTCTGGCTCAAATAGTATAATATTCATAATTATAATTATCCCCTTTCTCGCGCATCTTTTTACGCATCTAAAGTTTATACCTAGAAGGCGCAAACTTCTTAAGTGATAGTTTTATCTTCACTTTTTTTCTTAAAACATTTACGGGTGCTACCATAATGGCAGCACCCGAGTAGTCTAATCCTTACTTTTCTTTAATTGCAACATTTATTTCGATTGTTTTTCCATCCTCATAAATGAGTGGAATACAGATATTTGCAGCAAAATTATTTGTAAACTTCACAGTTCCTGTGCACATTGTTGGAGGTGTGATATCTACTTCGATTCCTTTGGTAGAAAAAACTGTTGCTGTATTTCCTAAAATCATGTTGCATAGCTCGCAGATGGCGCTCTTAGACAATTCATCTAGTTCGTTTAAGGTCATCATACACATCTTTGATGCGATATCGAGTGCCACTTTATCTTCAAAACTTAAGATAACTTGACCACTCATCTCTCCAGTTACTCCAAGCATAATAAGTAATGCCTGATCTGCAATAACTGCTTCTTTTGTGTATGGCTTACCTACTTTGGTATCAATCATTACCATATCTTTCAGTACCTTAGTTGCCGCTATTAAAAACGGATTTATATAGTCTGCGCTAATTACCGCCATATTCCCTCCTATGTATCAACACGTTTTATCCATACAGTAGAAATACGCTTGATTCTATATTATTGGTATCAGTAAGAAAATAAGCAAATCACATAGACTTAACGCTAAATCCATAAGGCTGTGTGAAATAAATTTAAATTTTCTTTCACACAGCTACTATTAAGCGATAAGTTATGTGAGCTTATTTTCTATATGTTTTATGTCTACTTACTATTCTATCATAGTTTCGAATATATTATCAACTTTTTTTCACATTATCTGTGTTTTTTGACAAATCTAGCCATTCTTCCTAATGCTTCTTTTAAATTCTCAATGGAATAAGCATAGGAAATACGAAGAAATCCTTCTCCACAATCTCCGAATGCTGTACCAGGTACTACTGCTACCTTTTCTTCCTGAAGTAAAGCATTTGCAAACTCATCACTGGTCATTCCAAGGCTCTTAATGCATGGAAATACATAGAATGCGCCAAATGGTTCAAAACATTCCAATCCCATTTCCTGTAATGCATTTACTACATATCTTCTTCGCTTATCATAATCATCTCGCATCATCTCCACATCCGGATCACCTGCACGAAGTGCCTCCACTGCAGCATACTGACTCGTGGTTGGCGCACACATGATAGCAAATTGATGAATTTTAGTCATCTGCTCAATAATCTCTTTTGGACCAGCTGCATAGCCTAATCTCCAGCCTGTCATCGCATAGGATTTAGAGAAACCATTGATTACGATAGTCCTTTCCTTCATACCAGGTAAACTTGCGATGGATACGTGCTTCGTACCATACGTAAGCTCGCTATAGATTTCATCCGATAGAACAAACAAGTCCTTCTCAATAATTACTTCTGCAATTTCCTTTAACTCTTCTTCGGTCATGATTGCTCCGGTTGGGTTATTTGGAAATGGTAAGACTAGAATTTTTGTTTTATCTGTTATAGAATCTAACAATTCTTGCTTGGTTAATTTAAAGTTATTCTCATGCTTTAACTCAATGATAACTGGCTTTCCATCTGCTAATAATACGCATGGTAAGTAGGAAACATAGCTTGGCTGAGGGATTAGCACCTCATCCCCTTCGTCTATCATTGCACGAAGTGCAGCATCGATAGCTTCACTTCCGCCAACCGTAACTAATACATCATGGCGGTAATCATATGTTAAATTGCATCTGCGGTATAAATAATTACAAATCTCTTTTCTAAGTTCAACAAGTCCGGAATTCGAAGTATAAAAAGTCTTACCTTTCTCTAACGAATAAATACCCTCTTCGCGAATATGCCAAGGAGTATCAAAATCAGGTTCTCCCACTCCAAGGGAGATAGCATCTTTCATTTCACTAACGATATCAAAAAATTTACGTATTCCGGATGGTTGTATATTTACGACTTTATTATTTAATGGATTTCTCAAGGTGTAATCAGCATCCTTTCATCTTCGACTTCATGAACAAGCGGCATACCATGCTCTTTATATTTCTTCAATACAAAGTGGGTGGCTGTACTTAAAACAGCTTCCATTGGGGCAAGCTTACTCGATACAAAATTCGCTACCTCACGCATACTCTTACCATCAATAATTACGGTAAGATCGAAACCACCAGACATTAAATATACTGATTCTACCTCTTCAAATTTATAGATACGTTCCGCGATACGGTCAAAGCCTTGGCCCCTTTGTGGAGTAACTTTTACTTCAATCAAAGCAGTAACCTTCTCGCTCTCGGTTTTATCCCAATTAATCAGAGTAGGATACCCACAAATGATTGATTCTGCTTCCAATTCCTTGATCGTGGCCGCGACTGCTGCCTCCTCGGCGCCTAGCATCACCGCTAGTTCTTTGGCAGTTAGTTTACTGTTCTTGTCAATCGCTTTCAAAATCTTCTCTCTCATGATAATCCTCTCCTTTACTTAATTATAATAGGTCTATTCGGATAGACCTTTATATATCTCATCGCCCTTAAAAGGCTCAAGATAACGTATTTCATCCTCTTTCCTTACAATCCTGTCTGGAGAATTTGTGGTTTTACCAATCACAGAAGCAGGGATACCTTCATTGTTTAATTTCTCAACCAATGCCTCTCCCTGTTTTGTTACAAATAAAACACATCCACCGGAATAAAGTAAATAAGGGTTAAGATCAAGAGTCTCACATACTTCAATAGTCTCTTGAATTAGTAAGATGGAATCTAATGAAACCTCCATTCCACACTGCAAAGATTCTCCAACCTCCCAAAGTGCTGCAAAGATACCCCCTTCAGACACATCATGGGAACATAGGATATCAAAATCCGTTGAAACTTCCATCTCTTTTTGTATCGATAGAAGTTCGCCAATTTTTTTACCACCTGCTAAAAAACTCTCAGTTAAGCGTTCTTTTAATTTCTCTTTCCTAGATTCAATTAAAAGTTTTGTTGCGGATAAACCAATATATTTAGACATTACGATTTGATATTCTTTTGCGGAATCTTCTATCGATTCCTGCTTTTTATCCATCGTATTTGATTGCTTATTAACTTTTCCTGTTGCATGAATCGTTATGGTGTTTTGTGTTGCCCCTGCACCAACCATCGTTTCTCCAGATAACACTGGAATGGAATACAATGTACTTAATCGATTCAACTCTTTACTATATAATTTTAGCTCCTGTTCATCTGCATGACTTCGCAGTGTTAAAGAAGTAGATACTGCAATCGGTTTTCCACCCTTAGCATAGATATTGTTCACTGCTCGGTGAAAAACTGATTCTATTAGTCCAAACTGATTACCCTGCATAGAAGCTGTTGCAAAAAGCAAATCAGTACTTTCATCAAATTCAATCTTACCTGCATCCAGACTAATCACGGGTGTATTCCTTTGTTTCGTTCCTAAAAACTTTAAGACGGAACGTTTTAAAATAACCTCGCTTACTTTTCCCGTTTTCATATCTTTCTCCATCCTTTTTAACGTACTTTCCTAGAAACAATGTGCTAGTTTTCGAAACGATTTATCTTAAGATACTCCCCTCGCTTCTCATTCATAATTTCTGAAAATTAATAAAATCTAGCATTATTTCTAGGTTTCACAGTACAATTAAGCGCTATTATACAACATCCTAGAATTACTTTCAATAAATTCTTGGAAAATTTCTGCCATAAACTATTTAATTCCTATGGTTAAATATTGTGGGGCTGCCTCATACGTACTAGTATTTAATAAAATACGGTCGATAAGCTCTCCTTGGTAGTAGATTAAACGGTATAGTTCAACTTTATAACCACTATGAGCAGACTGTGTAACTTTCAAATAATTTTTTGGTTGATTTTTATCATAAGTTATAACTGCAGGCCCTGGCTCAATTGTTTCGAGAATAACGGATTCATAAGAAACTTTTCGCTTACTTTTATCTCTTGTTTCAACTCCACGGATCCGTACTGTTATACTACCAGCTGGATCCGCAATTGCTTCAATTACAATGGGCGTTTCTAATGTATTTTGAAAACAAAAATCCATATAATCACCAGCGATAGCTGCATCTCTACCAAGTTCCACATAACTTACCGTCATGGAGTGAGGGTGCCGTTCTGTTACTTTTAATTCAGCCCCAAGTACTGCATTGTAAAGTGTAGTGGACACTTGGCAAACTCCTCCACCAATAGCATTGACAACTCTACCATCTTGATAGGTACCTGCATCATCATAACCATTATCCTTTGTAATAGGAGAAATAGCACCAACAGTTGAAAATACCTCTCCTGGGTTTACAACTTTAAGATGTATTTTCTTCGCTGCATTAACAATATTATTTTTTCTTGCTTTCGATGAGTTGTAAAAATGAGTTGTAAATTGCCCCAAAATTGCATTGGCATCGATTTCTACATTTCCTGGCTTTAATGGAGTTGTATTCTCCGTAATCGTTTCTTTCCCTTCCTCCGAAATGAAATCGGCGTTTGGTGTTGCCGTTACCGACTCTGGTGATATGGAAGGTGTTACATCAAGTAAAGCCCCATCCAAAGAATGATCCTGTTCCTTTGGTGGGGCCTCATTATTGCATCCTACACAAATTATTACCATCAAACATAGTAGTACGGTCATAAGGACATTTTGTTTCATTTTCATGATTGCCTCCATCAATATCTCTTATGTTCTATTGTTTGACATTTACAATATATTTATGTATATTTTTCTTAAGTATATGCTATAGCAAATTCGTTTTAAAACGCGTAACCGCATTATTTATTTCTCGTTACGAGAAGATACTTAATATTGTTGGCACCACCATCGCTAAAATAAGTACTACACAAAGTACAATTGCCATGATTCGTTGCGACTTTTTATTGCGAAACATACATACACCTCTTTTCCAATAAATTAACTAAAGAAAGGAATAACACTATGCCTATTATACTTGGTATCATTATTATACTTGGAGCTTGGATTGCTTTCCAAAAAAGAAAATCTGAAAGAGGATCCAAAAAAGATTCCAAAGCTTTCTGGGAGAAAGAAAATCAGTCCAATTTAGTTCGTAAAAAGGACTTATCTACTCTGCCTTACATCACGATTCCTTATGACTCCCTATCTTTAAAGGAAACCAGTGATGCCGAACTAGCTCATATTCAAAAACAGTTATATGAGCTTCGCGAACAAAAGATTGTCAATCTGTCTCATATTACCAATACAGAATTAAAACTTGAGTATGGAACTGCTAACCTTAATCTTTTAAGTTCATATGATCAAAACTTTACCATCCTCATAAGGCTCTTAAACAAATGGGCAACCCTGCTATATGAGAGTGGTGAAAAACAACAGGCAGTTGATGTGTTAGAATTCGCACTCTCAATTGGAAGTGACATCAGTAATTCTTACACTTTACTTGCTAAACTTTATCTAGAGTTTGATAGGAAGGAAGAAATATCATCTCTCATTACCCGTGCAAAAGATGTACAAACCATCTTAAAAGATTCTATCTTAGATCAATTATATGAAATGTATGGGAAAGAGGATGTTTAATTTTTCCGAGATGAAAAATAAAATTTATTTTTCTGGGATGAAATACTTATTTTTTCATCCTGCCATAATGTAAAATTGTTTTATCAATAAACCTTGAAGCCTTACTTTTACTGAAATCAGTAAACCCAGATGGCACCTCTATTTTATGATAGTTGACCAAATCAAGCAAGTACTTTTTTTGTTTCTCTGTCATTGGTTCTTGTTTCTTTACCTTATATTTTAATTCAACTGGTAGAAATAATGCTTCGAAATTATTATTAAATTCTTCATACAATTTCTGATATAAGGTTGCAGCCGCAATCGCATCTTCCAATGCTCTGTGGCTGCATTCTCTTATTATCCCATAATGCTCACACATTGATTCGAGATTCTTTTTCTCAAGATCTGATTTTAATGTTCTGGATAAATAGAGCGTATCAATACCTTGTCGCTCATAACCTATCTTAAGCCTATCTGCTGCAGTTTTTATAAAACTAAAATCAACAGATACATTATGACCGAGAAGTACATCTTCTCCAGCAAAAGTTAGAAATTCTTTGATTACTTCCCTCTCTGTCATTGCACCAGCAAGCATATCTTCTGTGATCCCAGTTAATTCAGTGATTCTTTCTGGTAATGGACACCCTGGATTAATTAGTTTTTCAAAACGTTCTTTTGGCTTACCATCAATATAACGTATGGCAGCTATTTCAATGATTCGGTCTTTTTCCGGACTAAGTCCGGTAGATTCTATATCTATAGCTAAGAAATTCATCCGAACCCCCATTCTAATTCATTTAACAAGCATACAACATTGTAGATTTTATTAAGATTTTTCTTACTTCCTAACTCTAATATTTTTCATATTTTCTTTGCATAGATGTGATAAAAAACATCGGTCACATTGCGGACTTCTAGCAGTACATAATCCTCTACCATGAGTTATAATCTGTATGTTATAAAGAATCCAATGCTCTCTTGGTAGAATCTTCATCAAATCATATTCTACCTTTACAGGGTCATCTTCTTTGGTAAACCCAAGTTTTTTCGAGATACGTTTTACATGTGTATCCACTACGATACTTGGCTCATGAAAGATATTACCACGAATTACATTGGCTGTCTTTCTTCCAACTCCAGCCAGGTTTGTTAGAGCATCAATATCATTTGGTACTTCCCCATGGTATTCTCGTAGTAGCGTTTGACAACAAGCAATAATATTTTTAGCCTTGTTTCGATAAAAGCCTGTGGAATGGATATCCTTCTCTAATTCACTTAAATCTGCATTAGCAAAATCCTCAACACTTTTATATTTTACAAATAAGTCCTTCGTCACGATATTGACACGCTCGTCCGTACACTGTGCACTAAGAATCGTAGCAATTAGCAACTGCCACGGCGTTTCGTGATTTAAGTAACATTTATACTCTGTAGAATAATGCTCATCTAACAAAGCTAGAATCGCATCAATTCTCTCTTTTTCAGCTTTACTAAGTCTCTTTTTTTTGATTTCGTCCTCACGTGCCATTTGTATACTCCTTTCAGTCACACTAAAAATCATGCCTGCTAGTATCCGTGAAACATTGTGAAACTCAAATTTCAATTTCCTTTTGCGTAAGGATGGTAAACTCCGCTTCTCCATGAAGTATTGTTTTCTTCTGATAATCAAACTTTATAAAAAGGTCTTTTTTAACAATATTCCCAGTAGAAGCTGCCTCTATGATGTCATAATCAAAGTGTTCTAAATGTATTTGTTCACCCTTTTTATTCGTTCCTTGTGATGTCATATAAGCTTTAAAAATCTTTTTATACTCCTCCGGATATGGTGCAAAAGAAGGTCTTGTCTTTAAACGTTCTCTTTTATATAAATCAAAAATCATCATCTGCTTTGCTACAGATACAATATTTGAATCAAATCGTTCTATTAAAAATTCAAGCAAAATTTCATATCTACGAATTCGGTTATGGTTTAATCCAAATAATCCGGAAGTTTCATAAAATTTTGCAAGGTCTTCGTAAAAATGAAATGGTGATTCTATAAAATGCTCTAAGAATGCAAGGGTTTCCTTAAACTGCCCGCTGTTATAATAAACTTCGGCCATTTCTTCTACCCCTTTTAGACGTATCACGTCGTCATAAGGAAGCCATTTCGTGTATAAAACCTCATATGGTGGTTTCGCTTTATATATGATACCATATTCTTTACTTACTTCCTCCATGTAGGAGCCCTTTAATACCTTTAAAAATCCAAGCTGTAGCTGGTCCGGTTTCATAGCATATACATCATTAAATGAGTTCCCAAAACTCGTATAATCCTCAAACGGTAACCCTGCGATTAAATCTAGGTGTTGGTGGATGTTATCTGCTTTTTTTATTCTGGCTACATTCTCACTTACCATCTTTAAGTCCATACGACGATTGATTGCGTCAATTGTAGTATCGTTTGTTGACTGCACTCCGATTTCTAATTGGATTAACCCAGGACGAAGCGTTTCTAATAAGGATAGTTGCTCCTCATCTAGGATATCTGCTGCGATCTCAAAGTGAAAATTAGTAACCCCATTATCATGTTCTTTAATAAATTGCCAGATACCCATAGCATGAGATTTCTTGCAATTAAAGGTACGGTCGATAAACTTAACTTGAGCTACTTTTTTATCTAAGAATAAACCAAGCTCTTGATAAACTAAATCAAGATCACGAAAACGTACTCTTTTATCAATCGAACTAAGGCAGTAGCTACAAGAAAATGGACAGCCTCTGCTGGTTTCATAATAAATAATTCGATTCGCAAACTCAGATAATTCCATCGCCTCTTTGTACAGGAACGGAAGTCTGGAAAAATCCATCGGTTTACGATCACGAGTTTTGATAATCTCTCCATCTTCCTTCCGGTAGGCAATACCTGAAATGTCCGATAAAGTTTTTCTTGCATCTTCAATTATATTACTTTGAGTACTTGAATAATACGAGGCTAATTCCGTAAAGGTAGCCTCTCCCTCCCCTATCATAACTCCATCTATTTCAGGAAGTCGCTTTAGACATTCTTCTGGGTCATAACTTACCTCAGGTCCACCAACCCATATCTTAACACTAGCATCAAGCTTACGATATTCCCGTATGACCTCTTCAACCATACTAATATTCCAGATATAACAAGAGAACGCTAACATAGTTGGCCTCTTTTTATATATGCTTTGCAGAATATCATCGGTATATTGATTTATTGTATATTCCGCTAACTCGATATGATCTCTATATTCCTTTGCATAGCTCTTTAAATAGTATATTGCAGGATTAGAGTGAATGTACTTTGCATTGATTGCAGTTAATAAGATTTTCATAGCTGGCTCCTTTCTGGTATTTTTGCGTACAAAAAAAGCGGGTGATGGGAATCGAACCCACGTATCTAGCTTGGAAGGCTAGTGTTCTACCATTGAACTACACCCGCATGTGAATTATGTTCGAGATAAAGGCTATCTCATTTTTGTAACTATGTTTGTAACTATGATATTTAGAAAAACTTAAGGTGATTTCGTATCTAATATCCTAAGGTAGGATATTAGATGCCGGCGACCGGAATCGAACCGGTACGGGAGATTAGTCCCGCAGGATTTTAAGTCCTGTGCGTCTGCCAGTTCCGCCACGCCGGCTAAGTGGATGGAGAAGGATTCGAACCTTCGAAAGCGTCGCTAACAGATTTACAGTCTGCCCCCTTTGGCCACTCGGGAACCCATCCATGGTACTGACAAGGATTGATTATAGCACAGTTATCTTCATTGTACAAGCCCTTATTGAAAAAAAATTAAAATATTTTAATGGTAATTTTTTCATTTACGATTTCAGGAATATTTATACGATTATGCTTAGGAAGAATTATCTATGAATTGATTTTTATAAAGTAAAAAGGACAGCTTCACGGGTGCTGTCCTTTTCGGAGAAGGTATTTTTGTTACTTATGGGGTGTAGCAAAAACTATATAATGTATTGGGGTTTACGTTTATTAGTATAGCATGAGGTAACGCTAAAGTGTGCACAAAGTTTACAATAAATTAATAATGTTTTTAGTAAAAATGCCAACCATTTTCGATTCATTTTACTTATTGCACGTAAAATATGTCAAATTTAGACATGGGTAAAGTTCCCTCTTTGTCCCTGGCATATTTTCTCTTCTGTCTACCACAAAGTAAAGCAGTTAAATAGAGAAGATAATGCATCCTAAAAATTCTCTTTCTCTAATGCCATAACATAATTAGTAAGAGAAATTCCCCCTCTTATCACCTGTTGCTCTTTCACAATTTGATAACCCCGTTTATGAAAGAAAGGTTTCGCAGTAATAGAAGCATGCGTGGTTATCTTCTCACTTCCATTTGAGAAGTAATAAGCTTCTAAGGCATCACATAACATAGTCGCTATTCCAATCCCTTGGTAATCTTTATGAACATAAAGGCGATCAAGATATCCGGTGGCATCAATATCCGAAAATCCAAGAACTAAGGTTCCATCTGTAGCAACTAAAGTATAATGGCTTTGGAAAGATTCATCCCATACCATAAGATTTACATTTCCATTAGCCCAAGCCATCCTTTGTTCAAGAGAGTAGTCCTTTACAGTTACGTTGTGTACAGTTTGATAGAATAGTTCTGACATTTCCTTACAATCACTTGTCTGATAAGGACGCAGTTGAATTTTTATATTATTCTCCATTTTTTATGATTACTCTCCTTCTTTTTAATTTCTATTCTTTTACCTAATACTTTTTAGACTGACTTTATGATATGAAAAAGACAAAGGAAATATTAAGATGTCGCTTTTCTTGTAATTATACATAGTTTATAGAGTTTTCAAATTATTTCTGACCATTAATTAAGCACCTGGATCCACTTAAGTGAATTCAGGTGCTATTTTGTATTACATATCTCGATTATACTACCTCAGGCACTTCAAATAAAGATTCAAACTCTTCTCTTGTAATACGCTCTTTTTCAATCAAGCGATCAGCGCAGGAATGAAGTACATGCATATTCTCTGTAAGAATTCGTTTTGCTTCTTTATAGCAGTCATCAATGATTTTCTTAACTTCTTCATCAATCTTACTTGCAACTGCTTCACTCATATTCTTTGTATGTGCTAGATCTCTTCCGATAAATACTTCTTCATCGTCATTCTCATAGTTCACCATACCAATACTATCAGTGAAACCATAGCGAGTAACCATGCTACGAGCAGTCTTTGTTGCCACCTTAATATCTTGTGATGCACCTGTAGTGATATCGTCAAAAATTAATTCTTCCGCAATTCTACCACCGAGACTTACAATAATATCTTGACGCATCTTTCCACGGGTATTAAACATCTCATCTTTTTCTGGAAGCGGCATCGTATAACCTGCTGCTCCACCTGTTGGAATAATGGATACTGTATAAACAGGTCCAACATCAGGTAGGACATGGAAAAGAATCGCATGACCTGCTTCATGATAAGCAGTAATTTTCTTCTCTTTGTCAGAAATTACACGGCTCTTTTTCTCTGTACCAATTCCGACTTTGATAAAGGATTTCTTAATATCCTCACCAAGGATAAAGCTTCTATCATCTTTTGCAGCACTAATCGCTGCTTCATTTAATAAGTTCTCAAGATCAGCACCGGTAAATCCTGCTGTTGTCTGAGCCACCTGTTTTAAGTCAACATCATCACCAAGTGGTTTATTCTTTGCATGAACAGCAAGAATTTCTTCTCTACCCTTCACATCCGGTCTACCCACTAATACCTTACGGTCAAAACGTCCTGGACGTAAAATCGCTGGGTCAAGGATATCAACACGGTTAGTAGCTGCCATAACGATAATGCCTTCATTAGCACCAAAACCGTCCATCTCAACAAGTAACTGATTTAAGGTCTGCTCTCTTTCGTCGTGCCCGCCGCCCATACCAGTACCTCTTCTTCTGGCAACAGCATCAATCTCATCAATGAAAATAATACAAGGATTGTTTTTCTTTGCTTCTGAGAATAAGTCACGAACACGGGATGCACCAACACCGACAAACATTTCTACGAAGTCAGAACCGGAAATAGAGAAGAATGGTACTCCTGCTTCACCCGCTACTGCCTTTGCAAGTAATGTCTTACCAGTACCAGGAGGTCCCTCAAGTAAAACACCCTTAGGGATACGAGCTCCCACCTGAATGAATTTCTTAGGATTCTTTAGGAAATCAACGATTTCTTTTAGCTCTTCTTTTTCTTCCGCCAGACCTGCAACATTCTTAAAGGTTGTATTTTTCCCTTCATCCATCGTCATCTTAGCACGGCTCTTTCCAAAGTTCATCACCTTGTTATTACCGCCACCGCCACCATTAACTTGGCTGGTTAGGAAAGAAAACATTAAAATAATAATTACAAAACCAATTAAGTAAGGCAGTACACTTGTTAAAAACCAACTTGGTTTCTCAATATCATGCACGTAAGAAGCAACACCATTTGCTGCAGCATCCGCTTCCGCTGTTGCTGCACTCGTTATATAGATGGTATAGTTTTTTCCATCTGACAAATTCACCTTAACACGACCGGTTGGCGCCTCTTGATTCTGAAAAATATCTACAGAGGCTACAGAACCGCTTTGTAAATCAGCTATATAATCCGCATAGCTGTGTTTTACAGAGCTATTGCTAGCGAAACTCTCAGATAAATAGACTGCTGAGACAATAATTAGTAGGATAATAACGTAAAAGCCATATCCCCTCATCGACTTTTTCAATACAAAACCTCCTTTATGTTATTCTGATTGAACCACTCCAATGTATGGAAGATTTCTATAAATCTGGGCATAATCCAGTCCGTAACCAACTACAAAATCATCTGGAATCTGAAAGCCCGTATAATCCACATTAACGTCAACCTCTCTTCTGCTAGGCTTATCTAAAAGCGTGCAAAGTTTTAAGCTGTTTGGTTGGCGGTTTTTTAATAAATCTAATAAATAAGCTAAAGTTCTTCCGGAATCAATGATATCCTCTACTACAAGAACATCACGACCATCAATACTTTCGTCTAAATCTTTTAAAATTCTAACACGTCCAGAGCTAACCGTAGAATCACCGTAGCTGGACACAGACATGAAGTCAATTGTTACTGGTATTGTGATGTGCTTAGAGAGTTCTGTCATAAAGAACACACCACCCTTTAATACACAAATTAAATGTAGAGTCTTTCCTGCATACTCTTTACTAATCTCTTCACCAAGTTCTTTAATTTTCTTGCTTATTTCCTCTTCTGATATGAGTACTTTTATATTTTCTGCCATTGTATTGCACCTCTTTCTCTTATCTTTACTTCTACCTGTCTGTGGTAATGGATAACACCCAGTTCGTATCCTTATCTATACGATAAGCCTCGCTTGAGCGAACACCCACTGCCCAAAGTACATGACTATCACATGTTACTAGGGGTATTTTATCACGTTCTTCCCGCGGAATTTTCTGATCAACCAACAAAGATTTTAAACTTTTTGTTTTTCCCTGTGGATGAATCATAAGAAAATCGCCCTCTCGTCTTGTTCTTATAACAACAGCATTTCTTATTTTATCATAATCATACCATTTCGTATAGCTATTTTTTGGAATAGTCAAAGAATTCTCATATGGAAACACCCTTATTTCAAGGCGTTTTCCCAAAAAATCTACCAATTGAACGGTACCATTTTTCATGAAAATCTCCATTCCGTCACAATCCTGCGAATTTGGGTGACAGCACAAATTCGTGACACTATCCTCTTTTTTAATTGTAAGAGGAATTTCGTCTAGTTGGTTATTCCTAATCATATCATTTTTATCCGAGTGTTTCAGACTATCAAAAACTATAATTGTATTATACCCTCGCTTAACAATAATATGATTTGGCAAATGAATTTCCTTACCAACTTGGCATTTACACAAATTCACTCCGTCCACGAGGTGAATGGACTCAATATCTTTAAGCCCACTAATTAATTTGATTGCTTTGCGAAGGATTTCACGCTTTATTAAATCCTCAATAGCAGTAAATTCCCTTAAGTCTAACGTTACGCTCTCTTGTGATAAAGTAGCAATCCGTTTAAATTCCCTCTCTGTCACTTGGTCTAAGTAGTTTGCAACCTCTAATAATTGGTCTGATAAAGATGTGATGTGCTCTACCGCTCTTTCATTGATTTCATTTGTTGCAATCGGAAGAATACTAAGTCTTATTTTATTCCTTGTGTAATCATTTGATAAGTTCGTGCTGTCTATACGATAAAAGATATGCTCATTGAAAAGAAATGTTTCAATTTCTTCTCTTGTAACGCAAAGAAGCGGTCGTATAATCTGACCACGCTTCTTCGGAATCCCTGTCATACCAGTTAAACCCGTTCCACGGAACAGATGAAATAACACCGTTTCTGCGTTATCATTACGATTATGCGCTACCGCTATTTTATGAGCTTTCACACGTTCACATTCCTGTTCGAAGCTAAGGTATCTCAAATTTCTTCCTGCTTCCTCTATCGTAGTTCCAGAAAGCTCTGCTATGCGCTTAACATCCTCACGAACACAATGAAGAGGTATGGATAAACTGTTACACATAGATTGAACAAATGCCTCATCTTCATCCGCTTCCATCCCACGCAACATATGATTTACATGAACTGCATACAGGTTTAGATGATACTGTTCACGCAACCTATGAAGGCAAGTTAAAAGGCATATCGAATCCGCACCTCCAGATACCCCTACGATAACAGTATCAAAAGGCGAGAGCATCCCTTGATCTTTTATAAAGTTCTCCACTTTCTTTAACATTACATCCTCACACAACTTTCTTAACGTACTCTTAAAGTCTTTCTCAGTAAGACCATTTCTAAACCTAGTATTATAGCTTATAAGAAGTTTATTCTAAAAACTTCTTATAAAAGGTGCGCCCTTTTGCACCGTCAATCGATTATCAGAACATGTTTTTAGCTCCAATAATATAACTATTTCTATAGAGGGTTACCTGTATTTTATATCTTCTTTTATAAAATAGCAACCTTCCGATTTACTTTTTCCAAATACCAGTAACTAAGACAGTCATATCATCTGCTGGCACATAACCATGCTTTTCTAGCGCAGCAGATAAAATTGCATTTGCAATTTCCTGTGGTGACTTAAAAGGAATATTTTTTATAAAATTTATGAAATACCCTTCTTTGTCCTCCTCTTCAACACAATCAATCACCCCATCTGATACCATGATAACATAATCACCATCATAAAGCTTTTTGCTCTTAGTATCATAGTCAACTCGATTTAAAATTCCTGCAGGCATACTGTTCGAACTTATGGTCTCAACAAAATGATCCCTCTTAATAAAAGTGGTGGCTGCTCCGATTTTTACAAATTCGCATGTCCCCGCACATAAGTTAACGACACATAAATCAACTGTGGAAGACATGCAATTTTCGGTGCGCAAAACAAGGACAGAGTTGATAAGCTTAATTGCGGGTTCTTCCCGAAACCCTGCTTCTAAGAACTGCTCCAATAATTCAATTACCATTTCACTTTCTTCATAAGCTTCGCTTCCACTCCCCATACCATCTGATAGCATCATTACAACATCCTGGCTATCTGGATAGAGAAAAGAAAAATTATCTCCGTTTAATTCACCTTTTTTCTTTGACGCTCTGGATACACCTGTTAATACCTTAAAATTAGCATCTTCACAAAAGACATAATCATCGTATTCTCGCCCAATGACATTCCTTGAATCCTCTCTAGGCACAAACCTCCTTTCTAAAGCATTCCCAATTAAGATCGCTGCTTCCTTCGTTGTCAGGCACCTGCCGTTTTTGCATCTTGCTCTTAAATGCAGCTCCATTCCTCGATTTTCCCGTTCAAACATCAAGACCCGCTGCACTTTAATTCTATGTACACGAAGTTTTTGATTTATTTTTCTTCGTTTTAACTCTATTACTTCACCGGTGTCGCATAGGTTTCCAGAGAAGTCTTTCACAATTCTTGCAATCTCCCCAAGCTGCCCAGCTACCGCTTCCCTACTCTCAACAATGCGGTTGTGCCAAACCATCTTTAGGCGAGCCATACTAAGATTACGGTTTGCCTCCTCCACAAATTCAGGAACCTGAATACATTGAAGTCTTAGCATATCAGGCATATCATCTACAGTTACATTTCCTTTCCCTTTCGCGGTCTCAAGTAGATTCCATGTTGCTTGATAACTTTGATTAAAATTTCTTTCCCAACATACTCCACATTTTTTACAATTTTTACAGAGGTTTGTACTAATGTCCTCGAGTACCAACTGCATGTCCTCTGTATTTAGTACCGTCTTGGGGGATGCCATATAATCAAAGCTTGACGCCAATTTATGAATAGACCCAGAAATACCCTCCAATTTCTTTCGTGCTGTGTTTTGAAATTCATCTTTTACATAACTCTCTCCATTGTCAACCGAACCACTGCCTTGCAGCAAGCCAACAATCACTGCCGCGATTCCTATCAATATGATAACGATGGTAGCTATAATCAGATATCTTGCTACAACATTCGGACTTGCATTAAAAAAAGTAACTAACGCAACAACAACTCCTGCCAATGGCAATAACCAGCTTCTTCTCTTCTTCATAAGAACGCCGTCCTTCCCTAATCCGTATTACTCCCTGCTTTCCTGCAATAACTCATACAAGAAAAAGCATGATCTCGAACTTTTCCTTGCCATGAATCGTTTTCGTGTAAAAATAAAACAGGCGGTTTAATTTAGGATTATAAAACTGATGGCGTAAAATGTTTGTCAAATTGATGTACCAATTCCAAAAACTTTATGACAATTTATCCTTTTGTATCACTTAGGAAATCGATTTTAGGGAATTCAATTAGTTTAAGAAGGTTAAACTTTAAATTATGCATTACTTTTCGTTCAATTTCTCACCATTTAATATAACTCTTCCTATCCTCCCTTTATGGCTTAAACAACATTATCTTGTAGAATGAGGTAAGTGAGTATTACCACATATTGTGACTCTATTTTTTATGTGTTTATTCATTACTGCAACAGTAGGTTTTAAATGTTTGCGCACAAGTTGCCTTCTACTATACTTTTTTATACCTAATTATTCATAGGAATCCCTAATTTAACTAAGTTTGATATCCTTTTGAAAGCAATTTTGCTCTATGTATTCCTTTGTTCGACAGCACATTTTTACTTTTTTATTCATATGCTTACCCTCATGCCTGCGCACACAAAAAAAGCACAGGAGATTATCCTGTGCTTTTTATTAAAAATAGCGAAGGAGGGATTTGAACCCCCGACACTACGGGTATGAACCGTATGCTCTAGCCAACTGAGCTACTTCGCCAAATTCACAAAGTAAATTATAACTTGTTTTGTTTTTATTGTCAATATGTATTTTCATCCATTTTTTATAGTATTACTACCCATTAGATTGTGCCTATGCTGGGTGAACAAAAAAAAGGCATCGCACACATCCGATACCTTCTCTTTATTTCTTATTTTCTTTTTCCGGTTCAAATATAATCTCATCTGGGTAAACCAATCCAAGCTGTGATCTAGCAACATCTTCTATGTATTTTTTTGTTCCTGGATATAACTTGCGTTCTTCAATCTCTTTGGTTCTATCATTCTCATCAGAGATCAACTGCTCTAACTCGGCTTTTTTTTGAACCTTGGCGTTAGCTTCACTTTTCAGTTCGGTTGATTTGTAAAGAACTACGAAACAGATTATCATAACCATCAACCCAATTAATCTTAAACCGTTCCTTCTTTTCTTATTCCTTCTCACTTACCTCACCCTTTTCCTGTGGCTGTGTAATTAATTCTAATACACCACGTGGACGTTCTACTTTTGGCGGAGGAGCTTCCTCCACTTGTTTCCTTTTCTTTATTTTAACCTTATTCAAGTGCTTTTTCAATTGTTTTCTAATACAAGCCTTGAAAATATTAGTTCTTTTTTTGACTTTTCCTCCAAGAAAACGTCCAAATTTTCGGACTTTCCCAAAAAGAAATCGAAATAATTTTTTTATTTTAGATATTATAAACATTATCGGTGAAACTAATAGTTTTAATAACCGCAATATACAATTTTTAATAAATAGTGTAAACTTTGTACCGCCTCCAACAATCAGTGGACTAAAAATCTTTTGATACAAAACCATACTAAGAACCATTGCAACTGTACTGTACCATCGAATCATTCCGTCATTTTGCAAATACATCATTCGGAAAATCAAAATGCCTGCCACAATCCAGAAACAAATATCCTGTATGCCAATCACTATTTTTCCATGATGAAAGGTATTCCTAAGTATTCGAAGCAAGTCATATATTAAAAACAATATGATTCCCCAATAGGATGCAGCTGCAAGATACCGAAGTTCTAGAAAGATGGATGTATTCATAAGCATCCCTCCGTTTATTTAAATAATCTCTTAAAAACGGATTCTCCTGACTTCGTAAATCCCTTCAGTTCAGAGTAAACAAAGCTGTCCATACGTCCAGTAACATCTACTTCCCCTTTTTCAAGGGTAAGCCTACCCATATGCAAATCACTACCTCGTATCATCAAAATACCTAGATCAGTTTCTAAAATAATTTCATGATCGTCAAAAGAGCGGACATCACGAACACCAGTAATTAGCGCTTCCTTTCGATCATTTAAATTCAATTGGTTCTTTCTTACTTGTTTGCTATCTTCCATACATTCTCCTCATTTCACTTACCCTGCTATTATCATATATATGCATGGACGTTATTGTGAAGAACTACAGAAGTAATTCTAAAGACATAGCATTCATTTACTATAAGTATTTATAGAGTTCCTTAGCATCATCTTTACGTGTTGTCTCCTGAACGTCAAGTACCTCAACACGAACTGCTTTACTACCAAAACCAATTTCTATAATATCTCCAACCTTAACATTCGTTGATGCTTTTGCTGGCTTATCATTGATTAAAACCCTGCCTGCATCACAGGCATCATTCGCAACTGTTCTGCGTTTAATTAATCTTGATACTTTTAAATACTTATCTAATCTCATAATAACTATCCTCCATCCTGCCACAACCTGAGATACATTAACTATGGAAAAAGGCTGTTTTGAAGAATCCCTCAAAACAGCCTATGTTCTTATGTTTACTAGAACATCTATAATTTATAGAAGTTCACATTGTAATCAAGCATTGCTTACAATCGTTTGCTTGCAATCTATTATTTGTTGATAACATCCTTTAATGCCTTGCCAGCTTTAAATTTAGGTGCTTTAGAAGCTGCAATTGTAATTGTCTGCTTTGTCTGTGGATTTCTACCTGTTCTTGCTGGTCTAGCGGATACTTCAAATGTACCAAATCCAACTAATTGAACTTTCTCGCCTTTTGTTAATTCCTCAGTAACAACATCAATAAATGCCTTTAATGCCTTTTCTGAATCTTTCTTAGATAACTCTGTTTTTTCTGCGATAGCTGCAACTAATTCTGCTTTGTTCATGGATAAACTCCTCCTCTAACGTATTATTAAATATAGTTTTTTTCACAAGCGGAGTGGCTTCTAGGTCCGTCTTGTATCACGCTTCCCCATAATTGAGTCTTACTCTATCTTGGGCAACTAGGTGTAGGTTTTTCTTCAAAAATCACCTTCAATCTATTTATAAACTTATTAGGGCAATTTGTCAAGGAATTTTCTGCATTTATTTCCAAAATGACAGAGTTTTTTGAAGAAAAAAGCTTATTTCTATCTACTTGAATTTTTTGGTGACTAATTAAGTCCGAAATTGGCTATTTTTATAGGTATAAAACACCATTTATAAATTTTCACACAATATAAAATTTATAAAAATTTTAGATAATTTAAGCATCTAATTTCTCCTAAATATTTCCATTACTATGGGCCCTGTTATCAATTTAGCCTATTTTTGACTCCAATTTTGATATCTCTTCTTTGATTTTTTCTGTAAGACAAGATTCTGCATCCATATTGAAAGCCAATCCTATAGCACTCATCGTATACAGTAATGCACCATATGCCTCTTCTTGTTTCTCAATGGAAGCCCCCTCGTGGCATAAGGCTTGTAGCCTTGTTGCTTCGCTGTTCATCTGAGAGAACAGCTCTTCTTTAGTATAGACCGTATTTCTAAATTTATTGCTTTTTTTTACTATTTTTTGTGCTCGGAGCAAAGCAGGAAAAGAACTTGGTACATAAAGGGGATTGGACTCTACTGCCTTTCCCTTTTTTTCCTCCTTTTTGATTTCCTCCCAGTTTGTTAATACACCTTCGGAATCTTTCACCTGAACATCACCAAAAACATGAGGGTGTCTTCTCACCATCTTTTTAGCAATCTCATCAATGACATCCTCTACAGTAAATCGTCCTGCCTCTTTCGCAATTTGACTATGCATAATAACCTGTAGTAAAACATCTCCTAATTCTTCTCTTAGATTGTCGTAATCTCCATTCTTAGTAAACTGGTTGATTCCATCAACAACTTCATATGCTTCTTCAATCATACAGTTTTTTAGACTATCATGGGTCTGTTCTCTATCCCATGGGCATCCATTTTCTGAGCGAAGTTTCTCTATGATATCACAAAACTGTTCAAAATCATATTCTGGTTTCATGTCCTTTGTTCCTTTCTAACTATTCGATTATTCCTTCCGATGGTAGCTTAATCGGAGCTTTCACCTCGCCATATGTGGTCACAGTACCGTTAATAGTAACATTAGCGTTATCTATACCATCCTCATAGGTCTTAGGAGTATATAAATTCATACCTTCCTTAGGTGTTGTATCTCCTCCTGTAGATAGTGTATAACTTTTTCCTTCTAGCAACAAAGGACTGCTATATACAATCGATTGATAAGACTTTGTTGGTAAATATGCCATAACAGGGACTCTATCCTCTCCTTCCAGTAAACATAGAACTGTTTCTCCCTCTACTGTTTCCTCTAAATTGAGCAGGATAGAACTTTGTTTTGATGTGATCGATGGTGCCATTGTCGTACCACTACTTCCTATTGCAAGCAATGTTCCTCCACTAATATCAAACACACCATTAAAAACTATAGCTCCGTTTGCATTACTAGGTGAGCCCTCAATAATTAACGTACCTCCTGTCATTGTCGCTAAACCTCTGGAATTAATTCCGTCACCACCCGCAGAGATCATTACATTACCACCTGAAAGAAAGAGAATCCCTTTTTCTTCAATAAATGTATCCTCTTCCTTATCTCCATTGTCTTTGTTACTATTCAAATTACCAGACACATGAATGCCATCCTCTGATGATACAATATTTAAACTACCACTCTTAATCTCAACCTTAGATCCTTCCATTCCATAATTAGAAGATGTTAACGCAATCTTTGCCTTAGCAATAGTTAAAGAAGCATCCGCATGCATACCATCGCCTCCTGAAGCTATCGTAAAGGAACCATTTTCAATCGATATGTTACCATCACTGTAAATTGTGTCATCTGCACTGTCTAGAGTAAAGCTACCATTTCCAATGAGAATATCTTCTCCACTTTTTAAACCTTTTGCACTCATACTATTATCGTATTCTGTAATTTCCATTAAATCATTTAGTAGCAGTTCTTCTTTATCCTCTTTTTCCACTGAACCAGTACTTCCACCACCAGTAATTATCTGAAAACTTCCATTTTGTATCACTAAACGTTTATCCGCTTGAATTCCATCTTGCTTAGAGTTTATCACAAACTCTCCACGGTTTATAAAGATAAGTCCCTTTGAATCTTCCGTGTCATTGTTTGTACGTATCCCATCCCGTCCAGAGTCTATCTTTATCCTAGAATCATCAATAAGTACTGCTTCTTTCCCAATAATTCCATGTCCTACAGCATGAATATCATAGTCTCCTTCAACAACTTTTAAAACTCCTTTTGAAGATATGGCATTTTGATAAGCTGCATTAATAACAAGACTTCCTGCTCCATTTAAGGTTAAGTCTGCTGTACAATATATGGTGGCATTCGGATCACTTAACTTACTATCATGATTTGCTAAGTCATCCGTAAGCATATTCTTCGTTCCTGGTGCTATGCTAATCACAACTTTACCAGCCTCTTTGATGTAAATAGGCGCACTATTCTCACAATGAATGGATGCATTCTTTAAGATAAGATGGACCATTCCACCTGCCGTTTCTTCCACCACGATCTGACCATCTTTTAACGTGCCAAATATAACATAAGTACCGGGTTTACTTATACTAATCTTATTATCACTGACAAATGCACCTTCTCCACTAAATATAATAGAGCTATCATTTAACTGTATATAATTTACTTTTCTTTCATTATAATCTTTATAATAATCCGCTGATTCAAATGAAAGTCCATCTTCTATCAAATTCCCTGACATATTGGCAGCTGATAAAGACTCTCCAGTATTCTTTAATATATCCTTTGATATATTATCTTCGGAGCTTTGTTTTTGGTTTTCAGCCATTCCTTCATAATCTGATTTGTTTGAAGAAACATTACTGCACCCAAAAAGAAATATTGCAACAAGTATTATACTTATCTCTAAGTAGATAGTATGACTATTTTTCATCATGTCCTCCAAATCCAAACGAAAGTTCATCGAAACAAAATAGCATGATTCTTAGTATCCTATATTTACTTTAACTAGTTTAATAGAATCTATCAACTATAATTTTCTCCATAATTAGGAAATCGAAACACCCAGCCAATTTCTCTGTCAGCAAAAACTTTCCATCAGTTACTTACCAAAGTTCTCAACTTAAACTTGTACCTTCCTTTGCTAGAAAGCACACATGTATATCTATTATACTGAATAAATATGTAAGAAGTTTGTTCCTATTGTGAACAATTCTTTAAATTTAAAATACCAAAAGTTGCGTCAACGCTTCTTTTGGTATTTTAAATTATTATTCATGAAGTTTTATAACTAACATGGTTTACTGATTTACTATCCTATATTCATTTTACTATTAACGTGAATTACTGATTTACTATCCTATATCATTTTATTATTAGCATGGACCACTAATCTACTATCCTAAATTCACTTTTTTACCAGCTTAATTCTGATCTATTATCTTAAATTTATTTCATTACCAAATTTAGAATACAAAGTTATCGTTATCTTTCTCCATTACTAAGCGCTTCGCAAGCTCATCGATACGATATTTCTCTCGGTTTGCTAACTTTTCACCATAAAGAGTTAATTTATGTACTGCTTCTTTTGAGCAATCGTCCATCTTTGGTATCTCTTCTTCTGTATTAAGAACCATACGGTAATAATATTGCTGATGATTGACGGATTTATATATTTTTTTCAATTGATAATCTACTGTTTGTTCGCTGGCGTCCATAAGAATATCAAAGATTGGCACTGCCCATTGCAAAAGCCCGAATCTACGTACTTTTTGATAGGTATAGGACTTCGTATTCTTTACATTTCCAACCGATAGGCAAATCGTATCGCCAATCCCGTCACATCCTGGTAGTTTCATTGCTTCAATTAATGCACAAAGTGTTGGATTATTAGCAAAAACACCTCCATCAATTAGACAGTTATAGCAATTATCCTTTGCGTGAAAACAGCTTGGCGGAAAATATGTTGGAGCTGCCGTTGAAGCCAATATTGCATCCCTTAAGAGATAATTCCGATTTTCATCCTTTCTTCCTGTGACTGAATTAAAGAATACTGCACTTCGAGTTGTTGTATCATAGGAGGTCATTAAACAAGGTTTACGAAGACTTCCTAAGGTTGCGTCTCCAAAATACTTTAGTAACATCTCCTCTAAATACTTATTTGTATACTTAGGTCCCCAGAATGGATAAAATTTTTGTCTCTTAAATATGTACTCTCCGTATTCATAATAGCTCTCTAATACTTCTTTCGCAGAAAATTTTGATTCTCCCCGCTCATTTGGAAACAAATAGAGTGCTGTTAATATTGATCCCGTACTAGTTCCTGCTATTAAGTCAAAATAGTCTGCAATCCTTGCTTTGTAATTATTGCTATGATATTGTAGCCTATCCTCTAAACTGCGTAGCAAAACAGCGGAGACAATGCCCTTCATTCCTCCGCCGTCAATAGCTAACACTTTTTTCTTTGACATGGGCCATCACTCCTCCTTAGATTTAGTAAACTATATGCTAAGAAGAAGAAATCCATGTATGTTACACAGGTATTCTTTTTATGCCTGCTTTTTTAGAACACTAACTTTGCCCAGCGAGATACTTCCATATCTACACTTCCATCCTCGAGAAATTGTACTCCTTCTTTCTCAAGTAATTCTATCTGACGATTTACTCCACCAAAGGCAAATGCTTTCGAAACTTCTCCTTTCGCATTTACTACACGATAACACGGAATTATGACCGGGTTTGGATTCACATGCAATGCATAACCAACCACTTTTGCAAGATGGCGATTACCAGCAAGGGCTGCTACCTGTCCATATGTTGCAACTTTCCCATAAGGGATCTCCTTAACTACCTCGTATATTCGTTGAAATGTCGTAAGTTCTTCCACGGTTAGGGCTCCTTTTCTATTCCTTGGTATTCTAGTCCTAAAGGACTGATACTTATACTTTGATAACTAGCTTGCCGTCTTACTATAACGAACCTTCAAAAAAATTTCAATAGCAACTTTTGTTATCTCATCGTAATTTTATAATATGTTTTGTATTTTTTGATTCTATTTCAAGAAACTACTATCCTTTTTACGAAACACTAAATTTCTTTGTATACCAAAATCCGCAAGCCGCGACAATCGCCCCAAGGACAGCAAAAATCCAGAAGAATGGATGCGATAAGGTTCCTGTTACTATAATAAGAGAACCTATAATCGCTAAAACCGGTGCAACATATCCCATAAAAATACTCTTAATTTCACCCTGTTTCTTTAACTTCATAACTGTAATGTAGAGTATGATAAACATTAGATAACTTAGACATATTGGTACTTCAGATACATCCCCAATCATGTTTGCATTCTGGGTAAGATAATTAATGAAAACCCATACAGAACTTAGCACAAATGCAAGAATAGCAGAATTGATTGGGATACCATTTAATTTTTCAGACTGCTTCTTTAAAGCATTACTGCAAGGTAACATTCCTCGGTATGCTAGTGAATATGGAAGCTGAATATAAGCAAGCACAAGACCATTTAATGTACCTACCACAGAGATTAAAACAAAAACTAAAATCAGTCTTGCTCCCATATTTCCAAATACCTTAGTTGCAGCAAGATAAGTACTCTCATTTCCCTGTTGCATTACTGTATCTACGGATACTAAGGAGGTGATTCCTACAAAGTACAACACATAACACAGTAATACTATAAGTGGTGCAAAGATTAGAGCCAGTGGTAAATTTCTCTTACTGTTTTTGATTTCATGGCATATCGTCGTAGATATTGACCAACCATCAAATGAAAATGCAATCGGTGCAAATGCAGCAACCCAGCCAGGAGAAGCTATAGCCTCTTTCATTACACTTGCATCCTTTGCGATAATCTCAGGTGCTTTTCCAAAGAATAAACCTGCTAATGCAATTAATATCAATGGAATTAGTTTAACTATCATAGATAAATTCTGAAACGCACCACCAAGTCTAGCTGATAAAATATTCAATATAAATATCATACAAAGTATGATAAAACCAATCAAACTACTATTTTTTGGCGTGCTCTCAATGCCAAACAATTGGCAAAAGTAAAGTCCTGATACCCAAGTAATCACTCCTACTAATGGAGCAAAATACATCGTAAGCTGAAACCATCCAATAGCCCCTGCAGTTCGTTTGTTTACAAATTTTTCGGCATAACTAATTAAACCTCCCGGTTCGTCTGTTCTACTTGCTAGCTGAGAGATAGTTAAGGAACCGAAAACAATCGCTAATGCAGCGATTAAAAATACTAAGATACCAAGAAGCATATTCCCATTGGTATAACGAAGTACATCGTCCGACTTAAAAAAGATTCCGGATCCAATGACAATTCCAGTAATCATAGTAATAGCTGTTAATAATCCATAACGTTTTTCCTGCATAAATACCTCATTCCTCCGCAGTTTTTTGCGTATTTTAATTTGTGCCGAGGATTACGCAGGCACAAATTTAGGTGTGAAAATTGGTTTTTATTTTCACACTAATCTTTTTTTAAACCGTTGTAGAACAGAATCTTAACCCTACGAAAAAAGCGGAGGAATTAACCTTACTGGTACTATGCCCGGGCATAGAAGGTAATTACTCCGCTATATGTCTAACCTGTCTTATTTTATTTTCTCTAAGAGATTAGTTCTCCATTTGTCTTCCAAGGAATGCAGCTGCAGTAGCAGCAAGTTTATTCTCAACTTCGCCAAGCTTAGTTTTTACATCTCTTGTAAGAATTAATACTGCTCCGATAGCATCACCTTCACAAATAATCGGTGAAATAACTTCATAGGCAATATCTTCATCATCAGAGCAAACACGGATAAATCCTTTTTCTTCTTTCGCTGCAGTTACCGTTTCACGGTCATTAATTAATGCCTCAAGTTCTTTACTGATTGGTTTTGTAACCCAATCCTTTTTAGCGGAACCAGCAATTGCTATAAACTGATCCTTATCGGTAATAGCAACAATATGACCAGTCGTATGACCGATAGAATCCGCATATTGTTTTGCAAACTGTCCTAACTCACCGATAGGAGAGTATTTCTTTAAAATAATTTCTCCTTCACGGTCTGTAAAAATTTCTAATGGATCCCCTTCACGAATACGTAAAGTTCTTCTAATTTCCTTTGGGATAACCACTCTTCCTAAGTCATCTATGCGTCGTACGATACCTGTTGCTTTCATGTAGCATATTCCTCCATTTACTTCTCAATCTAAGATGCTTGTCACTTAAATATTGCTATGACTATATTGTTTGTAAAATCAAGGAATTTATACCTATTATAAGAATCTATTTCTCATAAAATATTTAAAATGATGGCATCTTTTGTCTATAGTTGCAACCCATCATTATTTAATCACCCTCGCACCATTACGTTAACCTAAGTACTAACTATTTTTATCATAAATGACTTGTTTTAAAAATAACCCTTGCGGATACAGTGTTATCCCGGCATATTCTCTCTTTTTCCCCAAAATAGCCTGCCTAACACTTTCCACACTTCTCTCTTGTGTCCCAACCTCCAACAGTGTTCCAGAAATGATACGTATCATGTGATGTAAAAATCCATTCCCACGAAACGTAAAAATAATACCCTGTTGATTTCTATTCTGTCGTAGTTCTTCTATCGTTATCTCAGATATCGTCCGGATAGTCGACTTACCATCCTTACGATCTGTACAGAAGCTCTTATAATCCATCGTGCCAATGAGTAATTTTGCAGCTTGCCTCATTGCTTCAATATCCAAATCCTTACCACAAGAATATGAATATTTACGAAAAAATACACTTTCCCGTTCTTTGGTATCTATGATATACTGATAGATTTTCTCTACCGCATCAAAGCGGGAATGAAAATTTAAGTCCACTTCGTTCGCTTGTAGTATCTTAATATCCTCCGGAAGAACTTGATTCATCTTTTGTCTTATAATATTTACGTCGAGATTGGAGCGCGAATAAAAATTTGCCACCTGTCCAAGAGCATGAACTCCTGTATCTGTGCGGCCTGAGCCAATCAGCTTAATTGGTTCTAGCAAAACCTTAGATAAAAATTCTTCTAGTAACCCCTGAATAGAATGATCACCATTTGCTGCTTTGGGAATTCTCTGCCAACCACTATAATTTGTCCCATCGTAGCTTATGATAAGTTTTATGTTGCGCTTTCTATCCATTTCACCAGGCATCTTTGCTCTCCCTCAAACTGATATACCCTTAGCGTTAAATTATTAGCACCCACACTAAGTTAAGATTTTACAACCTTTTTCTAAATATTTCAAGTAAAAAATGATCCTAAACTAAATTAGTTGTAGTTACTTTATTTATAATGGTTGTTCTATTATATGAAAAAGAAACCATTTCTTCAATATGTCACCAAAATTTTTTTAAATATTTTTCTTAACGAATTATAAATTTTATTTAATTTGCATTAATTTTATATGAAATTTCTATTTCTATGTAACTAAAATTAATCTTGTTCGAATAATATTCTACTTCATAACTCTCTATAAAAGAATATCTCCCCATATTACATCAGATTTCAGTAAGATATTCACCTTTATTATCCATTGTGAAAATGCCCTACAATTCGTTATAATAACTTAAAAATTCTTAAGAATTGCGCTATTGCTTTTTTTTCAAAATATGATAAACTGTTGTAGCATAAAAGGATAGGATATTTTTTACATTCATTCCCTAACATCGAAGAATTATCCAATTGAGAACATCACATTCATTATAGACACTAATAACTCTCACGGAAACTACTTGGAGGCAAGTATATGAAATTCATACCACAGAAAGCGAAATCTATATTGGACTCAGTAAAGACTAAGTGTAAGAAACCATTTTTACAGTGTGTGCTTTTAGCCCTAGCCCTCAACATCTTTGTTGAAATCATGTCACGCCGCTCTGTGTTTAAAGCCATTGCTTATTTATTTACGAGTCCACACGTATTTATATACAATACCTTTATTATCTTAGTAACACTGTCCATAGCCTTATTCTTTAAGAGAAGATGGTTTGTTTATTATTTGGTTTCTCTTAGCTGGGTCGCCATTGGTGTTACTGACTTTATACTTTTGAAATTTAGAACAACACCATTTACCGCTGTTGACATTACATTAATGAAATCTGCTACTCAGATTTGGCAGTATTATTTGAAGTGGTTTCATTTGGTGTTTATTGCAATCGGTCTCGCTCTTACAGTTTTTTCTTGTGTTATCGTATGGAAAAAAGTAAAACGCTATGATAACCGCTTACCACTATTAAAGATAACAATCTTCTTTGCAACTACCTTAATTTCCTCAACTCTTTTAACAAAACTTGGACTAAAGACTAACGTATTAGCTGGGAATTTCGGTAACCTTGCAAACGCATACCATCAATACGGTCTTCCTTATTGCTTTGTTAATAGCGTTATTAATACCGGTATTAATAAACCTAATATTTATACTACCGATGTTGTAAATACAATAGTAGAAGGAGTGGAACAAGGAAAGATAGTTAGTTCTTCCGATATTTTGCCTACTGAAGTTCCAGAGCCATCGGAGACACCTTCACCGATTCCAACACTAACTCCAACACCACCAGTTGACCTTTCTACATCGACCTCTGATACAGTAGCATCAAAAGAGACTCCTAACATTATCTTTTTACAATTGGAATCTTTCTTTGACCCAACACATATCAAAGGAGTTACCTTCACAGAGGACCCTATACCTAATTATAGAGCACTGAAAGAGAAGTTCTCTAGCGGGTATTTAAGTGTTCCAAGTGTCGGCGCAGGAACAGCGAATACAGAATTTGAAGTTATTACTGGGATGAACCTTGATTTCTTTGGACCTGGTGAATATCCATATAAAACAATTTTACAAAAGACTTCTTGTGAAAGCATTTCCTATAACTTAAAATCACTCGGATATACTACTCATGCGATTCACAACAATGTTGCTACCTTTTACGATCGTGTTTCGGTCTTTTCACAGTTAGGTTTTGACACCTTTACTTCGATTGAATACATGCAAGATATTGAGCGTAATCAAAATAACTGGGCAAAAGATAAGGTCCTTACACCAGAGATTTTACAGATACTTAATACAACCAAGAATCAAGACTTGATTTATGCCATCTCGGTTCAAGGACATGGAAGCTATCCTGATAGTGCCCTTATTGAAAATCCACGAATAAATTTAACATTAAGTGAAGATCTTTCTGATAGTTTATATTATCCGCTTCTATATTATTCAAATCAAATCAAAGAGATGGATGAGTTTATAGGAGAATTGATTGAATCCTTGTCAAACCGCAAGGAAGAGACAATACTTGTTATGTACGGTGATCATTTGCCAGGTTTTCAACTTGAAGAAACCGATTTAACGAACGGTTCCTTATTCCAGACTGAATATATTGTATGGGATAACTTTGGTATGACAAAACAGAATGAGGATTTAGAGGCTTACCAATTATCCGCACATGTACTTGACCTCCTGGACATTCATAATGGATTGATAACAAAACTTCATCAAACACAAAAAGATTCTGATATCTACTTAGATGAGTTAAAGGTCCTCGAGTATGATATGTTATATGGTGACTTAGATTGCTTTAATGGGGTAAATCCGTATACGAAAACTGACCTTCAAATGGGCACTGTTCCAATCAAAATTTCGGAAGCGCACTTTGTATCAGCTCCACCGGAAGGTGAAGCCACTGGGGATGATAGCGCAAGGGTAATTGTCACCGGTAGTAATTTCACTCCATTTAGTAAAATCTCAGTAAATGATAAAATATACGATACAAAGTTTATCAACCGTTCCATGATAAGTGCTCCAATAAATGAGCTGAAATCCGGAGATGTTATTACAGTAATACAAAGTGGCAATGATAATGTACCACTAAGTTCAACCGATTCTTATGTAATACCTTAAGATTTGACGCAGGAGTTCATTAAACTATAATGAAAACAAGAGAAGATATATATCAGTCTATCCATATCTTCTCTTGTTTTTCTCTTTTATTTTTTCTCTTTTATTTTTCATCTTTTTATTACTTTTTTATTTTAGTCTAATTAATTTTCCATGAGTTTTGTTCCGTAATTTACTTGTTATGTATGTTATATGATTTTTGCTTTTTTATTTACGTTGTTATTTGGATTCTATATCGCCCCTTACGGTAGTGACACCCCTGCAAGCACCGCTTGCTGACGCACATATCCTGCCGCTTGCTTATAACTATCAAAATCCGGTAAATGCTCTACAAATAGTGTTGTATCTGGCCCTAACTGCTCACATAAACGTGTAATCAATTGATAATTCAGAATTCCTTTCCCCGGCATGGTTTCATGAATAAGAGTTGTATATTTATTTTCCATCCATACATCCTTCCCGTGAATACTCTTAATCATCGGCCCTAACTTTTCAAAACATTCTTTGATAAATTCTTCATGATAGACATAACGCTTAGGACAATTTATCATGTTGACAAAATCAAGATGTACCCCAAATGCTTTACGGTCCACATCGTCAATTAACTTCAAATATTCATCTGGTGAATCTGGAACCATCCATGGCATCGGTTCAATTGTATAGAAAGTTCTCGTCGGCTTTACTGCATCGATAATCTCTCGAATACTATCTACAGCAAGAGCATAGGTATCGCTCTGGTAATTCTCCTTATAGCAGCCATCCCATAGTTCACCACGACTACCAGAGATATTGACGCAACAGTTTGCTCCTAGTTCTTCTGCTAATGCCAATTGATTTTTACAAAAGGTAAGAGCCTCTTTTCTTTCTAACTCATCGAAAGCGATTGCATTTTTCCATGCCCCAACCTCACCTATAATCAAATCATGCTCTTTCACACATTGTTGATACGCTTTCTTTTCGTCCTGACTCGCTCTATAATCAATGGGTGACAGTACTGCTCGGTATCCAAGCTCCTTCACTAGCTGATACCATTCTTCGGGATTCGAATATGGTTTCTCTAATCCACCGCCAATTCTCATAACAATTCTCCTTCCCTTATAAAAAGCCCTGATACAAACAATAAGTGATCATCCGACCACCTAAAACCAATAAAGATTAAACTTATTGCAAAAGATTAAGCTTATTGCAAACGATTAAATTCTATTAAAACATTTAAACTCTATTACAAACGTTTAAACTCTATTTCAAACATTTAAACCCTATTACATCATTTAAATTAGTAAGCGAATTTACTTATTATGAATAACAGAAGGGTCAATATGCTTCATATCACAAGAACAAGTTCGAGCCATAACACCAGCCAGTTCTTCTGTCATTCTTATAATAGTATCCTTTACACCATTTGCACCGTCTTTTGATAAAGGATCCATTATTATCCTACCTGCAGATACTGCGGTAGCACCAAGCGCCAACGCTTTAAAGACATCCATTCCGCTAGCAACACCGCAATCCACAAAAATTGGAATTTGCTTATTTACGATAGCAGCAATTCTAGGAAGAATCTTTAGTGGAGGTATCGCATAATTCATGATTCCATGATGGTGTGAAACTACAATACCTTTCACTCCTGCTTCAAGACATTTTAATGCATCTTGTTCACTAAGCACACCTTTTATTATGAACGGTAAGTCCGTTGACTTAACAAACTCTTTAATCTCATCTAAGGATTTTGAAGTCATTGGATGACCCAGAACATTGTCATACTTCCCATTTCCTGAAAAGGAATGATCTACATCCATTCCGACTGCCAATGCGCCACATTTTTGGGCATGTTTAATTTTTCGAAAAATAATCTTATTATCCGCATAAGGTTTTATGATTTTAATTGTTTTTGCCCCTGTCGCTGTAATTGCTTCTAGTTCCTCTTCCTCCCCCATACCAGCCCAATTCACAGCATTTGCAAGATAAGCTCCTCTAGCCATCTCTACCATACCGTTTTCTCGAACCTTGTTTAAGTGTGATAAAGCTGCCATCATAACAGGGGTATCAAATCTTTCCCCATAAAGCTCAAGTGTTGTGGATGGTATTACTGAGTCAATATGTCTCATTTCAACTAGCAATGAATCAAAATAATCTCTGGTGATCTGGTTCGAATCACCTGTTCTTAAATTCTCCATAGTTATCCTTTCTCCTGTCTGCACATTTCGTATAATAAGATAAAACGTAGCAAAGTTAAAGCAAATGGTCTTTTTACATTGTACACTTGACTATAGTAACTCTAATACCCACTCATCCCCTGATTTCTGATAAATACATTCACTTAAATCCTCTGACTCAAACACTTTAAGCATAAGGTCAAAATCCTCTGCTAAAACATACTTATTAAGGTCGGTACGTGGTATAAAAAATACCTCGCCCTCGTCAGAGGACGTTAGCTTACCTTCAAACTGATCCGTTTTATAAAACAGGACCACATACCGCTCCTTTTTTCTTGTCTGAAATTGTTTTATTCCGCATAAAATAGGATTCTTGATACTTAGACCGGTCTCTTCTTTGACTTCTCGGATTACAGACTTAACAAAAGATTCATTTTCCTCAACATGTCCTCCTGGAAATGTGACTCCTGGCCAATCTCTATTCTTACGTTCTTGAACTAAAATTTCATCACCATTCGTTATCATACACAAATTCGTAAATACCGCTTTTTCACTTCTGCTCATCTTAAAACCCTTTCCTGACTGATGCGTGTTAACCTTTATCTAATACTTACAAGACTAAGCCCCCACTCAAAATATGCGATTTAAGTGGTGGGGAGCAAGTCACGTAACTATCTTAATTAAGATTTTAATTTATGTTATTTACCGAGTTAAATTTTACCTTCATTATACCGTACGTAACCTAAATTATCCAGTTATTATTCTTAAGTGATAAATCACTCCTTTTTTATCAATAAGAAAAAATACGCTTAACGATTATTCTTTTGTCACGATAAAAACCCTAAACCAATTGTATTTTATACAAAGGATTTAGGGTTTTCACCGGTATATATATTTACTTTCAGAATAAGAATTCTCAAGGTATCATTTTGCTTCTAAGGAGAATGCTATTCTTTTAAGGCTCTGATGGAATTTAATATAGCAATTACAGAGACACCAACGTCTGCAAATACAGCTTCCCACATATTTGACAATCCAGCTGCACCAAGGATTAAGATAATACCTTTCACAGCAAGAGCAAAGATAATATTCTGTTTTACAATTCGAAGCGTTTTACGAGCAATTCTAATTGCTGTTACCAACTTCTCTGGGTCATCATCCATAATAACAACATCAGCTGCTTCAATCGCTGCATCCGAGCCAAGACCACCCATTGCAATTCCAATGTCCGCTCTAGCAAGAACCGGAGCATCGTTAATACCATCACCAACAAATGCAAGCTGGTCTTTCTCACCACGTTTTGCTAACATCTCTTCAAACTTTTCTACCTTATCTGCTGGAAGTAGCTCGGTGTATGCATGGTCTAAGTTAAGCTCTTTTGCAATAGCCTCACCAACAACCTTAGCATCTCCTGTTAACATCACGAGTGAATGAACTCCACTGTGTCTCAAATCTTCTATTGCAGCCTTACTTGTTGACTTAATCTCATCTCGAATTTCAAGATAACCAGCATAATTACCGTCGATAGCAATATGAATCGTTGTTCCAATTGGAATGTTTTCCGATAACTGCTTAACCTCGATATTTTGCTCTGCCATCATCTTCCTATTTCCTGCAAAAACCTGCTTTCCGTCTACGATAGCAGAAATTCCAAATCCGGCAACCTCTTGTACCTCACGAATGCGATCCATAGATAGTTCTTTTCCAAATGCTTCTCGAATCGATGTTGCAATTGGATGGCTTGAATGACTTTCTGCAAGAGCTGCCACTTCTAGTAACTCATCTTTCGATAAGGAATCCGTTACAATATCATGGACAACAAAGTTACCCTTTGTTAAGGTACCAGTCTTATCAAATGCAATTGCTGTAACTTTCGATAGCGACTCTAGATAATTACTACCCTTTATCAAGATCCCTTTCTTAGAAGCGCCTCCAATACCACCGAAAAATCCAAGCGGAATGGAGATTACGAGTGCACACGGACAAGATACAACTAAGAAAATAAGAGCACGATATAACCAATCAGAAAATAACGCACCTGGCACAAATATTGGTGGTATTACTGCTAATAACACTGCAAAGATTACAACAGTAGGAGTATAATACTTCGCAAATTTCGTAATAAATGCTTCGCTCTTAGCCTTACGGTCACTAGCACTCTCTACAAGCTCTAAAATTTTTGAAACCGTAGACTCTTCAAACTCCTTCGTTACTTCTACCTCAATCGTACCATTTAAATTGATACATCCACTAATCACTTCATCTCCTACCGAAGATTCTCTTGGAAGTGATTCACCAGTAAGGGCACTGGTATTAATGGAGGTCTGGCCAACCACGATTTTACCGTCTAATGGAATCTTTTCACCAGGTTTAATTAAGATATGATCTCCCGGCATAACCTCTTCTGGGTCTACTACTTGGATTTCTCCATCCTTTACTAAATTCGCATAATCTGGTCGTATATCCATAAGTGCTGTAATGGACTTACGAGACTGCGCAACTGCATAGGACTGAAAAAGTTCTCCTACCTGATAAAATAGCATAACAAAAATACTCTCATCATATTTAGCAATTGCAAATGCACCTATGGTTGCGATTGACATGAGAAAGTTCTCATCCAAAACATGCCCCCTGATTACATTTCGAAACGCATTCCATAAAACATCATAGCCAATGAGTAAATAAGCGGCAATATATAATATTAAGGTTACAATCTTAGGTAATGGCAAGAGGATTGCCAATAAGAATATTGCAGTACTGATGATAATTCGAATTAAATTTTTTTTATGCTTTTTCATTGATCTACCTCCTACTCTTTCTATGTTACTTCTATTTAAAATTATGTTATTACTGTATATTATTCTAAATTAGATTTCTTACTTTTGAATTATTATTTTATCACGACATCTGGTTCAAGTTTATGAATAATTTTCTCTGCTTGATTTAAAATGTCTTCCATCTGTTCCTCTGATGCAACTATTGTCATCTTCTGCATAAGAAAGCTTACTGTAACCTTCTCTACTCCTGCAATTTTAGAGATTCCATCCTCCATCTTTGCTGCACAATTTGCGCAATCTAAATTTTCTAGTTTAACTACTTTTTTCATACCGATTCTCCTCTTCTTCTTTCATTTTTTATTCAAATCCTAGCGTACTTAACGCATATGTTCAAAAGATGAAGCTCAACTGAAAATTCTTTTTCCCTAGCATCATTCTTTTCTTCTTAACTATTCTAAATTATTTAAAATTTAATTCTATTTAAAATAGTTGAACAGTTGAACAATTAAACAATCATTTAATTGATTTTATTATAACACATTATCTTATGCTGTCAATATGAAAAATGTTAATTTTATAAAAACAAGGTGGCTTCGCCACTCCAGGCTTATCAGGTCTGAAACTTAGAGGCGAGGTCACCTTGTCGCGCCGAACCCGTAGGGTGAGTGCGCATCCCTCGGAGAGTTTTTGATTTATAGGAGATTGCACCGCAATTTCCTATAAATCAAAGAAAGACAATCTATATTAAGCTTGCTTGCCGTTTATAGATTGTCTTTCTTTTATTATTTTGAAGGAATTAAATTTTGATTCTTCAAAAATTCCTTTGCTACAGCTTCAGGGCTTTTTTGCAGCTCATCCACCTGATAATTTAGTTCAAGCATAATATCATTCGTTAATACATCCCCTAACTCTTCTAGGAGTGGTATTATCTCTGGGTGTTGTTCTAAGCTCTCCGAACGAACAATTGGCATAGCATAGTAAGGTGGGAAGAATGCTTTATCATCTTCTAACACAGCTAATCCGAATTTTTTTAATAACCCATCTGTAGTAAAAGCATCTATTATGTCCACATCTTTATTTACAAGTGCCGTGTATCTTGGAGCCCCATCTATTGCAACGGTTTCTCCAATGGTAAATCCATATTCCTTTTGTAAGCCAGGTAATCCATCTTCTCGGTTTAAGAATTCAAAAGTTGTACCAGATTTCATCGTTTGGGCAATTTTTGCTAAATCACTTATATTCTTAAGTTGGTACTTCGCTGCGGCCTCTTTCGTTACCGCTAATGCATAGGTATTATTGAAATTCATCTGTTTTAGAACATCAATATTATACTTTGATTTGAATTCATCTTTTACAATATCAAATACCTGGTCTTTATCTTTCTTTTCTGTATGACCTAAGGCACTTAAATATGCTGTTCCACTATATTCTACATACATATCAATCTCACCTTTGTTTAAAGCTGAGAAACAAACTTGCGTTCCACCAAGGTCAAGCTTTCTATTCACTTTAATATCCGTATTGCCTTCAATAAGATCTGCAACAAGATTACCAAGGATAGCCTGCTCTGTAAAATCTTTGGAGCCTATCGTAATAACTTTTTGATTATTTGCATTTGTTCCTTTTGCAGTAAAAACAAAAATGGCTATAATAGCAAATACTGCTCCTGCAAGAATGCCTTTTTGTATACCACGCTTTTTCTTTTTCACGTTATTTTCACCTTTTTGCAAACTAATCGGTGCTACCAACTGCTCAACAAGTCCAAGCAAGAAGTCAACTAATAATGCAAGTAAACATGCAGGGATCGCTCCAGCTAAGATCTGATTGTTATTTACTGTTCTAATTCCTGAAAAGACAAGATGCCCTAGTCCTCCTGCACCTATAAAGGCAGCCATAGTCATTAAGCCGACTGCAGTTACAGAAGCAATTCTTACACCTGCCATAATAACCGGTAATGCAAGAGGTATTTGAACCTTGGTCAACACCTGAAACGGGGTTAATCCAATACCTTTTGCAGCTTCCAATGTTTGTGGATTGATATTATCGATTCCAGTATATGTGTTTTTAATGATAGGTAAGAGAGAATACAAGATAACAGCTACTATTGCTGGAACCATACCAATCCCTAAAAATGGAATCATAAAGCCTAGCAATGCCATACTAGGAATTGCTTGTATTATGTTTGCTACCATTAAAATTGGCTTACTCACCCTTTTTGCATAAGAGATTAATATTCCTAACGGTACCCCTATCAATATGGCAAAACCAACAGAAATTGCGGTAAGTTTTATATGCTCCAATAGAAGTCTTAATATTTGCTCGTAATTATTTGTAATATATTCTATGAAGTTCATACATCCACCTCCTCATCACCGTTATAGTACTGCTGACTTAGTGTGGTAACTAAATTACCACGAGTTACTAAACCAACCAAATATCCATCCTCTTTGGTAACTGGAATTGTTGAAACTTTTTGTTCTGTTACTAACTTTAATGCATCAACTATGGTATTATCGGGATTTAATGTTGGGAAGTCTGTAACCATGAAGTTTTCTGCAGATTGTGTCCTATCTCCAATACTCCTTATCTGGCTAGCTTTCAAAATGCCATGCAAATGATGATTATCTGGATTAATAATTAGAAGGCTATCAACCTTTTTTTGGCGCATTTTATCAATACATTTTAAAATTGAGAGATCTTTTGTTGCTGTAACTGGTTTATTCATCATAAAGTCATGCACTTTGATAAATTCCGGAGAAGACCAAATTCGGTTTTTACCTACGAAGTTTGAGACATAATCATCAACTGGATTTTTTAAGATATTTTCTGGCGTGTCGTATTGAAGTACGCGTCCTTCTCTCATAATACATATCTTATCTGCTATCTTTATCGCTTCGTCCATATCATGTGTAACAAAAACTATCGTTTTCTTTAACTTAGATTGTAATTCTACTAATTCATCTTGTAGATCAGACCTCGTCATCGGATCAAGTGCAGAAAATGGCTCATCCATTAATATAATATCAGGGTTATTAGCAAAGGCCCTCGCCACACCAACTCTTTGCTGCTGTCCTCCACTTAATTCTGATGGATATCGGTCAATAAAATTCTCATAATCAAGGCCTACCATGTTCATCAATTTCTTTGTATTTTCCATAATTTCTGCAGAATCTACTTTAAGAATCTTTGGTATAATCTCTATATTTTCTTTAATCGTCATATGTGGAAATAATCCTGTTTGCTGAATTACATAACCAATCTTCCTTCGTAACGATACCTCATCTAAAGATAGAATATCTTCACCATCAATTGAAATAGAGCCACTCGTTGGCTTGATGAGTCGATTTATCATTTTTAGCAATGTTGTTTTTCCACAACCACTTTCACCAATGATTGCCACTAAGTTACCAGTATCAATGTTGAAAGTAACATCCTTTAGTATTTTATTAGACTTAAAACTTTTTGTTATGTTAGTAAATTTAATCATATTGAGTCACCTCATTCCTACGCTGTCTATTGCGTACTTTTTATTTGTGACCATAGTTCAGACACAAACATTTTGAGAGAAAAAAACTCACTAAAGAAAGAACCTTTCTATGAGAAGATTATATCTCTCTATACCTCTTTTACAGAAGTAACAACTTCAATACTAATATAAAGTTGTTACTATGTCAAGAAAAATCCTTATTTCACATGTGTATTATCAAATAATTTACACGTTTTCCCATTGCATATTACATCTATTTACAGATATGGTATGCAATAAATAAAAAGCAAAAAATAAATAATTGCTTTAAAATATAGTATCAACAGATAACAATATAACGATACCTAAGATTACAAACTGTATTTATATAAAATTGAAATTTGGCTATATGATCACTAGAATATAAAAAGTAGCTCGTTAATAAGGTAGATATGCGCCATACATGGAGCAAAAAAACCGCCAATCATGACTAGATGATTGGCGGTACAAAATATATATTTTTTCTTTGTCTACTTTACAGAGACGATATGTGAGTGCTTTATCTTAACTATTCCGTTGTATTTGGATATAAAAAAATTTT
Organism: Lachnoclostridium phytofermentans ISDg; assembly: GCF_000018685.1. Taxonomy (NCBI): domain Bacteria; kingdom Bacillati; phylum Bacillota; class Clostridia; order Lachnospirales; family Lachnospiraceae; genus Lachnoclostridium; species Lachnoclostridium phytofermentans. The sequence continues at coordinate 157,421 of NC_010001.1, read as the reverse complement.
AACTCGATACGGAGCATCATCCTGTGTAATAAAATATAGGATATCATGCTCTTTAATATGAGTATATGGACCAGGCGAAACCATGGTTTCATCCCCTCGACGAATTGCTATCACAGTAGCGCCAGTATGCTGCCAAAATTGTAATTCTGCTACCGTTTTACCAAGAAAGACACACTCTTTCGTAATCAGTATTTCAAATGGCATAAAAGGATTTAACGAACGAAAATGCTCAGAAGCAGAAATAAGTTCCGTCAAATGTTGGTTCATAACTTCCATTTCCGTTCTCTGCCTTATAATACTTTGTTGGATATTATCTTTGATTGTATCAATCGTTTGGCGTTTGTTGTACTGCTTAATAAACTTTATCGCATTTTCAGTTGACTTAATTGTAACACCGCTACCTTTTTCAGATGTTACAATCTCTAAGTCACACAAAACACAAATAGCTCTTCTGGCAGTTTCCGGAGAAACTCCATACTGCCCTGCAATAGAAGAACGAGCATATATCTTATCTCCGACTTTATATTCTTCACTTGCGATCCTTGATGCTATCTCCACTGCAATCTGCTGATACCTAGGGATTGCATTCTTATTCTTCCTCTGTTCCTCCATCTTGGATTCCTCTTTCTATCTTTCACAGTCAAAATTAAAAGCTAAAAACCTATCTTGAAGTATGACAATTGATCTCAAAGATGCTATCCACCATCTTGTGAATTAAGATTGCCTTTGGCGTATCTTCTAATGTATATAAGACCTCTTTTCCTAGTCTTCTACTCTTAATAATCCCATTCTGTTTTAAAGTTTTTAAATGATGTGATACTGCAGGTGCTGTCATACGAACTGCAGCCGCTATATCGTTTACACACTCTTCGCTATGGCATAATAGCCAAAGAATTCGAAGTCTTGTGCCATCACTTAGTTGATTAAAAACCTCTGCAGCCATTAAGAATTCATGCTCCTGTGGAATGTCGTGCAATAGCTTCGTAAGACTTCCGTCATGATTATGCAATTGAGATTGTTCCAGTGGCATTGAAGTTTCTTTTTTCTCTAACATTTCTTTTCTCCATTTCTGCGCTTGCTTTAGCACATTCAACGTTGATTTTCAATCAATAAGGTCACCTATTGCATGTTATACTTATTCCCTACCTACAACTTATGCATTAAACATTATCTTTTCATTATTAAACGCTTTTGCAATTGCTATCGTTACAAGAATTGCAAGGATTAACGTAGAACAGCTGGATATGAGAAATTGAGCTAGTGTAAGTTCATTTGTCATAATATTTTGAATTGCGAGTGAGTTACCATATACCGGAATTGCATAATGATAAAGAGGCTTTTCTATTCCTCCTTGAAACATTGTCAGCATACCGGCCACAATGATTACGATATAAAGTGGCGATATGTAGGAGCTTGCCTCCTTCGCTGTCTTTGCAAATACACTAACAAGGGCAACCAATCCGACATACAAATAGACCATAACAATCATAGTTATGAATAACGCTACTACCTGCGTCACTCCAAATCGTACACTAATCGCCCCCCCCTGTGAGCCCATATTCCCTTCCATCATCGGCATCGCTATAATCATGGAAATGGCATATACTACGGCAGAAATACTGGATAGCACAGCAAGAGAGCTTAATTTACCTAAAACAATCTCACTTCTGTTAATCGGTGTTAATAAGAGTTTCGCCATCGTTTGGCGTTCTTTTTCACCAGTAATGGCATCTACACCAAGGCTCATAGCACCGACAAATAGCATAAATGTTATCATATATGGTAACAGCATCGCTAAAAACTGTCCATTTTGTTTATCTGCATCTACAATTACCTTCTCTGCAATCTGAAATACCTGCAAAACTTCAAGATTACCCAAACGCTTCGCTAATAACTGTTGTTGTAGTGGCTCTAGCACCAAAGTTCGAAAATTGCTCTCAGCCTCTGTAGAGTACTTCCCTGTAGTATTATAAAATAGTGTTACCTTAGGAATAACATCGCCTGATTTCTCATAAGATGCCACTGAATTATTAAAGTTGTTCTCAAAGGATACCAATAAATCAATTGACTCCTTTAAGATCTTATTTTCATATTCCTTAACGGAACTTTCTTTGGTAAGATAGGTAACCTTAGCAACCTCTAAAAATCCTGAAGTTTTTAGTAAACTCTCATATTCCTTTGGCATGTTTTGAATATAGACGATAGATTCATGCTTTTTAATATCATCAACCATCCGATTCATCATTACCCCAATTAACGAATACATTCCGATAATAATGATTGCAGGAAGTATAAATAAGCTAAATATCATCTTTTTATCTTGAAAAATGCGTTTCATTTCTTTTTTAAAAATAATATTAGCACCCTTCATCTTATGCTTCCTCCTTGATATAAGTTTGGTATAGTTGAAAGAAAGCATCTTCTAAATCATTTGTCTTAGTCTCTTTTAGAATCTCCGATAAAGTACCCTCCATTACCTTTCTTCCTTGAATGATAATTCCAATTCTATCACACAGCTTTTCTGCTTCACTCATGATGTGGGTCGAGATAATGATAAGTTTTCCCTCATTTTTGAGCTCCTTTAAATAATCAGTTACACTCCTTGCAGTTACGATATCAAGTCCAGTCGTAGGCTCATCAAAAATTATAATCTTAGGATCATGGGCTAAAGATACCGCAATCGCGGCCTTTTGTTTCATACCCGTAGATAACTCTTCAATCTTTTTGTCTTGGAAGGGGGTGATACCAAAGTAATGGAATAACTTTTCCCTTCTCTCTATCGATTCTTTCTCTGGTACTCCATGAAGATTAGCAAAAAAATGAAACATATACTTTGCAGAGAATTGCGGGTCTAACTTTATTTCATTCGTTAGAAAACTAATGGATTCCCTAACATTCTTTGATTGCGTAATTGTATCAAAGCCATTCACCTTAATAAAACCTTTCGTTGGCTTTAACAGGGTGGCTACGCAACGAAGTGTTGTCGTTTTCCCTGCACCGTTAGGACCTAACAATCCATAAATCTCCCCTTGTTTTGCAGTTAAGCTAACATTATCCACTGCACATTTTAAATTCTCTTTTGTTTTTAACTGCCTCATTTGCCGCTTCGTTAGTTTATAGATTTTGGTCAAATGATTGATTTCTATCATACTCCCACCCCCTTAATTTATTCCTCCAGTGTGAAGTTTTAAAATTCTTAGGTGGCGTCTTTTGGCACCTTAGAAATTCTCTTCACACTTATTTCACTAACTCACCGGTAATATCAATGGAGTTCCAGATCTCTTTATTTAACTTAACTTCCTTCTCTCCCTGCCATTTATTGTATTCTACATCAAATGCTTCTTCTTGACGCTTTATGATGATATCTTCCTTTTTGCTATCAGTAGCGTTACGATCTAATAAGGAAACACAACGAAAGATAAAATAGCCATCTGCAGTATCAATAACATCACTGATTTCTCCTTCGTCTAATGCAAATGCAACCTTCTCTAGATTTTCCTTCATATCGCCTTTTCCAACTGTAATTTCAACTTCGTTTTCATCATCTGAATTCGCCGCTGCAAAATCGTAAAAGTTTTTTGCATCAAGTGCTTCTTCTCTTAATTTATACGCACGAGTTTTCGACTCCTCCAATTGTTCCTTTGTGTATTCAATTCGATTTCCATTGGCATCGTATCCATACTTTCCAACAAGGATATATTGAAATACCGCTTGTCTTGCTAATTCATCAGATACTTCCGTATCCACATTTAAGGTTAGACTTTCATATATTTTATTAGCAAGCATATTGTCTCTATAGATCTTATTTACAACCCCTTTATTCACATTGTAGTAATCCAATGCTTCCGGAGAAAAATTACTAGTAAAGTCAGCTGTAAATTCATCAGCATCCAACAACTCATCTTCTGATAACGTTATCCCTAATTCCTCTGCCTTAGAACAAACAAGCATTAAGTATTCTATCTCTTCATAAACCGAATCTTTTAATAACTGTTCGTAGGTGGTACCATCCTCATCAACAACAAGACTCCATACATCCTTGCCATATAACTCTTCAATCTCTTCTTTTCTAGATTGAAGATATAGTACCGCCTCCTCATAACTAACCGTTAGATTATTTACAGTAAGAACTGTTTTCCCTTGCTTTTCCTGCGCAGGCACTTCAGGAACTACCGTTATTCCATCTTCATTCGTTACATCACTACCTTTATTTTTACTGCATGCCCACAAGGAAGTCGCTAAGGTTAGCGCTAATACTATCGTGCCTATTCTCTTTATCTTTTTCATCTTATCCTCCATTCCTGCGCATGCTTTTGCGCATTTAAAGCTTGTTTCATCTAATTTATAAAACACTGCTGTGGAAAGTTTCATCAAAGTACTTATCCTATTTGATATTAATTCATTCTCCAACTCCTTGGTATCTTCTATTTATCATTCCTTAAACAAGGATTTGAAACTCTAATAATAGATTTTTTACACTCTCAAAAACTGCTAATGTGTCTATCGTTCCAACTTTAGGATTTTTAATCACGTTAGCCATATGATAAGTAAAAAACGGTGTGGCACCAGGAATCATCTTTAGATTGTTGCCTACTTTTAGAAGAAGTTCTGGTATCATCTCAACTTTTATCTTAGCTTTCGGGTACATCGACAGCTTAACCTCAGTCCCTTTTTGGACCAAATTACTAACATACACCTGATGCGCCATTGACTTAAGTAATGCGATGTTTAACAGATTATTTACAGAGGTTGGAATGTCTCCAAAACGATCCAGCATCTCTTCTTGCATATCCATAAACTCTTCTTCATTCTCTATTCCAGCTATCCGCTTATACATATCAAGTTTTTGCATTTCATTTTTAATATAAGTAGACGGAATAAAGGCATCCATATCCATATCGATGCTGGTATCAAAGGTATCCTCATCACTAATCTCTCCCTTTAATCCCTTCACAGCATCGTTTAGCATCTTACAATATAAATCATATCCGACAGCTTCCATATGACCACTTTGTTGAGCACCTAAAAGATTACCAGCTCCACGAATTTCAAGGTCACGCATCGCAATCTTAAATCCTGATCCGAGCTCTGTGAATTCTTTAATTGCCTGCAAACGCTTCTCTGCGACTTCCTTTAGCAACTTATCTCTTTTATACATAAGGAAAGCAAACGAGGTACGGTTGGAACGTCCAACACGTCCACGTAACTGATATAATTGGGATAACCCTAATTGATCCGCATTATCAATAATCATGGTATTTACATTGGATATATCAAGACCGGTCTCAATAATTGTGGTTGAGACCAAAACATCGATTTCACCATTTATAAACTCAAACATAATCTTTTCCAGCTGATGTTCATGCATCTGCCCGTGAGCAAACGCTACATTGGCATCTGGAACCAGCCTTGCTATTGTATTTGTTATCTCATCTAATCCATTAACACGGTTGTGTACATAATAAACTTGACCGCCTCTTGCTAATTCTCGGTTGATTGCCTCTCTTATAATTTCATCATTATGCTCTAAGACAAAGGTCTGTATCGGCAAACGGTCAACCGGTGGCTCTTCCAAAACGCTCATATCTCTGATTCCAACTAAGCTCATATGAAGGGTTCTTGGAATCGGAGTGGCGGTAAGAGTGAGAACATCGATATCGCCTTTCATCTGTTTGATTTTTTCTTTATGAGTAACACCAAAACGCTGCTCCTCATCAATAATCAAAAGTCCTAGATTTTTAAACTGAATATCTTTTGATAAAACTCTATGGGTTCCAATCAAGATATCAAGTTGTCCCTTTTTTAAATTCTCTAATGTTTTTTTCTGCTGCGCTGGAGTTTTAAAACGACATAACATATCAACACTAATTGGGAAATTCATCATTCTCTGGCTAAATGTATTATAATGCTGCTGCGCTAATATCGTTGTTGGTACTAAGAATACAACTTGTTTTCCATCCGAAATTGCTTTAAATGCTGCACGAATTGCTATTTCTGTCTTTCCATAGCCAACGTCACCACAAATCAAACGATCCATAATTTTTTTACTTTCCATATCCCGTTTGGTGTCATCAATCGCCCTTAGCTGATCATCTGTTTCTTCATATGGGAACATCTCTTCGAATTCCCTTTGCCAAACCGTATCCTCACAAAAAGAATGACCTGCCTTCGCCTGCCTGGTCGCATAGAGCTCTACTAGTTCTTTCGCTATTTCTTTTACTGCTCCCTTTACTTTGGCTTTTGTATTCTTCCACTCTACTGAGTTTAATTTATTCAGTTTTGGCTTTCTCGCATCTGCACCGGCATACTTTTGAATAACATCTAAACCAGTCGCTAGGATGTAGAGTACTCCGCCACCACCATACTCTAATTTAATATAATCTTTGCTTACTTTATCCACTTCGATTTTTTCGATACCACGATAAATTCCTAACCCATGATTTTCGTGTACGACATAATCACCTATATTTAAATCGGTAAAGCTTTGTATCTGCTTACCTTCATAACTAGGCTTTTTCTTTTTCTTCTTTTTTTCAGCACCAAAGATATCGCTTTCTGAGATAATAACAAGCTTAATTAACGGATACTCAAATCCACGGTGAACACTGCCGTGCATTACCACAATTTCGCCCTTTACCGGTATTCTATCTACATCCTCACTATAGATAGCAGGCAATTCATTATCTCTTAAATCCTGTGCAAGTCTCGCTGCTCTGGTTCTGGAGCCAGAGAGTAAAATCACACGATAACCGTTTCTCTTCCAGTTTTGTAAATCTTTTATTAGAATTTCAAAGTTATTATTATACGGATTCACACTTTTAACGGTAATATCCACTTTCTTTTTTGCTGCAAGTTGCATTACCTTATGGTCCATCGTACTTATTAATACACTGTTTCTTCGACTTAGGTTTGCTAACAATTCCTTATAGTCATAGATAACATCCATTTGGCTTGGTAAGATATATCCTTTTTCAATACGTCCTACCATACTCTCTGAAAACTCGGTAAATACAGCTTCGCCTTTTTCTGCCAGACGGTTTGGTTCATCCGCAAATATAATAGAGCTATCATTGGCAAAGTAATCAAAGAAAGAACATGTTTTATCATAAAAGAAACGAATATAACTATCAAGATTTAAAGAACCTTGTAAGCATTCAAGATTTTCCTTAAACTCCTCTACAATCTGATGAATCCTCGCAGCTTCCTCGGTTTTTAGCTCTCCTCGTAACTTACCAACATACTCTTTTTGTTCTATATTTAACTTATGAAGTCCATTTTTAAGTGCCTCTGGCTCTAAAATAATTTCAGAAGCTGGATAGATAACTGCTGTACTAACTCTTTCAATAGAGCGTTGGCTACCAACATCAAAGGTACGAATAGAGTCTACCTCGTCCCCCCATAACTCGATACGGTAAGGAGCTTCCTCAGTCAATGGATAGATATCTATAATTCCTCCACGGATGGCAAATTCACCCGGATTTTCCACTTGTCCCTGACGTTCATAGCCAAGGTGAATTAGCTTTTCACTTAAGCATTCAATTTCAATTGTGGAATCTTCTTTAATACATATAATTTTATCCGAAAGATAATCAAGTGGTAATAACTTATCCATACCTCCATCAATTGTTGCCACTACCGTCATTGGTTTTCGTTCTAGAAGATTCTTCAGAATTCTCATACGTTCTCTGACTATGGCATTCCCATGGATGTCCGCACTGTAAAAAATAATATCCTTAGCGGGATATAAATACACATTGCGATCATAAAGCTTTAAATCTTCATAGATTTCTTTCGCTTTTATATCATTATAAGTAATCACAAGCTTGCATACAATCCCCTCAGAAAGCGCATGTATCAGGTGACATTTCTGCGAATCGATACATCCTGTTATTAAGAGTGGAAATTGATTTTTTTGAATGCTTTGCTCAATTACTTGAAACTCCCGATATTCCTGCAAGGGTGCAGTAAATGTTTTCATGTTTTACCTCATTTCTGCGCTGCTTTTAGCGTTATTTCCTTTATGTGTTTATCTCTTTTTTATTAAAAAGATTCATCGCTACTTTTGCTCCATCTCTAAGGATAGTCTCACACGCCTTCGAAACTTTTTCTAATGCTTCTCTTATCGCAGGCTCTTCTTCTTTTGGGAAACGTGCCAATACATAATCCGCTAAATCCCAATTTTTTGGTTTATCACCAACCCCAATTTTAATGCGACAAAATTCGTCGGAACCTAAATGAGCAATGATATTCTTAATTCCATTATGACCACCAGCACTTCCTTTGGTTCGAATTCGGAGCTGACCTACATCCAAACTGATGTCATCATAAATTACAATGATCTCTTCCTTTGTAACTTTATAAAAATCTATTAATTCCCTAACACTTTCTCCACTTAAATTCATATAGGTCTGCGGTTTTGCCAAGATTACTTTTTCTCCACCAATCATTCCCTTCCCGCAGATTGCTTTATGCTTTTTTGTATCAAGTGAAATATTATTATCATCCGCTAATCGCGTTATAGCATCAAACCCTATGTTGTGTCTTGTTGCCTCATATTCCCTTGTTGGATTTCCTAAACCTATAATGATATACATGTTATTCCTCATTTCTGCGCTGCTTTTCGTGCAAACTAAAATTATAATCTATTCTAATCTATCTAATCGTGTACCATTTCGAGTGCAAGATGAATTAGCAAAAGCTAATTTACCTCGTAAGCAAGAATAAGTATGCTTCGCAACTTTTCCTTATCCTATATAATTATTTCAAACACAGTATACCGCACATATCCTCTCCCTATGGTTTTTGGGTAAGGAATACCTGCGGTTTCTTAACTTAGTTACTTATATTTTTCATTTATCTTTTTGTTCTCTTCTATTATTATAATTTACTCGAAATCTTATTACAACATAATCTTTTTGGCTTTTCGGAACAAAAAGGATAAGACGATCGATTTAGTGAAACAAATATGTTCTACTAAAATCTATCGACTTATCCTTATTTTACTCTTAGCATATAGCTACTATTTCTAAGAAATTATTTTGCATTGTAATAAATCTTACCTGGTTCTAACTCAATTCCTTTGGCTTTAAACATTTCTTCAACGGTTACAACTTGATATCCCTGTTTAACTAACCATGGAACTATTAATTCAATTGCATCTGCAGTGGAAGGATATAAATCATGCATAAGAACAATGGCACCGTCACTTACACTTCTCTTAACCTCTTCAAATACTTTATTCTTGTCTCTTGATTGCCAGTCTAACGTATCTACGCACCATGCAATCATAGGTACTTTGACATACTGAGATACTTTTTCACTTTTAGCTCCATAAGGAGGACGAAGATATGCATCTCCTACATTTGCCTTTTCATTAATTAACTCGTTGGAATAATCCACTTCGTGTTCAATACCTTTTTGATCAAGCTTTGTTAAATCCTTATGGCTGTAAGAATGGTTACCGATTTGGTTTCCTGCATCATGAACCAGCTTTAATGTATCACCATAGGTATCCACACGATTTCCCATAACAAAAAAGGTAGCTCTTGCATCGTTTTTTTCTAATGTTTCTAGAATTCTCTTTGTTACCGGTGGATATGGGCCATCATCAAATGTTAACGCAACCATTGGCTTATCTGGATCAATTACACGATCAGAGTTACTGGTAGATGCACTAGAGTCATCGTTATCCACAGGAGTTGTTGTTTCTCCTTGGTTCGTAGTCTCATCATTATCTCCCACACCAGGTGTTATACTTGGAGTAACCTGCCCAGTACCATCTCCTTCTGCCTGATTACCACTTCCCTCTGGTGAAACTGTAGGGGTAATCGTGACTTCTGGTGTTGGTGTACCGGTATGTATATCACCGGAGGAATCTTGGTCCGTTGGTCCATTTGGCTCTCCATTATTATCAATGGTACCTGCCGCATTCACTTCCGCGTTATCTCCATTTCCAAACCACTTACTACTTTGTGTTATTATTACAATCGTTGCTGTAATAGCAAGTACAATCCAAGATATTTGTAATGCATACAATAATTTTCTATTTCTTCTTCTACGACGTCTCACAATATTTTCCTTCCTAATCAATAGTTAACAGTTATCTGTTGCTTCCTCCACTCTTATGCCTATTACTGTAACATCTTTGTAAGCGTCAAAAGGATGTTTCTTTGTCTTATCAGAACATTGGTAAATCCACTATGCTTTTAAAGTCTTTCATAGCTCGTTAAATTTATGTCTAGGGATCTACTACCTACATTACTTTATTCACTTTCGTATCTGTTTCATTATTACATACATAATTACTAGGGGAACTGTCACGCCTACTTTTGCGTGATTTTAATCTTTTGTATGTTACCACGGGGGACAAGCACCACCTCATTTATTGTCCTCTGCGAGAACCTCTGTAAACTTTCATGCCATTTTTTCTATCCATATTGTTACTTATCAAAGCATGAAGATTTACTCTAAAAACATCTTCATTATATATAGAGTACTCTATTCTCCAAAAAGTTTCAATAAGTTTTCATAAGTTTTCATAGGTTTTAATTCCCAAAAATATTTTATTTTTTCCTTTTATTACAGCTACCCAGAATACCGAAAGGCATCAGGCCATAGCCTAAAAATACAGCTGCCATTTTCTTTGGCAGCTGTATTTTGGGACATGAATAACTTTTTTAAACAGTTTTAATTTAGCTCCTTAGCTAAGTTAATCTATTCTGCCTCTTCTATATTACCTTCCAAAGCAGCGAGTTCGTATTTTTCTAGTATAATACTCTGAATCTTATCTCTAGTGATAGAGTTAATCGGATGCGCGATGTCCCGATACTCCCCGTCTCCAGCTTTTCGACTAGGCATTGCAATGAAGAGCCCCTTCTCTCCTTCAATTACCTTGATGTCATGTACTACAAATTCATTGTCTAAGGTAATTGAAACCACTGCCTTCATCTTACCTTCCTTACTAACCCTACGTACTCTTACATCCGTGATCTGCATACAGCATCCCCCTTTAGCACTCATTCTTTTGTCATTGACCATAAATGCTTTCTATAATACATAACGGTCATTTTTTTCAATGACAATCTTAACATTTCCTTCTTCTCCGACATGAGTCGTGTTCGCCTGAATCGTGTCACGACTCTCAACAATACAATTCTCAATGTAAGTATTGTCACCAATATGTACATCATTAAGAACTATGGAGTTCTTTATGGTGCAGTTGTTTCCTACATATACCTTTTTAAATAGCACGGATTCTTCGAGTGTGTATATACACTCCATGCCATTTATAAATACATCCGCTGGAAACTAAGCTATTCATAACTACCGACGAAGCGTTATATTAGCTGGTGGTAAGTCATCAATCTTAGAATACACATCCGGATACCGTTTAAAAAAGTAGTCCCTTATGTCTATATTTAAGAAATCCATATTGGTCTTGTAATATAGAGGTTTTAATACACCCACCGTAACTACTCGATAATTAATGCAATTGCTTGTCCACCAGCTAATAGCATTACGATTATTCCTTTTTTTATCATACCACCACCCCTTGCTGTTTTATATTTCCATTATAACATTTTATTACGTAGTTGTGAATATATTTACCAGTTATTTTCTTAGTTTTTATCAATTATTGTTCAAATCATCAAATCATTCTATTTTTCTACGATTTTCATAGACATTCTATCCTATTTTTTACGAAATATTTACGGTATTTTTAACATTTTAGCAAAACATCTTGATAATTATCCTATTGTAGCCTTAATATATCTTGTCCATTAACGTAATACTCTGCCCCTTATTGTCATATTATATAAAAGAATCTACCAAATTTTCTATCTAGCTTTATTCTTCTAATCCCATTTCTCTTAATAAGTATCTACCTATATTTGCTATTTTCCAGCGAACGATTGTAATTTTATACAAATCGGTTATAATAGCAAGTAAATACAGTGATTGCACTATCCTGTGATTTCTGTATGAAAATTCTCATGCATTTGTAAAATAGGCCTCGTACTAGAGGCACCGTTTTTTTCTTATAGCATAAGTATTATATCAGGAATTATTGTTTCCTGCATTAGAGCGGTTACTTACTCATATTCCGCTTTTTATAAAGACTGGAGGACATTCTATATGTATCACATTGACTTTACCAAACCGATTCACGTACATTTTATCGGTATCGGAGGCATTAGTATGAGCGGCCTTGCTGAGCTACTACATACCAAAGGTTTCACCGTTAGCGGTTCAGACGCAAAGGACAGCAAGATTGTGGATCGATTAAGACATTTAGGCATTACCATTTTTATTGGACAGAAGGCAGAAAATATCACCGAGGATATCGACCTTGTAGTATATACTGCTGCAGTAAAATCTGATAATGTAGAATATCAAGCTGTTCAAAAGCATAACATACCAATGCTTGACCGTGCTGACTTCTTAGGTCAGGTAATGCTACAATATAAAAATGCCATCGGTGTCTCCGGTACTCATGGAAAGACAACAACAACTTCAATGGTTTCTTTAATGATGCTAGAAGGGAATTTTGATCCAACCATATCAGTTGGTGGTATTCTTGATAATATTGAAGGTAATATTCGTATTGGTCATTCCGAAAATTTTATTGTTGAATCCTGTGAATATAAAAATAGCTTCTTAAGTTTTAATCCTGCACATGCTATTATTCTTAATATAGAGGCAGAGCATTTAGACTTCTTTAAAGATATTGAAGACATTAGAACTTCTTTTCATACCTTTGCAAAAAAACTTCCTGACTATGGAAACTTAGTGGTCTGGGGTGGAATTGACCGTTATGAGGAACTGATAGAAGACCTCTCATGTAACGTTATCACTTATGGTATGTTTTCCTCAGAAGAAGAGCGAGAACAAAATAAAGATCGTTATGATTATGCTGCCTGCAATGTTACCAGCGATGACTTTGGCCTTCGTAGCTACGACTTATATAAGCATGGTAAGTTTGTAGACCGTATTAATCTGGCTGTAATTGGTGATCACAATGTATTAAACTCGTTAGCAGCAATTTCTCTTGTAGATACCCTTGGTGGTACTATGTCTGCAATTAAGAAGGCACTTTTAGCTTATAAGGGAACCGAACGACGCTTTGAGCGTAAGGGTGTACTAAATGGAATTACAATTGTAGATGATTATGCCCACCATCCTTCGGAGATTAAAGCAACCTTAATCGCTGCAGCATCCTATCCTCATAAAGATATTTGGTGTGTCTTCCAACCGCACACTTACACACGAACAAAATCCTTTTTTCATGATTTTACAACAGCGCTTGCACTTGCTGACAAAATAGTCCTTGCTGATATCTATGCAGCAAGAGAAGAGAATCCAGGTGATATTTCATCTAAGGATATACAAAACGAATTACTTAAAATAGGGAAAGAAGCTTACTATATTTCAGATTTTGCAGAAATAGAAAAATTTTTATTAGAACATTGTACCAACGGTGACTTGTTGATAACCATGGGCGCCGGAGACGTTGTATCTATTGGAGAATCTCTACTTCAGAAATAGTTATCCACATTATCCACAACCTTATCAACATTTATTATCCGATAGGGTTGTGGATTTTTCTATATTTTCTTAAAATTCTACAAGAAACGACTCGTTTCGTAAAAACCCTTTGTTTAAGCCACTTTTTTAAGCATGTCCCATTTTTCCCTAAAATTCATCCACTGCTTTATCCACATTATCCACATAATTCACATTTTATCTGATTCCCTCCTCCTTCCAAAAAGACCTATTTCATTCTTAATTTTTGTATGCTATAATGTGCATGCAACAAGGGTAGACCAACATAGAAACCTCTAAAAATCTCCGCACATTTTATAATATTACATAAAGTGGGGATAGGTTGAAGAAATTCACTTCAACCCAAAAGGTTTTTATTTCATATAGCTTGGAGGCAATTTATGAGTAAAATTTCTTTCTTTTCAACCACAGATGCAGGAATCACTGTAATTTCCAATAGATTTTTAGATGAATACATGCCACGTGCCAATGGTACCTTCGTAAAAATATATCTCTATCTACTTCGTTGTTTTCAGGATCCTTCCTTAGAAACTTCACTTTCTTACTTGGCTGAAAAATTAGATGAGACCGAAAAGGATATTGAACGTGCAATCCGTTATTGGGAAAAGGAGCAATTGCTTATTATAACTAGGGCAGCAAATCGTCAAATAACTGCTATAACATTTACTTTTCCATCCAACGATAATCTAAATACAGAGGAAACTTTGCCTTCTATCACACAAGAGGTTATGGAGCAGACAGCAGTAACAGAGGCAGCAGCGAAAGAACAGGATAATTCAAAAGCAACTACCATTCATAAACCAAACTACTCCGAGGCACAGATCAAAGCGCTTACTGAGATGGAAGAAGTGAAGTGGATTATGAATACAGTAGAACGATTGTTAGAGCGTTTATTAAAATCAACTGACGTTCAATTAATTCTGTTTTTATATGAAAGCGTTGGATTTTCCGCTGAATTAATCTTTTATCTCTATGAGTACTGCGTATCAAAGAATAAAAGGAGTGCAAGCTATATCGAGACGGTAGCGATTTCCTGGGCAGAAGAAGGAATTGACACTGTTGAAAAAGCTGATGCTGCAACACTTTCTTACAACAATAATTATAATTCCATCAACAAGGCATTTGGTTTAAATAGAGCTCCAGGAACTATTGAAAAAAAGTTTATGCATCGTTGGTTTCATGAGTTTTGCTTTGATATTAATATTATAGAGGAAGCTTGTAATCGTACCATGTTAGCAACAGGGAAACCAGACTTTAAATATGCTGACAAAATACTTGAGAACTGGTATAAAAAGGGAGTCACCTGCGACGCTGATATTGTAAAATTAGATGAAGCACATGCAAAACAATCCGCCCTTTCCGCAGCGAATAAACAAGCTGCATCCACAAAACAACCTACTGCAAACAACCGATTTAATGCATTTCCTCAAAGAAAGTACTCCGAAGAGGATTTTCTCTCAATGGAGCAACGTCTTTTAAATAATCGTTCATAATGGGAAGTAATAAAAAATGATTCACTTGCAAATTTGTGCTTTCGCCAATCCGTGAATTTGTGCTGTTGCCCAAGTTCACGGATTGGTGACGAATGGAGGATTTTAATGGCACTGAAAAACTATCAGTACAATACCATATTAAGAGAATACGATAATCGAAGGCTGCAAAATCAGTATGAACTGAAAAAAAGGAAGGAAGAAGTTTATGCAAAGATTCCGGAGCTTACATTGATTGATGAAGAAATCATCAATGGTTCGATTCAAAGTGCCAAACTCTCTCTCTCAGGCAATGAGACCGCACTTAATCATTTAAAGGAACGAAACGAAACGCTTTCTTTGAAAAAGCAAGAGCTCCTTAGAAAAGCCGGTTATCCAAATCATTATTTAACAATGTGGTATACCTGTCCGGATTGTATGGACACCGGTTATATTGAAAATGAAAAATGCCACTGTTTTAAACAAGCGATTGTAGACATTCTCTATCATCAATCAAACGTAAGAGATTCCGTTCAATATGAAAATTTTTCAATTTTCTCTTATGATTACTACGCAGATGATTACTATGATGAAACTACAAAGTTAACGCCCCTTGAAAATATTAAGAGAGTCGTAACAGAAACTAAGAAATTCATAAATCAATTTGATACAAGCTATCAAAATCTTTTGATTTACGGGAATACTGGTGTAGGAAAAACTTTTCTAACAAATTGTATCGCAAAAGAACTGATGGATCATGCACATACGGTAATTTATCTTACTTCCTTTCAGCTTTTTGAAATCCTAGAAAAATATAAATTTAATTCTGCTGAGGATATGGATGACATAAGAAATCAATTTGATTATATTCTTGACTGCGATTTACTTATTATTGATGACATCGGTACAGAGATGAATAACACCTTCATCAATTCCCAGCTCTATCAATGCATCAACGAAAGACACCTAAGGCAAAATTCAACCGTAATCTCAACGAATTTGTCTTTTGACCAATTAAAAACCAATTATAGTGAGCGAATATTTTCTCGAATCTCTAGCAACTATTTATTGTTAAAAATTGTAGGAGATGACATTCGTTTGCAGAAACTTCTAAAGAAACACTCGAAAAGTTGAGTTTAATCTTGACGAAACAAGAGGATAATAGTAATATAGCTTTCGGAAGTGGTTGAATCGGAATGATTTTGGCCGAAATTCTCATAAAAAAAGCCAATTTTATAATTCTAAAAAACAAGAGAAGAAATCTAGAGAATCTCTTGCCATCATTTATAATTTATACCCTTATAGGCGACGTAAGCAAACCCCAAATAACTTATGTCTAGTACAATACTGGAGGAAAAACAATGTCACAAGATAATTTTAAAGAAACCCTACCTGTAGGAACTCTTGGTATCATTGCCTTGGAAAGCAGCCAGGCTCTTGGTCAGAAAGTAAATGATTATATTGTTGAATGGAGAAAAAAACGCACCGGTGAGCATACAACAACAATGCAATTTGCTGGTTATCAAAGAGACTCCTACTTAATTAAGCATCAATGTCCACGTTTTGGTTCCGGTGAAGCAAAAGGTCTTATTAAAGAATCCGTTCGTGGAGATGACTTATACTTACTTGTTGACGTTTGTAATTATAGCTTAACTTATTCCTTATGTGGTCATACCAATCATATGTCCCCAGATGACCACTATCAAGATTTAAAGAGAATTATTGCTGCTGTTGGTGGTAAGGCAAGAAGAATTACTGTTATTATGCCTTTCTTATATGAAAGCAGACAACATAAGAGAAGTTCTCGTGAGTCTTTAGACTGTGCATTAGCACTTCAAGAACTTACAAACATGGGTGTAGAAAGTATTATTACTTTTGATGCACATGATCCTCGTGTTCAAAATGCGATTCCACTAAAGAGTTTTGAAACTGTAATGCCATCCTATCAGTTTATCAAGAATTTATTAAAGAATGTTCCTGATTTAGTAGTAGATGCTAAGCATATGATGGTAATCAGCCCTGATGAAGGTGCTATGGGACGTGCTGTTTACTTTGCAAACGTTCTTGGACTTGATATGGGTATGTTCTACAAACGCCGTGACTATACAACTATTGTAAATGGACGTAATCCAATCGTTGCTCATGAGTTCTTAGGAGCAGACGTAGAAGGTAAAGATGTACTGATCTTAGACGATATGATTTCCTCAGGCGAAAGTATGTTGGATGTAGCAAAAGAATTAAAGAAGAGAAAAGCAAAACGTATCTTTGTATGCGCTACTTTTGGTTTATTCACAAATGGCCTTGATAAATTTGATGAAGCTTACGAACAAGGACTGATTGATTTCGTAATGACTACAAACCTTGTTTATCAGACAGAGGAATTACTTAGCAGACCTTACTATATCAATGCAGATATGAGTAAGTATGTTGCATTATTAATTGATGCATTGAATCATGATGCTTCCATTAGCGAATTCTTAAGCCCAACAGAACGTATTCAAAGTGTTCTTAATAAGTATAATAATAAATAATAAAAGTTTATGATAACTAAAAAGGAGTACGCTTCGCGAACTTTTCCTTTTCATGAACTAGGAAGTTAATATAGGATGAGGCAGTTATGTTTCATCGAAGTGAGAAAGAGGTAACTGATTATTCAGTTACCTCTTTCTCGTTCCTCATTTAAGTATACAAATTCCTATGCATATTCAAAAGGCTTCTTACCTATCTCATTTAAATCAACATAATGATAAGGAACCTTGCACTCCTCAAGCAATTCTTTTTCCCTACGATGGCAGGTAAAGATTATCACCTGGCGATTCGTTTCCTTAGCAAGTAATTTTAAGGCTGCTTTCGTTCGTTCTTCATCATATAAAGCAAATGTATCATCTAAAAGTATTGGCATATTCTCCTCTGGAAAGAGTAGAGATGCGACTGACAACCGAAGTGCTAGATAAATTTGATCCATAGTACCTGCACTTAGTTTATCTAGGGAAACATATTGTCCCAGGTGAAGGACGGATACGTTTAACTTCTCATCTACTATGATTGAAGTATACTCGCCCTGACTTATGGAGGATACAATTTCTGAAAGCATCTGATTTAATGTGCTTCCAAAACTATCATGAATATCGGTAGAAAGTTCCTTTAGTGTTTGAATACCTAAAGTAATTGCCTCTATTTCCTCTAATAGCTCTTTCCTTAATTCACATAGTTCTTCCTGTTCCGTCTGCTTTTGGTCAAGTTTTACTTCACACTCTACATTAGATTCTAATGTCCAGCGAATACGCTCCATCTGAGACCGAATATTTGTATGTTCTTCTTCGTTAGCACTCATTTCATTGATAATTTCTTCTTTAAATTCCTCTATCTCCTGCCAAAGTTCCTGCATACATTCTTTCGACGCCTCAGGATTACCGAGAAAATGTTTCATATAGTCGATTATTTCATACTCTAACTCGTCTGCTTTATTATGAAATTGCTTGGCTGCAGCTTGATACTCTATCTTTCGCTCTAATGCTTGCTCCCGTTCTACTTCATTTTTAAGGACGTCGTTATATTTCACCATCAATTGACTCTCATTACTAACACGATGACTTAGTAAAATATCATGCCATTTGCTATGAAGATAAAAAATCTGCCGTTCACATTCTGTTTTCATATCCTCTAGCTTTTGTTTGGTTTTCTCTTCCTTTGTAGCTGTTAATATATATTTTGAAATTCCAGCTACCAAAAATGCAATGCCGATAATACAGCGTATAAGAATCGTCATGAAAGGAAAAGGAAACGGTATCGAGGAAATTGCTAAGCCTAGAACTACAATAATTACACCAATTACACGCCCAGAGATACTACCCTGCTTTAGATGAGGCTCAATTTCTTGTCGTTTTTCCTTAAGTTCCTCTTCGAGCTCTTGCTTTCTTTGACGCAATTCTCCAAGCTCTTTTAGATGCTCTCCTATGGTGTTACTGCTATCTAATTCACTTGCTTGTTTTTTTGTCTTCTCTCCTAAACCCTCTACTTTTTCCTCAGCATTTTTTGCAGATTGTTTCATCTCCAAAAAACGATTAAACTTCTCAAGGATAGCAGGATAGTACGCAACCTTTTTCATTCTTTCCTGATTGGTACTGCGATTATATTCCTTCTGTTTGTTTTCTAAGTATTCTGACCTCTTTTTTAACTCAGCAAGCTCTCCGCTTAAATCGTCTAACTTTTTAAGAGTATCTTGTAATTCTTTTAATTCGCTAGTTAATGTAGCTAATCTATCATCGGGAAGTCGCTTTTCTAATTTCTTTTTCTTTTCTAATAGATAGCTAATAGCACCATTTACATCAACCTCCTTGCTCTTAGACATAGAAAGGTTTGTTATATAGTTTTTTAATTCCTCTGCAAGTTCATATTCTGTTTTGGCTCTTAACTGCTCTATACTAATGGTATTTCTATAGATACTTTCCGTAAGTTTTGGAATAATGGCACTTACTCCTAGCTCTGCATCGGTTAATTCTCTTCCAGTGCTTTCCCGTATTATCTTAATACTTCTTTCCTTTTTATAAAAACTTCGGATTATACGATAATCCTCTCCATCTACCGAAAGTACCATACTACCTTGATAAGCCCCTGGAGTATCCCAAGGCTGGTATTTTACATAAAGGTCCTCTTTTCCAGCTCGCCCTCTCAGTCTTTCAATACCAAATAGCATACCTTTTACAAACGCATGAAGTGTTGATTTTCCTGCTTCATTTTTCCCGTATATCACATTGATCCCAGGTGTAAGTTCCACATTGACATTATGAAATTTACCAAAATGCCCAGGGTTTAATTCTTTAATAATCACCTAAGCTCCTACCTTTCCTTTGTATTAAGCAATGCTTCGATTCCATAATACAATGCCTTGTCCACTAGGTCTTCGTTTGCATCACTTTCCCGGATACGACGGATATAGCTACCAATTAGATTATCTTTGTTTTCCCCATATAAAGAGCCAAAATCATAATCAGGGAGGGTATGATTTAAAACCTCCGTTACATAACCCAACCGATAAAAATCTTCTATATCAAGGAGAATGGAAGGATCTGTTTTTCCAACAAGAAGGAATTGATAAA
The DNA here is from genome assembly GCF_000018685.1 of Lachnoclostridium phytofermentans ISDg. NCBI lineage: Bacteria > Bacillati > Bacillota > Clostridia > Lachnospirales > Lachnospiraceae > Lachnoclostridium > Lachnoclostridium phytofermentans. The sequence goes on along the minus strand of NC_010001.1, from coordinate 137,290 downwards.
AGTTCCTGCTTCCATTTTCGTTTATTATATTCCTAGCAAAATCAACAATCCCAGTACCAAACATATCTGGTGTTACTTCTATTTCTTTCGTCATATATTCTCTACATGCAATAGGAACAAAGGTTAAGGATAGATTTGATTCATAACGCTCTTCCGTCTTTCTTTTCTCCTTCGTTATTTCACCATAATAATATCCATGTGGTAGTGGTTCTCCTTTGGATAGGGGCTCCAAAGAACCAACATAAGCCATTCTATCCGTAATTAATTGCGGTTTATGAAAATGGCCTAATGCAACATAATCAAAGCCAGCTTCTTCTACCTTTTTATAGTTTATTGGAATATTATTCTCATTCCCACCATGTGCCAATAAAATATTAATACGCTCTTCCACTCCTGGTATTATAGCATCATACTTTGGTTCAAATATTTCTCTACTTACATAACTTAATCCATAGACCTCCGTATTTAGTTCCTCAAAATAAATACTGTCCATTTCTCCGCCACTTAGCATAGTCACGCAGTCACACCAATTAAAATTTTGATAGTTTGAGCGAGGGCCTATATAATCATGGTTACCCGCAATTAATACTACCTTGGTATGAGTTAATTTTGAAAATATATAATTAACTTCTTTTAACTCTCGAAGCAATGGTTGCTTGTGAAATAAGTCTCCAGAAATCAATAATAAGTCAATTTTCTTTTCTTCACATTCTGTTGTTACACGCCTAAAGCTATCGTAGATTTCCTTCTCTCGATTTATATCCCAACCACGATCCGACTCAGGAGTGGCACCGAGATGGACATCTGCAACATGTATAAAATTCAAGATACCTCCACCTTTCTAGCCTTATTTTATTTTCCTTATTATAGCATACAATTTTTTAGCATGCCATATTCCGGCACTAAAAAATTGTATACTTCTATATAAAAACACAGAATACTATTGTTTATTTTATAGAGAGCATTTATAATTGTGGTAGATTTTGTATGATTAATTTTGGGGAGGTTCCAAACATCTATGAACGTAGTAAATATTCCGGTAGCTCAAGTTGTGTCTGGAATGATTGTTGCGGAGGATGTGTATAATAGCGGGAACGAACGTATCCTTTCTCGCAATACGATGGTGACCACAAAAAGTATTACGAAACTAAAACTTCATGCAATTAAAGAGATTTTTGTTTACATACCAAATACTTTAGTGAAGAAACAGACCACCAAACCATCAGAGCATATCACTGCTTTAAAAAATTCCGAAGAATTTAAAAAATTCAAAAAGTTTTATTTGGGTAGTATTCTAACTTTAAAAGATTCTTTTTCATCCTTAACTGGGACATCTTCTCTTCCCTATGATGAAAATAAACTGCTAGATTCAGTGGAACAGCTTTTAAAGGAATGTCGAAGTTCTTTAAGAACTTTTGATATGTTACAATGCATTCGAGATTTAGATGACCAAATCTATGTACATTCTCTAAATGTAGCGCTGATTTGCTTTTCCTTTGCTACATGGTTAAATTTTAATGCACATGATGCAGAACAGCTCATGCTTGCTGGACTATTACATGACATCGGTAAACTTAAACTACCAAAGGATATCATTCAGAAACCAGCAGCACTCAATAAAAAAGAGCTCGAACACGTACATCAGCACCCCGTGACGGGATATGATCTTGTGAAAGATAGGAAAATTGATCCACGTGTTAAGAAAGCTATTCTCATGCATCACGAGCGTTGTGATGGTAGTGGCTATCCGAATAAACTTTCCTCGAAAGACATCTCTCCTTTTGGAAAAATATTAGCGATAGCTGATGTGTATGATGCAATGACTGCTAAGCGTGTATATCGTAAAGAAATTTGTCCTTTTGATGTTGTTGAAAATTTTGAAAAAGAAGGATTCCAAAAATACGATGCTGCCTACCTTCTTCCTTTTCTTGAAGGGCTCGCGCAGTGTTATATTAATGCATCTGTGCGTCTTAGTAATTCCTTAGTTGGAGAAGTCGTAATGATTAATAAAAACAAACTATCCCGCCCGGTCGTAAAAGTAGACGAGCAGTTCATTGATTTATCTAAACACAAAGAACTTAGGATATCTTCTATTCTTTAATTCAAAGGATATTAGTAACCCCTTAGCAACATCGTTGTTATTTCAACGGGTGCTTGTACTCCCACTGAAACAAGGAAGTCTAACCCCCGCTTATACTTCGCTTAGGAGGGGGAGACTTCCTTAATGGGTTAATATTCAAAAAGGTAGATTGGCTTATTATTTTGATAGCCAACCTACCTTTTTGATTACTTATTCTTTATCCTAATTCTTAGTACAAAACTCTATAAAAGGGGATTTAAAACAGGAAAGTTATTACTATTGCTATTACTATTACTATAAATATTTTTTTAAGCTTGATTCTGGAACTGACTCATATAAAGTTTTTCATAAAACCCTTTTTTCTTCATTAATTCATCATGAGTTCCTTGCTCGATAATCGTTCCACTCTTCATAACAAGTATTAAATCCGCATTTCGAATGGTTGAAAGGCGGTGAGCTATAACAAAGCTTGTTCTATCCTTCATAATATTCTTCATAGCTGTCTGAAGCATTAACTCTAGTCTGGTATCCACCGAACTTGTTGCTTCATCAAGAATTAAGATAGCAGGGTCTGCCAAGAATGCTCTCGCTATTGTTAAAAGCTGTTTCTCACCAACTGATACGTTAGAAGATTCTTCATTTAATATCATATTGTAGCCATCCGGTTGTGTTTTGATAAAGTGATTTACATTTGCAGTTTTTGCAGCATTTTCAATCTCTTGCCGCGTCGCGTCTTCTTTTCCGTATTTTATATTATCGGCAATCGTTCCATTAAATAACCAGGTATCCTGTAACACCATACCAAAGATAGAACGTAGATCGTCTCGCTTCATATCCTTAATATTCACACCATCAACTTTGATTGCACCATTATTTACATCATAAAAACGCATTAAGAGGTTGATAAGCGTCGTCTTTCCAGCGCCGGTCGGACCGACAATTGCTACCATTTGACCGCTTTTCACGTTAACATTGAGATGCTCAATCAGCATTTTATCTTTGTTGTAACCAAAAGATACATTCTCAAAGGTAACATTTCCTTTCAAGTCGTTAATTTTAACTGGATTTTCTGCCTCTGGTACTTCTTCTGTCTCTGAAAGGAATTCAAATACTCTTGCTGATGCTGCCATCGCAGATTGAATAGCGGAGGACAATTGTGTTACTTGCTCGAGCGGCTCATTTAACTGCCACATATAACGAATAAATGCCTGAAGCTGTCCGACCGTGATCGCACCTGTAATTGTAAATGTCGCACCTAATATGGTAACGGCAACAATCGCTATATAGGTTAGAAACGAAATTAACGGTGACATCAGCCCGGATATAAACTGTGCCCTAAATCCATTTTCACAAAGATTGTTATTAATCTCTTTAAACTGTTCTATCGAGTCCTCTTGCTTTCCATATAGTTTAATCTCTGTTAAACCGGTATATCTTTCTTGAATGTAACCATTTAAGTTACCAAGTGCAACCTGCTGTTTCTTGAACATAACGGAAGAACGCTTCATAATAAATTTCATAATAAAAGCACTTCCCGGTATCAATAAAACTGCAACCGCACCCATAATCGGATTAATATAAAACATTAGTATAATTGCAAGAGTAATGGATAAAAAAGCACTCAGTATCCTTGATAAACTCTGCTGTAGGGCATTTGACATGGTATCGATATCATTTGATATGATACTGAGAATATCTCCAACTGTACGCTTATCAAAATAGCTGATTGGCAGCTTTGCAATCTTTCTTTGCACATCATTTCTTAAATCACGCATTGTATTTTGTATACCGGTTGTTAAAAAATATTGTGAACCATAGCTGCAAAGTACATTTCCGATATAAATCACAAGTAACAGCTTTAAGATCTTTATAATATAAGAAAAGCTGATGGCTGCTCCAGGGACTTTGTTCGCGATATTTACAACATCATCTTTTAGCCTAGTTGTAATAAAACCTTCCACCATCGGTGCAGCTGATAAGAAGCCAGCGTATCCAATCGTAAGGAGAATAGCAACTATAAAAAATTTCAAGTATGGCTTTATATATGGATATAATTTTTTCATCGCTCTAGTTCCTCCTTTGTTAATTGTGAATCCGCAATCTCATAATATATATTGCATGACTTTAATAGTTCTTTATGAGTTCCCATGCCGACCACTTCGCCCTCATTTAGTACTATTATTTTGTCCGCATTCATGATTGTACTAATTCTTTGTGCAACAATAAATACAATGGATTCTTTTGTTTCTTTCTTAAGTGCAGCTCGTAAGGTTGCATCTGTTTTATAGTCAAGCGCAGAAAAGCTGTCATCAAAAATATAGATTTCAGGTTTTCTTACCAATGCTCTTGCAATCGAAATTCGCTGTTTTTGACCTCCCGATACATTCTTAGCACCTTCACTTATATATTCCTGTAATTTTTTCGGCTTATTCTCAATAAATTCCTTTGCCTGAGCTACTTCGATGGCATGATTGATTTCTTCAGGTGTAGCGTTTGGATTACCGAATCTAAGATTATCTTCTATGGTTCCTTTAAATAAAAATGCTTTTTGAGGGATAAAGCCGATTTTTTGGCGGAGTGCCTTTAAGTCATAATTTTGTGTATCCACTCCATCAATTTTGATAGAACCGCTTGTTACATCATAAAATCTTGGAATTAAATTAATTAATGTACTCTTTCCGCTACCTGTACTACCGATAAATGCTACTGTTTCCCCTTTGTTTGCTGTAAAGGATACGTCTTTTATAACCGGGAGCTCGCCATCCGGATATTGGAACGTAACATGATCAAATTCTACGACACCTTTATTTTCAGCTGTAATGCCATTAGTAGGGGTCTTCACCAATGGTTCTTCATCTAACAATTCCTGAATGCGGTTTGCGGATACCTGCGCTCTCGGATACATTACGAATACCATAGAAAATAACATAATAGAGAACATTGCATGAAATTGATACTCTAAGAATGCAACTAACTGTCCAACCTGTAGGGTCCCTTTATCAATCATTAAACTTGATATCCAAAACACCGCCATCATTGCAAGATGCAATAAGAAGAAAAAGGCTGGCTGTGTAAATGACATAATTTTAAATAATTTCTTTGAATTAGAAGCATAGTTATCATTCGTTTCTGCAAAACGTTCTGATTCATATTCACTTTTGCGAAAGGCTCTGATTACACGAACTCCTGTTAAATTTTCTCTTGAAATACGATTCAACTGATCCATACCTTTTTGTTGCTTCTTGGAAAGTGGATTGGTTAATTTGGCAATGATAATAACGCCAGCTACTATAAATGGAAAACTACCTCCGATAACCAGAGAGAGACTAACACTAGTTTTGATTGTCATGAAAACACTAATGAAAATCATTACCGGTGCCAAAAGTGCAGTTCGAAACAGCATATTGGAGAATAGCATTAACTGAAATGCATCATTGGTTGTTCTTGTAATCATGGAAGATACACCAAATTTATTATATTCTGTGTGGGAGAAATTCTGTGACTGGATAAAAACATCATTTCTGATGTCACGAATCATATTAGTTGAAATCCTTGATGAGGCGTAAGTAAGTAAAATAGTTCCTGCACCTCCAAGAACACAGACGATTAGCATGATACCCCCCATTTTCTTGATATAGGCAATGTCACTGTTACCAATACCGTTATCAATCATCCATGCCATGACTGTGGGAATACCGAGCTGTACCGCTACGAAACTAAAGATTCCTAAGATGTTTAAAAGAATTAGTTTCGGATATCTTTTCAAATATTTTAACATTAATTTCATAACATAACTCCTTCTAGCTTTACTAAATAAATACTTAATTTTTGCCACGTTCCTTGACAGGATCGGGCCGTTTGACTATTATAAACTATAAGGTCGTCTTATAGTCAAGAAGAAAACCGTACAATAAAAATCCCTTACTAAGGTGCATTAAATTTAAAAAAGGATTGTGAAACAGGAAATTTAAACTTTCCAAATTTGATAACCTAGCATTATTGTTTGATATTTCCTGTTTTTTAAACATTTGCTAACTAAGATGAAATATATGCATCAAAGTTTCAAAAATCTGGTTTGTGTCTGTGCTGCTACCGCAAATATGAAAAATGAAAAAGCAGCAAAGAACTGAGGTAATTTATGTCTGAAAATAAAAATGAATACTTAACAACAGGAGAATTTGCAAAAATCTGTGGAATTCCAAAACACATTTTATTTCATTATGATCAGATAAAGCTTTTTCAACCTGAAATCATAAAAGAAAATGGCTACCGTTATTACTCCTTCCGCCAATTCGATACTTTTTCTATTATCTCTGCGCTAAAAATGTTGGGAATGCCATTAAAAGAAATTAAACAGTACATGGATGAAAGAAATCCTGCGAAATTGATAGAATTACTAGAACAAAAATCAAATGAAGCGGCTAAGGAAATTATTAAATTAAAAAACACCAAACGTGAGATCGATGCTCTTAAGGATTTAACCAAAAACGCCTTATCCGTAGAATACAATATTATTGAGCCAGCTTATCATAAAAGCATGAAAGCTCTATGCAGTACCTTAATGGATAACAGCAATGACAATTCTTATTCAAATTTTTTAACAGAACTGATTGCATTCCGAAATAATAGTAATGCAAGTATGATTGATTTTCTGGGAGCATCACTTACCATTGATAATATCCGCGAAAAAAGATTCGACAGCTTTTCTTATCTGTATACGAAATCTAACAATGCTGATAAAAAAAATAACACCCTGGTGCGAAAAGAGGGGTGGTATCTTCAGGTTTATTATAAAGGAAGTTATCGTAATATCAGTGAAATGTATACAAAGATTATGCAGTACGCAAAGGAACACAAGATAAAACTTGGAGAAAATGCTTATGAGGATTATCTTATATTTGAAATAGGTACAAGAGATAGAGACGATTATGTTACGTTAATATTGGTTGAAATCGAGGACGAACCACAAGCGCTTTAAATAAATAGAGTCATAAAATATAACATTCTATTTTCTGAATCTGATTATTATATGACTCTATATTATTATTGGACTCTATACTATTATCTTTAAAGTTATCTAATAATCTATTTGTATTCAAAGATACATTTTTAGATTACCTGCTTCTATCATTTTACTTTCGTTGTTACTTTTGCGGTATTCATAATTCTAAAAAATAATTGTAATCCAACAATTATGGTGATAGCAATTGTTACTAATATATGCATAACAAGATTGTTCCAGGATAACGCTTTAAATACCATAGTCACAAGTAAAGCAGATGGTGCAAGCAACCACAACCAAAGTTCATACTTCATAAATTGGTTTCTGATTACAATGAATTCATCTTTAAAACTGAGGTCTTACTATTAAACTCTATCTCACCTTTCATTCTTAAATAAAATACCACGAACACTGCTAAACTACATACTTCAAACCAACAACCAAACAAGAACGCTGCTATCGTTGATGTTTCCCTGAGCATAAATAATGGGACGATATTACCCATAAGTGCAATGAATATTGATAGGCAAGCCATGGCTTTAAACCAATAAACGCTTTTGTGTACGCTATAATTGGTCTCTATCCCATTTTCTTTCTTATCAATACTTTGATTCAACTCTCCTTTTAAAAGCTCATTCACCGTTATACCCAGCATTTCAGCAAGTATCGGTAAAGTCGTAATATCTGGCATTCCCTGCCCTGTTTCCCATTTTGATATTGCCTTATTCGTTAATCCTAAATCATCGGCAAGCTGTTGCTGTGTAAGACCTCTTACTTTTCTGCGGTCAGCTATAAATTTTCCAATCTTTTCTGTATCCATATAATATTCCCTCCTTTTATTATTAGGTAAATATTACAACATATATTAGAATTCCAATACAAACGGTGTGTTCCAATTTGTCTACTTAACGTGGAGTTTGTTATGTATTAGCTTTTTTCATTAGAAAGGCAAACTATAAATACTATATTTAACGGTTATAATCTTTAAGTATACTCTCTACCTTGTTAAGAAGCAATTGTAGGCTTAATTCAAATGTGGCTTTAAAACAAATGAACCATTTTATTCCAACTCTTGTCGACTTTTCCCATTTCCTATGCTAAAATGCTCTTATGGTAACAGGAAAACGTCAATTTTATTGACATAGGATAATTACGAGTGCTTGCCCTCTTATTTTTATAGGAGGAGGTGAACTTACCTTGACTAGATTACATAGAAAGGAGAGTGAGCCTTATGACAGTTGCAGAAGCTTTATCTTTAATGATAGCATTTGCTACATTTGTTATAGCATTAATCACTCTTGTTGTTCATTTGATAAAAATGAACAACAAAAAATGATTATCCTGACCCCTGAGAAAGTTTAGGATAATCATTTCTTAACCGATTAGGGCAATCATAGGTTTTAATCCTATGTTTCCTGTTACCTATATTATAGCAGTAGCCTTTCTTTTTGTAAAGTATTGGTTACCATATTTTTACTGAGTAATCCCTATTACCTGATTTTTATCAGCCTTTATCCTTCCCATGGAGGACTTTTTAAGTAATTTTATTTTTATTTCTTTTTATCTGGTTGCATCTGAAAAAGAAGGAGTAGAGTAAACAAACATTAATATCTCCTGCAACCAGCATTTCGGCTAACACAGTAAGTTTCCTTCTGCGTACATATTCAGTAACGCTTGACATCCCTCATTTTCCTGTTATACTAATAACGTCGCAAATGCCCATAAAAACAAGGTCTATAGGGCAATTAAACCGTGTGTTCGGGACCTTCCACACGTAAAACAAAACTAAAGGAGACTATTATGAAAGATAAAACTCTTTATTTCTTGCTGCATTCTGCGATGATTGCGGCCATTTATGTTGTGCTGGTTGTCCTATTTCAACCAATCAGCGTTTCTTATATTCAAGTGCGTTTTGCAGAAGCCTTGACTATCCTTCCTTTCTTTACTCCAGCGGCAATTCCGGGAGTTGCGATTGGATGTTTGCTTGGTAATGTTATTGCAGGATGCGATATGCTTGATATTGTCTTCGGAACTCTTGCCACCTTACTAGGTGCAATTGGTTCTTACTCCTTACGAAGATATAAGTTCCTTGTTCCTATTCCACCAATCGTTGCTAACACAGTAATCATTCCTTGGGTTTTACGTTTTGCTTATGGCGAAGCTATGTCCATCCCTTTCATGATGTTAACCGTTGGTATTGGTGAAGTAATCTCTTGTGGAATTATAGGTATTATATTATTATATTGCTTAAAACCATATAAAAAGATTTTTTATATTCCTGGTTTTGCAAAATCTAAAGATAAATATGACATTGTATAATAGAAAAAATCCCTCTCGATCAAAGGTCTTCGAGAGGGACTTTTAGATTTTACATATGCTAATAGTTACATTAAATCTCAAAAAATCTTACCTGAAATTAAGAGCTTCTGTAGGATATTAACATACATACCACCTCTGCAAGTGGAGGTGCTACAATTTTTTATAAATCGCAGTTATTAACTGTTCTTGGGAATGGAATAACATCACGGATGTTACCCATACCTGTAAGATACATTACGCAACGCTCAAAACCAAGACCGAATCCTGCGTGTCTTGCAGAACCATATTTTCTTAGGTCGAGATAGAAATCATAATCTTCTTCGTTTAAGTCGCTTTCCTTCATCTTTGCGACTAACTTGTCATAATCATCCTCTCTCTGACTTCCGCCGATAATTTCACCGATGCCAGGAACTAAAAGATCCATCGCTGCAACCGTTTTATTATCTTCGTTTAACTTCATATAAAATGCTTTGATTTCCTTTGGATAATCAGTAACGAAAACAGGCTTTTTAAATATCTGCTCTGTTAAAAAGCGCTCATGCTCTGTTTGTAAGTCACATCCCCAGGAAACCTTGTACTCAAACTTATCGTTATTCTTCTCTAAGATTTCAATTGCCTCAGTATATGTTACATGACCAAAATCTGAGTTAGCAACATGCTGTAATCTCTCAAGTAAACCTTGATCTACAAATGAGTTAAAGAACTCCATCTCTTCTGGTGCATGCTCTAATACATACTTAATTACATATTTAAGCATAGACTCTGCTAAAATCATATCATCCTTTAAGTCAGCAAAAGCAATTTCTGGCTCAATCATCCAGAATTCTGCAGCATGTCTTGTGGTATTCGAATTTTCTGCACGGAAGGTTGGTCCGAAGGTATAGATGTTTTTAAATGCCATCGCATAAGTCTCGCCATTTAACTGTCCACTAACTGTTAAGTTGGTTGGCTTATTAAAGAAATCTTGGTCAAAATCGACCTGACCCTCTTTTGTCTTTGGAATGTTGTTTAAATCAAGAGTAGTTACCTGGAACATCTCTCCAGCACCCTCGCAATCACTTCCAGTAATTAATGGTGTATGAACATAAACGAAATCTCTCTCTTGGAAAAACTTATGAATTGCATAAGCAACTAAAGAACGAACACGAAATACCGCTTGGAAAGTATTTGTTCTTGGGCGAAGATGTGTCATTGCTCTTAAAAATTCTAAGGAGTGTCTTTTCTTTTGAAGTGGGTAATCAGAAGTAGAAGCTCCCTCTAAAAGTACCTCCTCTGCTTGAATCTCAAATGGCTGTTTTGCATCTGGAGTAGCAACAAGCGTACCGGTTACAACAACTGCAGAACCTACATTGAATTTAGAGATTTCTGCAAAATTGCTTAGCTTGTCAGTATAAACAATCTGTAATGTTTCAAAAAAAGTACCATCGCTCATTACGATAAAGCCAAAGGTCTTTGTGTCTCTGACACTACGTACCCAGCCACCGACTGTTATTTTCTTTCCTAGATATTGTTCCTTATTACGAAACAGTTCTCTTACTTGTACAAGTTCCATCCCTATTTCTCCTTTCCTATATCCCATTCTTTTTCTTCCTTTTCACTCCACTAATATCCCCCTTATCTTGCTTAACAACATCCCTGTTATACAAATGTAAGGTTTGACTCTTGTGCTACCTGCAATTACCGTTTTCTTTATTCTTAACAAGTGATGCTACAAAATAAACCTCTCTTGTTTTAATTTTTTTCAATAATCAATTTCTTGATTTTTAAGAAAGCGTGTCTTACTTGCCTGTATGACTTAAGCTTAAGACTTTCCCATTGATTCAGTGGTTGAAATGTTCTTTATCAAAGATAGCTCTATTATAGTATGAGAACCCTCACAATTTCAATAGTTGGGTAACAAAATACTTCTTTATTTTGTATATTTTTCAATGGATTTAAACAATTTTTCTTCAAAACAGGTAAAACAGGATGATTTCTCCACCCATTTATAAGGAAAATATACTGGTTTCCATCCCTATATATTCTTTTATAAAATTACTAATCTCGCACCGATATTAAATCTTTATAAATATTAAAATTATCTTCTTTCATATTTCGACACTTTCCGCTATAATGAGCAAGACTTATAAAATAAAAAGTATATTTCGCGAACTTTTCCTTGTCATGAAAAAATGAATGAGGTATGGATGAATCCAACGCATAGAAAGGAACTCATGATTAGAATAATTTCAGACACATCTACTCTATACTCCGTAAGTGAGGCAGAAGAAAAAGGAATCTATGTTTCTCCTTTAGCAGTAACTATTAATGATACTACCTACGAAGAGTTTAATGACATACAAACGGAGGAATTTGTTGACTTAATACATCAAGGCCATATCCCTCTATCCTCACAGCCTGCAATAGGCAGAGTCGTAGACCTATATAATCGATTTCCAGAAGATGAGATTCTAAACATCACAATGGCAGATGGATTATCAGGTACTTATCAATCCGCTATACTAGCGAAAGACATGGCCAAGGACAGCGAACGAATCACTGTTCTAAATTCAAAGACACTGTGTGGCCCACACAGAACGCTTGTTGAGCATGCAAAACATCTAGCTGATCAAAATCACACGATATCAGAAATCGTATCTAAATTAGAAAAGATGATAGCAAGTTCCCGTTCTTTCCTAATACCACAAGACTTCGATTATCTACGGAGAGGTGGTAGATTAAGTCACCTTGCAGCTTTCGTTGGCAAAACAATTCATCTTGTCCCTGTTATGACTTTAACAAAGGATTGCAAGCAACTTTGTAATTTTTCAATAAAGCGTAATTTTAAAAAAGCTATTCATGAAATTATTCGAAGTCTAGAAGACGATAACATAGGAGAACATCATAAGCTTTATGTTTCTCACTCTCTTGCGGAGTCGCTTGCTATAACAGCGAGTGAATTATTAAAGGAAGCTTTCCCTCATTCTGACGTAATAATATATAAATTAAGCCCAGCTTTTACTACGCAGGGTGGACCTGGATGCATTGCAATTCAATCACTTAGCATGGAATAAAAATCCATGCTAAGCTTCTTTAAGAAATCTTGTATCCCTTAATAAGAAGTGCTATAATAACCTTATCTTTGTTAAATTTTTAGCACACGCTATAAGGAGGTACGGTATGGTAGTTACAATATGTGTAGGGAGCTCCTGTCATCTAAAAGGCTCCAGAGAAATAATAACGAGACTGGAAACCTTAATTACGGAGAACAAACTTAAAAGTAAAGTCGAACTAAATGGTGCTTTTTGTATGGGGCAATGTGTAAAAGGTGTTTGCATAAAACTAGACGGTGAACCATTTTCCCTGACTCCAAAGGATACGGATAGTTTCTTTCACGGAGAGATTTTAAGGAGACTTACATAATGAATGTGATTGGATTTAAAGAAGCAAAGTGCAAAAACTGTTATAAGTGTGTGCGTAACTGCGATGTGAAAGCGATCACTGTTAAGGATGCACAAGCTTATATTATGAATGATAAATGCATATTATGTGGACACTGTCTTGAAGTTTGTCCACAGAATGCAAAAACCCTAATCAGTGATCTAGAACGCGTAAAAGGATATCTAAGAGAGGGGTACCAAACTGTAGTTTCTCTTGCACCTGCCTATCTGGGTGTGCTACATTATAACACTCCCGGACAGGTAATTAGTGCTTTATTAAAGTTAGGTTTCACAGCAGTCAGAGAAACTGCAGAAGGTGCGGCTTATGTTACGAGGGAATATGATAATTTAATTGCAGCAGGAGAGATGGAAAATATCATCACTACCTGCTGCCCTAGTCTGAATGATCTCGTAGAAATTTACTACCCCTCCCTAACGAAATATTTAGCACCGGTTGTATCTCCTATGATAGCTCACGGTAAAATTATACGAGAACAATATGGTCCTAATGTAAAAGTTGTTTTCCTTGGTCCTTGTATCTCAAAAAAAAGAGAAGCAGAAAGTGACCCAAGAACAGTTGGTATTATTGATGCCGTTATTAACTTTAAAGAATTGGAAGAATGGTTACTAGAGGAAGGTATTGATATCTTTAAACAGCCAGATACCCCTCCAGATAATCCAAATCCACTTGTAAATCGCCTCTATCCAATCAGTAGCGGTGTTCTCTCCTCTGTCGTAGCATCCAAAAATACGTCCGATCATTATCGAAAATTTTACGTGCATGGTATAAATAACTGCATCGACTTACTAGAAAGCATGAACCGTGGTGAAATAACTGGTTGTTTCATCGAAGCAAATATCTGCAATGGTGGTTGTATCAAAGGCCCTGCAATAGATCGAACCCGAATCTCACGGTTTAAAGTGAAACTTGACATGGAAGAATCCATTCCTAAGGCGCCAATTACCGAGGAAGATTTTTTTACGAAATCTCCAATTCATTTTGATAAGTTCTTTCTTGGCCGATCCCCAAAGGACCCGGTCCCAACGGAAAAAGAGGTGATGCAGATACTAGCGAAAATCGGTAAAACAAAACCTGAGGATATGTTAAACTGCGGTGCTTGTGGTTATGCTACCTGCCGTGATAAAGCAAATGCTGTTTACCAAGGGAAAGCAGAGCTTAATATGTGCATCCCCTATATGCACGAACGTGCACAATCCATGGCCAACTTCGTTCTTGATACGACTCCAAATATTATTATTATCGTAGATGCAGAGATGAAAATTATGGAGTTTTCTGCGGCGGCTGAAAAATATTTTAGAACTCCCCGCTCTGTAGCTAAGGAAATGTATCTCTATGAATTTATTGACCATAGTAATTTTCAGGCAGTACTAGAGACACAAAAAGACATCATCGGAAAGAGAGTCATCTACGAAGACCGAAATCTTGCAACTTTGCAGACCATTGTATATTCTAAAGAACAAAACTGTGTACTGGGTATCTTTCAGGATATCTCACACCAAGAAGAACTCGACCGTAAGGCTTACAAAGTGAAGGTGGAAACCATTGAGATGGCACAACGTGTTATTGATAAACAGATGAAGGTTGCACAGGAAATTGCAGGTTTACTTGGTGAAACCACAGCAGAAACAAAAGTTACCCTAACCAAACTACGGGATACGATACTAAACGATGGGAAACCTTATGATATTTTTTAGAATATAATACAATCGAAAATGCGCCAAGTCGCAGGAATTGGAGTTAAGATGAGCGTAACAATCGATGTCTCTTATAAGAGTCTTAATAAGAACAATGAAGAACTCTGTGGTGACAAAGTTGAGATTTTAAAAACAAAAGATTCTAATATCATCATACTGGCTGATGGAATGGGTAGCGGAGTAAAAGCAAATATCCTCGCTACTCTAACTTCAAAAATTCTTGGAACCATGTTTTTAAACGGTGCTGGGATTGAAGAATGTGTACAAACAATCGTTAAGACCTTACCCGTATGTCAAGTTAGACAGGTTGCTTATTCTACTTTTAGCATTCTACAGATTTTTAAGACCGGAGATGCTTATTTAGTAGAATTTGATAACCCAGCATGCGTTTTTATTCGTGATGGTGCACTATTGACAGTGCCATACAAAGAACGTATGATAGAGGGTAAGTGCATTCGTGAATACCGTTTTGAGGTTGCCTTAAATGATTGCTTTATTCTAATGAGCGATGGAGTAATTCATGCTGGTGTTGGCAAAGCCTTAAATTTTGGTTGGACCTGGACTAATATGGCCGAGTACTCTGTACAGGCAACAAACTCAACTCTTTCTGCATCACGGTTGGTATCAATCCTTAGTAAGGCTTGCGATGATTTGTATATGCAATCACCAGGTGATGATACTACGGTTGCGGTTGCCAGAGTCATCGACTCAAAACCAGTGCATTTATTTACCGGACCCCCATTAAATCCGGTGGATGATACCACAGCTGTTTATGCGTTTCTAGAAGGTACTGCTACACGAATCGTTAGCGGCGGTACTTCAGCAAATATCGTTGCACGTGTATTAAATCGTCCGATACACACCTCCTTAAACTATACCGATCCAAATATGCCTCCAATTGCATATATTGAAGGGATTGATTTAGTTACGGAAGGAGTATTAACACTGACAAGGGCTCTAAAGCTCATGCGAGAATATGTAGAAAAAGAGGTAAATGAAGACTTCTTCTTAGAGTTAGATAAGGATAATGGCGGTTCTAAGATTGCCAAAATAATTATCGAAGAATGTACGGAGCTTCATCTTTTTGTTGGTCGTACCATGAACGAAGCGCATCAAAACCCTAGTCTTCCTTTTGATTTAAGTATTCGTATGAATCTCGTTACCCAGATTATTGATATCGTTCATAAGATGGGAAAGGAAGCTATTGTAAAGTACTATTAATTTGTTGTGACCGCGAAAATCGGTCTGGAAAGGTAAGGAACCACATATGTTACAAACAGATAATGACATCGGAACCATAAAACATGAGGTACTCTTTGAGGTAGCTAAACTAGCATTTAAAAATCAATTAGCAGATAAGGAAGATGTTCTTCCTTATGAGATGATACCAGGACCACAGGCTAATTTTAGATGCTGTGTCTATAAAGAACGTGAAATCATCCGTCAAAGAATTCGTCTAGCACAAGGAAAATCCCCATCCTTAAGTCATGATAGCAGCAACATCGTACAGGTTATCTCTTCTGCATGCGAAGAATGTCCTATTACACGATTTCTCGTGACAGACAATTGTCAAAAATGTATGGGAAAACGCTGTCAAAAAGCTTGTAACTTTCAAGCAATCTCAATGTCTCATGACCGTGCTCACATCGATCCAGCCAAATGTAAGGAATGTGGAATGTGTGCGAGTGCCTGTCCATACAATGCGATTGCCGATTTAAAGCGTCCATGTAAGAAAAGCTGTCCAGTTGATGCGATCTCTATGGATGAGAACAATATTGTAGTCATTGATGAAGAAAAATGTATCAATTGCGGACAATGTATTAATAACTGTCCATTTGGTGCCATCTCTGACCGCTCCTTTATGGTAGATGTTATTAACTTATTAAGTATAGATAAGCCAATTTATGCAATGATTGCACCTGCAATTGAAGGTCAGTTTGGTGCCACCGCTACCACTGGTGTAATGACAGAAGCATTAAAACAGTTAGGTTTTACCGGCGTATACGAAGTTGCTCTTGGCGCAGATTTAGTTGCTGCTTCTGAAGCAGAAGAATGGGCCGAGGCTTATAAGGAAGGTATGAAAAAAACTACCTCTTGCTGTCCTGCCTTTGTTAAGATGATTAAAAATCATTACCCTAGTTTAGTAGAACATATCTCCAGTACGATTTCCCCTATGCAGGCAACTGCCAAATACATTAAGGCAATTCATGAAGATGCCATCACTGTCTTTATTGGCCCATGTATTGCAAAGAAAGGTGAAGTACTCGATCATATTGCAGAAGGTGGAGCTGATTATGCTCTAACCTTTGATGAATTATACGCTATGCTACGTGCGAAAGATATTAACCTTGAAACAATTGGTGAGAACATACAGCAAGGTAGTATTTTCGCTAAGAACTTTGCTGTAGCTGGCGGAGTAACTGCTTCTGTCGTAGAGGCCTTAAAGGAAAAAGGAATTGACGCTCCAATAACAGTAGCTGGTTGTAACGGAGCTGCGGAATGTAAAAAAGCGCTCACACTTTTAAAAGTAGGAAAATTCCCTGAGGACTTTATGGAAGGTATGTGCTGTGAAGGTGGCTGCGTCAACGGACCTGGAAGTATCTTAACAGGACGATTTGCAGCTAAAAATCGTGCGAAACTACTAAGCTCCGCAGATGATCGTAAGATTTATGATACCGTAGATTCTTGTCAGGATTTAAATATCCAGATGCATCGCCACTAGTTCTCTAGTTTCCATTATAGTTTGTTAGTTTCTATAAGTTTATTAGTTTCTATAAATAGGTTATTAGTTTCTATAATAGTTTGCTAATTTTCATTATGCTTTACTAACTTGCAAAAAGGCAAATAAAGAAATCATAATATAATTAAAGATGCAAATAGTATGTTTTGAGGAGCGATGTGCTCTCATAACCATACTATTTGCATCTTTTTTTCAATAAGCTCGTTATATTTTTATCATTATGTGGAGTACTTAAATTTTTAATTAAATTCATGTAATTCGTACTATTCCTAAGTAATTTTGTAAATTAAATACATTTATTGTTCAATTATACAAATTTTAGTGCTTATTCTGAACTTTGAATTTCATAAATCTTCTTGTATTTGTTCAAAATCCATGATAATATATGTTCTAGTTGATAAATATTTATCAATCTTTTATTCACCTATTGAGATTAATCGACAGTAATCTGTCGCTTTTCTAAAAGTATGGATTGAGAAAGGAGCTACCTTATGTTAGGGCAAGACGAAAAAGGGCTCATTGATAACATCCTCACAGCCCATGACTATAATAAGTCACATGTAATAGCGATTATGCAAGAAGTACAGAAAGTATATCGCTATTTACCGGAGGAAGTACTTTGTTACATAGCAGAAAAACTAAAGTTAAGTGAAGCTAAGATCTATGGAGTTGCAACCTTTTATGAAAACTTCTCCTTAGAGCCAAAAGGAAAATACGTTATAAAAATTTGTGACGGAACTGCTTGCCATGTTAGAAAGTCCATCCCTATTTTGGAGGAATTCCGTAAAGTTCTTGGTGTTACAGAGAAAAATCCAACCACAGATGACATGATATTTACCGTGGAAACAGTATCCTGCCTTGGCGCATGCGGCTTAGCACCAGTATGTACGGTAAATGATGTCGTTCATGCTGCAATGACACCAGAAAAAGCAAAAGCACTCATTGAACAGTTAAGAGAGGAGGCTTTCCAATGTTAATTAGAAGCAGAGAAGAATTGGACGCCTTAAAAGTCCGCTATCAAAAGTCTTTTAAAAGCCAATACAAACAGATACTAATCTGTGGTGGAACTGGCTGTGTAGCTGGTGGATCCTTAAACATCTATGCCAGACTAAAAGAACTAATCGAGGAAAGTGGGCTTGATGTTTCCGTATCCTTAGAGGATGAGCCGCATGAAGCTGTAGGTATAAAAAAGAGCGGATGCCATGGTTTTTGTGAGATGGGACCTTTACTTCGTATCGAACCGGCAGGAGTTCTCTACATCAAGGTGAAAGTAGAAGATTGTGAAGAAATCGTAGAGCAAAGTATTATAAAAGATGGAGTTGTAGAAAGGCTTCTGTATAAGGATAGCGAAGGTAACTCCTATAATAAACAAGAAGACATACCTTTTTATAAACAGCAGACGCGTGTCGCCCTAGAACACTGCGGACATATCAATGCAGAATCAATTAACGAATACATAGCTATGGGAGGCTATCAAGCAGTAGCAAAAGCTCTCTTTGATATGACCTCTGAATCTATTGTAGATGAAATTTCCGATTCCTATCTTCGTGGTCGTGGGGGCGGCGGGTTCCCAACCGGAAAGAAGTGGGCACAGGTACTTCGCCAGACCGAAGAAACCAAATACGTGGTTTGTAATGGTGATGAAGGTGACCCAGGTGCTTTTATGGACCGTAGTATGATGGAGGGTGATCCTCATCGAATGATAGAAGGTATGATAATCGCAGGAATTGCAACAAAAGCACATTATGGTTATATCTATGTTCGTGCAGAGTATCCACTTGCAGTACACCGTTTGGAGACAGCAATCGAACAAGCAAGGAGCTTAGGATTACTCGGGTGTAATATCTTAGGTTCTGGATTTTCCTTTGCTTTAAAAATTAGCCAAGGAGCAGGTGCCTTTGTTTGTGGAGAAGGATCTGCCTTAACCGCTTCCATCGAAGGTAACCGTGGAATGCCTAGAGTAAAGCCACCTAGAACGGTAGAAAAGGGATTATTTGAGAAGCCTACCGTATTAAATAACGTAGAAACCTTCTGTAATGTGCCGTCTATCATCTTAAAAGGTGCAGACTGGTATAAGACTTATGGTTTAGAAAAAAATTATGGAACAAAAGCATTTGCCTTAACAGGTAATGTTATGAATACCGGCTTAATTGAAGTACCAATGGGTACTACCCTTCGTAAGGTTATCTATGATATTGGTGGCGGTGTAAAGGGTGGTGAGTTTAAAGCGGTACAAATTGGCGGTCCATCCGGTGGGTGTCTTGTATTAAATGCAGAGAATGACCATCTTGACATGCCACTTGATTTTGACTCCTTAAAAAAAGTAGGTGCAATGATAGGTTCCGGTGGTCTTGTTGTTATGAATGATAAGAGCTGTATGGTGGAAGTCGCTAGGTTCTTCATGAACTTTACCCAGAACGAATCCTGTGGAAAATGTGTTCCATGCCGTGAAGGTACCAAACGAATGTTAGAACTCTTAACTGATATTGTAGAGGGAAGAGGGACACTTGAGCACCTAGATCTATTAGAAGAATTAGCGGAAACCATTTCTGCTACTGCTCTTTGTGGTCTTGGTAAAACAGCTGCATCTCCTGTTGTTTCAACCATCAAGTACTTTAGAGACGAATACATTGCCCATGTCGTTGATAAAAAATGTCCTGCCGGTCAGTGTAAGGCATTAATGACCTTAAAGATTATTCCTGAACTTTGTAAAGGATGTACGAAATGTGCTAGACTGTGCCCTGTTTCCGCAATCTCCGGTGAAGTTAAGAAGCTTCATAGTATTGATACAAAGAAGTGTATCAAATGTGGAGCTTGTAAAGATAGCTGTGGTTTCAAAGCAATCATTGAAGAGTAGGAGAAAGGAGAATAACGATGGCAAAATATATGATTATTGATGGCAACCGAGTGGAATTTAACGATGAGCCAAATATCCTTGCTTTAGTTCGTAAAGCAGGTATCGATCTTCCCACTTTTTGTTACTATTCTGATTTATCCATCTACGGAGCTTGCAGAATGTGTGTAGTAGAAGATCAATGGGGTGGCATTATTGCCTCCTGCTCCACTCCTCCTAAGGATAAGATGGAAGTTAAAACAAATACACCAAAACTTCATCAACATAGAAAGATGATATTAGAGTTATTACTTGCTGCACATTGCAGGGACTGTACGGTTTGTGACAAAAACGGTAAATGTCGCCTTCAAGAGTTAGCTCACCGTTTTGGAATTAAGTCTGTCCGTTTTGAAAATAAGACGGAAGAGATGGAACTTGATACCTCTTCTGCTTCCATTATTCGTGATCCTGGAAAATGTATTCTCTGCGGGGACTGTGTTAGAATGTGTAACGAAATACAGAATGTAGGTGCTATTGACTTTGCACACCGCGGTGCTAAAATGATAGTAAGCCCTGCATTTAATAAAAAAATTGCTGAGACCAATTGTGTAAACTGTGGTCAATGTGCTGCCGTTTGTCCTACCGCTGCGATTACTGTAAAATCAGATTTAAAGGACGTATGGAAGGCAATCTACAATCCTAAAAAACGTGTTGTTGTTCAAGTTGCTCCTGCCGTTCGTGTCGCTCTCGGAGAAGAATTCCATATGAAAGCTGGGGAGAATGTCATTGGGAAAATTGTGGCTGCGCTTCGTAGATTAGGATTTGATGCGATATTTGATACCTCTGTTGGAGCTGACTTAACTATTATGGAGGAGTCTAAAGAGCTATTAAAGAAGCTTGAAGCAGGTGAAAACAAATACCCACTCTTCACTTCTTGCTGCCCTGGCTGGATCCGCTACGCAGAAACGAAGCATAAAGAATTACTTCCGTACATTTCAACCTGTAAATCTCCGATGGAGATGTTTGGTGCTGTAATTAAAGAGCACTTTAAGGGACTTGATTCCACAGAAGGTGTCGAGACAGTTTCGGTTGCAATTATGCCATGCTCTGCAAAGAAGTACGAAGCTTCTAGGGAAGAGTTTAAACGAAACGACATCCCTGATGTGGACTACGTAATCACAACCATAGAACTCGTAAAGATGATTAAAGAAATCGGTATTCAGTTTGAAGAAATTGAGCCAGAAGCTCCAGATATGCCATTCTCCTTGTACTCCGGTGCAGGTGTTATCTTTGGTGTTACTGGTGGAGTTACAGAAGCTGCTGTTCGCCGTGTTGTCGCTGATAAGAGTCCAAAAGCGCTAAAAGACATTGAATTCTTAGGTCTGCGTGGTATGGAGGGTGTAAAGGTTTGTGAACTTCAGGTGGAAGAGAACTCTATTGTCCGCATCGGTGTTGTCAGTGGTTTAGCAAATGCAGAGGCTTTGATTGAAAAGATTGAAAGCGGTGAAGAACATTTTGATTTTGTTGAAGTAATGGCATGCCCTGGTGGTTGTATTGCCGGTGCAGGTCAGCCATTTAGCCACAAGGAAGAGAAAAATGCTCGTGCATTAGGTATGTACAAAGCTGATAAGGTTTCACAGATTAAAAGATGTGAAGAGAACCCTCTGATGCTCTCTTTGTACAACGGTATGTTAAAACACCGTACTCACGAATTGCTACACGTATCCTATCGAAAGGAAGACTAATCTTCCGGAAATGAGGTCACCTATGCTGATTAACATTTGTATTGGCAGCGCCTGCCATTTAAAAGGTTCCTACAACGTAATAACCGAAATGCAGCAACTCATGGAAGAAGACAGCTATGGCTCGCAGATTGAATTAAAGTCCGTGTTTTGTCTTGGCCATTGTCAATCCGGCGTTTCTGTCCAGATTGACGATGAACCTACCATTTACAGCGTATCCAAGGATTCCGTTAAGGATTTTTACTATAATACTGTTATCCCTAAATTAAAGGGATAACTTTAATTAGAGTTGTTTTCAGGAGGGAGCTTTTGCAAAATAGATAAGTAAGCATCTATTTAACAAAAGCTCCATTTTTGTAGTCAAAATATGCTCGTAATAGAGTATACCATCTACTCATATTTCTCAAGAAATTTTTCAATAAATGCATATGATTTTGGTGCATTTCTTTTTGTTAATTCTGGGCTAATGAAATAATTTTGAAAAGTCTCTGCAAAATACTCCGTTGGAGAGCTTGTAAAGTATTTCGATAAGCCAGACGCTGCACTTTCCTCATTAAAAATATCATTAAATCCTTCCGTAAACGATTGGTAGCTATTTAAGGCATCCAATGCATGCCCTATCTCATGTAACGTACACGAATCAATTGAAAATTCATTATTTTTTATGTAAATACGCTTTCTATAATATATCGTTAGCCCTATCGTGTTTTCAACACCGCTATGATACACTTCTTCTAAGCTTCTTGGAGTGATGATTAGATACCATTTATCTTTATTTAGTACTTCCAATGCTTTCGCAGGTACTAGTTTTAAATAATCCATGGCTTGATCTGCCCATCTTTCACTGGCCCCATCTTCTAACCAAATAGTATAACCTTCATATACCTTTTTTCTCTTTGGAACTTCGTAAATATCAAAACTGCCTGAACTTTCTACTTTCTGCTCTAGTTCTTTAATATAGGTTTGATATTCATTTAATATTTCAGGCTCATAATCTAGAAAATAGCTATATTTCTCCAGAACCCTATTCATATTAAGATTCTGATTTGTTAATACCACGATTTCCTCTGATTGTTCAGAGACCTGTTGTTTTAGTGAAGACTGCTCACGAGATAATTGTTCTTTTTGACTGGTTAGGTTCTCATTTGTCGTATTCAGTGTTTGGTTTTCTAAGGTTAATCGGTTATTTTCATTCTCTAATCCTTCCAACCTGCTAATCTCATTGTCTCGTACCATAATAGCATCATATGCGAATACTAACTGTTCACTATTGCTGTGAATGATGTGATTTAAGTATAACAACGTGACAATATTGGTTGTAGTGAGTGTAAAAATTACAAGAAATAAAATCAGAATTTTATTTTTTCTCATAACAAGCCCCCTAGATAATTGTTTGGCCTTTGTTAATTAGACAGCCTCTTTTCTCACTTGTGAATTCCTTCCTAACTTTATTTTATGGGATTGTTACACAAAACGCAATGACTTATATCATCGAAAGAAATTGCTTTTTGTAAAAGTAATGTATTTATCCTAATAAAATTAGTTCGCATAGCTTAGAATACGATATTCCTATTGCTGCTGCCTCTTGTGGTAATAAACTGGTTGGAGTCATACCAGGTAAAGTATTCGCCTCAAGGCAATAAAAACTTCCATCTTCTTTTAATAAGAAATCCACTCTGGAATAAAAGCCAAGTTGTAATACCTCATGAACTTTTAATGCTGCCTCCTGCATCTTTATACTGATTTCGTCCTCTAATTGTGCAGGACATACTTCCGTCGCCATTCCCGCCTGATATTTATTCGTATAGTCGTAGAATCCCGTCTTTGGTATAATCTCTATTAAAGGAAGAGCATGATGATTTAATATACCAACAGAAAACTCCCTTCCTACTATGAGTTCTTCAATTAACACTTTATTTTCATACTTTTTCGCATAATCAAGAGCCTTCCCTAATTCCTCTTGACTTCTTACTATGGATACCCCAACACTGGAACCGCAGCTTAATGGTTTAATTACACAAGGAAGCATTAACGTTTTTTCTAATTCTTGTTCCTCTGTTAAATCCGCAACAATATAATCCGGCGTCTCAATTCCATGCTTTTGCATTATGACTTTAGATAATCCTTTATCCATAGCAAGTAAGCTTCCTATGTATCCACTTCCTGTATAGGAAATTCCATAGATATCAAACATAGCCTGCAGCTGACCATTTTCACCGATAGAACCATGCAGTGCCAAAAATACTTTATCTGCATATTGGCATAACAACAAGACATTTTCTCCAATCAATATACCACCATTTCCGGAATCCTCTTTCAGTTTCGTAAGGTTAGGTTCTTCCTTAGGAACTTGATACTGATATGGATTTTGATCCTCCATTTTACGAAATAGGGAATCTATATTAGTTACATCCTTAATTCCTAGATATAAGTCAAGTAATAATACTTCGTATCCCTTTTCCATTAGCGCATTTGCAATTTTACTTCCAGAACTTAATGATACCTCTCTTTCCGGACTCAATCCTCCGGCCAAAACTACTACCTTCATCTCATATCCTTCCTATGATAAATTATTGTTGATGTAAATTATACCACATTGATAAAGATTGATAAATTTATTTTCATGGTATTTCAATGTTTCTTGCATTAATTAGCGCAAAATCAGGGAAAATGTTACTTTATAATACGTTGTTTGTCCCAAAAGCTTTTCTTGTCCATAACCTTTTCTTGTCCATAACCTTTTCTTGTCCATAACCTTTTCTTGTCCATAATCTTTTCATTGTCATCAATAGTGTTCCAATAAAAAGAACGCCAGCACCTTGCAAAACATAATGTTATAAAGGTTACTGGCGTCATAATTAGCTTCAAGATTATTATTTTGTTTAATTTTTGTTTAATTTAAATAGATTAAAAATAATTATTTCGCTTAAACCAAAAAATCAAAAATTAATCAGTTAGTTCAAAACAGATTGATAAAGAAGTAATTAGTTTACTTCTAATAAATTAATAATAATTTATATAAATCACATTTTCACTGATATGGGTAGCCACTTATAGCTTAGAAGTTAACTTATAATTTACGAAAATAACTAGCATCCTTGCCACACACTGGACAAATAAAATCGTCTGGCAAATCATCAGTCTCTTCGATATACCCGCATACCGTGCATTGATATCCTGTTGTTCCCTCTTGATAAGAAGGAGAATTCTTTGGTGTTGCACCACCCTTTTTTGAATGATAATCCGCATAGGTAAGAGGTGGGTCTTCTGAAACTAAGTTAGCATCGGTTACCTCTCCTATGCAAATGACATGGCTTCCAACATCTAAAGAGTCACATAATCTACAGGAAAACTGTGCTACAATGCCCCCAGCTGGATATGGATTATTATTATCGTCAAATTTATAAGAAATTGATTCAAACTTATTTTTATCCCTACTGCTAAAAAAACCAAAGATTTTGATTAACCCAAGGTCTACATCCTCTTTTAGCACAACTGCGCTAAAAGTCCCTGCTTCTTTAATCACCTCTAGTGTATCATTATTTTTATTTAGGGCAATGGAGAGTTTCATCGGTGAGGAAGTAACTTGTGTAAGGGTGTTAATAACACAACCTGCTTTATGATCACTTCCCTCTGCTGAGACTATAAAAACTCCATAGCTTATTTTATGAAACGCTTTGGGATCCATTAATACACTCCTTAAGAGAGCTTATCAAAACTTAAGCAATCCGTTTCGGTATAGAAACTTGTTTGACTACTGCCACCAACTTCAATCTCATCAAGGCTACAGTGATCAGCGCTATTATAATTACAAGTTGCTACATTACAAAGAATCTCCTTTGAAGTACCTCTCATTGATGTATACTCTGCTAAATTACTATAAACAGCTCTATTTAAAAAGCTTGCACAGCAGGTAGATTCCTCACTTGTTGCAGCTTTCCCACCCACTTTAATGGTATTTGCACAACAGACGTGTCCTTGGTTATAGGAACAGTTGGTTGCACCACACATAACGTTAGACATAAACTCCTCCATTCTGGCGCTTTAGCGCCTTTTCATCATGATAGCAACCTTGTGATTCTGCACAAGTTGCTGTTAAAACTCTTTAACTTATACACGTTTCCTCTTACTTTCCAAAATAGCGGTCTAATAACCCCTTAAATGCACATCCATGACGTGCCTCATCCTTTGCCATCTCATGCACAGAATCATGTATCGCATCGAGATTCATGCTCTTAGCAAGAGTCGCGAGTTTTTTCTTTCCTTCACAAGCACCGTATTCTGCATCAACTCTGGCTGCTAAGTTATCACTTGTACTTGCCTTTACGACTTCACCTAACATTTCAGCAAAACGCGATGCATGGTCTGCTTCCTCATACTCTATTCTCTTATATGCTTCCGCAACCTCTGGATACCCTTCACGGTCTGCCTGCCTACTCATAGCGATATACATACCAACTTCAGTACACTCTCCCATAAAATTAGCTCTTAAACCTTCTAAGATTTCATCGTTGGCATCTGAGGAAATCCCTATCACATGCTCATCAGCCCATTGAAGTTCACCGCTTTTTTCAATAAATTTGCTACTATCCGCATTACATATTGGACACTTATCTGGTGCAGAATCACCTTCATGAACATAGCCGCAAACACTACATACAAACTTTTTCACTTCACAAATCTCCTTTTCACATAATTTCCAATAGTATTTGATTATTTTGGTTATTTTATTAGTAAAGTTTGAAAGAAATTCTTTACCATGTGTTACTTCACGAATTAGATAGGAAAACACGGAAAAACTCTGCTTTACGAGTTTTCTCGTGTCATAATAAAAAGGTGCCACAAATTATCTCCCACAGGTAGACTTTTGTAACACCTACTGATATAGTTTCCTTGCGATTATAAACATCACTCGCCTTGTTTTTTCCCGGTCAAATAATAAACAGCAAGTTGAGTTCGATGAGAGAAGCCTCCCTTTTCTAAAATGGTACTAATGTGATTCTTAACCGTTCCCTCGCTAATAAATAGCTTCTTAGCAATTTCTTTGTTTGATAGCCCCTCCGCCACCGAAGCGATGATGTCAAGTTCTCTTGTTGTATACCCATTTGGATCAAAACCCGTATTTGTATGAATGCTGCGGGAAGTAAACTTTTCAAACACTTTTTCATCCAGAACATTGACCCCATTATAGATTGATTTAATCATTTGCTTTAACTTCTCCGGGGTGTGATTCTTGATTAAATAGCCTTTTGCTCCATTTTGAATCGACTGCTCCACTAATTCATCATCATCAAATGTAGTCAATATGAGTACCTTCCCAAGATTATGAAGTACGATTTCTTTTGTTGCTTCAATGCCGTTCATCACCGGCATCTCGATATCCATTAAGATAACATCCACAGAACTTTTAGAAGCTAGTTCTACTGCTTCCTTTCCATTTTTCGCACATCCGACTACCTCAAAGTCAGGGTCAACACTTAATATAATGCGCATGCCATCTCTTACAAAATCACTATCATCCGCAATAATTACCTTGATAGGTTCCATATTAACCTCATTTCTCGCTTCTTGCGTTGTTATATAATGTGGAGATTGGTAAAATCATATTAATGCAGAACCCGATTTGAGCGGTGACATCAAGAACTCCATTGATTGCTCGAACCCGTTTGCGCATTCCCGCAATTCCCATGCCCTCATTTATCTGCATACACCCAACTCCATCATCTTCTATAGTACATCGCACAAGTTTATTCAAAATTACGATTTGAATTGTGATATGCTTACACTTTGAATATTTCAAGGCATTGGATACCGCCTCGAAGGAATTGTCTAAGATGACTTCCCATATGTACTCTGGCACCGACTTATTATCTCCACTCATAATAACCTCAGCCTCGATATTGTATTTTTTCTTACACTCATCACACAAGGTCATAAGCTGAAGTAATGCCATTTTTCGTTTGTCTGGTTTCTCCCCGCGAAGTAATTGCCGTATTTCATCCATACTTATTCTTAGGTTATCAATAACCGCTTGTAAAATCCCATTTGCTTGCTCTGGCTCACTTGTTAGTAAAACCTTAGTTGCCTCTAATTGATATATTGACCCATTGATGCTGTGTCCTAACTTATCATGTAATGCCTGTGATAAGCGTCCTTTTTCCTCTAACAGTTTATTTTCAAAAAATAAGCTATTCTCTATCAATTCTTTTTTATAAATATGACTTTGATTATCCATGGAATGCTTAAGCCTTTGTTCGTTTTGCTCATAGGATTGTAGTAAATTTTTATATTTATCTATAATGACATCATTTTGGATAAAAAGTAATATACAAACGAAAGTAAACAATAAATACACAGCTATATTACCGGAATATACAAATGCTCCTAAGATAGCGGTCGCATAGTACGGATATCGAATCTTTAGACTACCAGCTATACTTAAAAATATTACTGGAAGGACCAGAGCGTATTCCCTTCCAAACCAAGATATCATAACAATTACAAGACCAGTTTGTATCAATAGCAAAAGAGCCTTATGCCTCTTAGTAATCCCCTGCGCTATTAATGCAGCGAATAAAAGAGCATATATCACCCAAACTCCATATTGACTCAAAAGCTTATTTTGTTGTTCCATAACATGATATAAAAAAACTGCTCCTAGTAAGAGACCCTTTATTAATACAAATTGATACCGAATGATATTCTCGTTCAATCATTGCACTCCCTTTTATAAAATTTGTACTCCCTATATTTCTTAGCATAATGAATTATGACAAATCTGTCAAACATGGTTTTGCGCTAATTTTTTTATCTTATCACAGTTATTCTGATAATTACTGTACTATAATAAGAAGCGAAGTATGACACCACCTTCGCTCCTTCTTAGTTTCTATATATTTTCATAAAAAGTCTATTCCGTACTTTGTAAAGTAAATAATTTAAAGCTTCTAATCATTCCTTTTCTGTAATTTTTAAACCAAATACACCAATGCTTAAAAATACAATACAAAATGCCAGCATAATTAAGATAAACATAGAATAAATCCCAGTATTTGCTCCCTTTATACCATCAAAAAAACGTATGGTCCATGATTGTGGCATTAAATAGGATAGCGATTTTATCAAAGACGACGCCTTTTCCACAGGAAAGTAAAGACCGGAAAGCGTACTGGTAAATACCCATGCAAAGAAAGCAACATAACTCACGGTTAGGATATTATCAAATAAGGTTCCAAGAGTGATGCTAAGCAGCTGAAACGTAAATCCAATCCCAAACGCCATCAAAGTAAACTCTGAATTATTGACTCCAATATCTGCCTTCACAAATGTATTTAGACCAAGGAGATATATACCGGTCTGCAGCATTGTAGTAGGGATTATTAGAATAATTTTAGCTAAACCATAACCAGCAATCTTTGTTTGGGTTAAAGTAATTCTTTTAAGAACTTGATACTCCTTTTCCTTTAGGAATATTCCTGTAATAAATACACCGATTAATAAAGAAGATAAGGACAGAAAAGATATTGTATAACCAAAGTTCTCTTTCTGATGCCGTTCCTTAGCTGTAATCACCCTACTGTTTTTTGTGGAAACTGTTTCTACTCTATTCTCGATACTTCCATCCTTGGCCTCCAATAATTCATGATAGCTACGAATACTATCCTCCTTTGTGGGCGGCTCTATATGAGAAAGCTCTACCATATCACCAACCAATCGATTCAGATTTTCATACAAAAGGGGAATCCTCTCATCCTCATTACTCTTTAAAACTAAGATAGCCTCTTTATATTCTCCACTTAAAATACGTTCCTCAAAATCCTTGGGTAAATATAGCTGGATTCCAAGATTACTTCGATTTGCAGTCAAGGTAGCCTCTTCTTTTATCTGTGCTATTGTCTTATCGGTTACCTTTTCGCGATAGACGCTGTAACCGCCAGTATCTAACAAGCCATCTAATAAGTACTGAGAGCTTTTAGAATCCGATGCATCATATACCTTTATTGAGAGTTCAATATCCACCATGGAAAGCAATATCCTCTCTCCTGCTTCTACTTCTATGATATTAATACCTTCAGATTCTATTGGGTATTTAAGCGGCATTGCTAACCAAAGTAATGTCAACAATGGAAGAAAAAAAATACAGCAAACAAAGCCTTTGTTTCGTAACAATAACCTAACATTTGCCTTAAACATTGTAAAAAATCCGGTCATACCCTCTCCCCCTTACCAAATTTGCATAGTAATATCGAAACTGTACTACCAATCAATATCATCGTTAACAATATAAAAACACAGGGAAGAGCATACTCACTAGATCCTCTTGTGGAGTATTCAACTAAAGTACGGTTCAGATAATAGATTGGTGATATTGCTGCCATTGTATCACTTGTAGTCGTAAACATATACGTTTGGAAAGAGCCTCCAAACAATCCCCAACCAAAAACAATGATAAAACATGATACAATCGCTGCTGCTACATTCTGAAATATATGATACAGCATAATACTAAAAGCACTGACTGCCATACTTTGCAGGAATAGTATCCCTAAACTTAAATAAATCTTCTCCCCCCAGTCAATTCCAAGTGTGAAGAAGGTAATAATCATTGCAATGCCCATCTGAATACACAGTACCATAACACATGGTATGAATTTTCCAAGATAGAGAGAAGCTGTACTGGTAGGAGACATTTTCATTCGGCTGCGGATTTGCCCTTTTCGCTCACTATTAATGACCGCCGAGATGGATAAAATTCCGCACCACATAAAGTAAACGATCTCAACAATTCCATAATAGTTCTTTGCCGCTGGAATTGGATTTGCAGGGATATCTTCCACACGGTAAACAGCTTCTTGAATGGAATCTTTTTGCATTAAGGAAGACATGACACTCTTAAGTATCATTGTTGCTGCTTTCGTTTCTTCTGTTTGATAGATAACATATTCCTTCGTACCAAATTCAACATATAAATCTAAGGTTTGATCATTTACCTTTTCTAATCCAACCTCCTTTGTATACGGAATAAGCTTAAGTTTACTCTTAGCTCCGACTGTTTTCATAGTTTCTAGCATGGGATGAATATAGCTATCTTCTGATACTGCATATCCTACTTCATATTCTTTTAAGCTATAATTAACATTTAACATACTATCAAATGTACTGGATAATAAGGTGATTAAAAATACTGGCATAAGAATCATCATTATAAAGATTAATTTCCCGCGAAGAATAAGCTTCATATTATTTTTAACGAGATACGTAAGCATATTACATTTCTCCTTCCGCATAATCCCGAAGCTTCTTCCCTGTTAGTGTTAAGAAGATTTGCTCTAGGCTTATTTCACTCATTGGATCATCAGAAACCAACTGAACCAACTCCTCTTTTGTACCGCAGGCAATCACTTTTCCATTATCCATAATAGCAAGTCGTGTACAAATTGCTTCAATCTCCTCCATATAATGACTTGTATAGAGCACTGTAACACCCATTTTATTTAGATATTTTATCTTTTCTAGTATAAAGTTGCGAGACTGTGGGTCAATTCCTACGGTAGGTTCATCTAATATAAGCAGTTCTGGATGATGCCCCAATGCGCAGGCAATGTTTAACCTTCTCTTCATACCACTAGAAAAGTTTTTTGGAAGCCCCTTTCTATGCTCTGATAAACCAACGAAGTCAAGCGAATTGTCCACTGCTTTTTTTAATTCTTCTCCCTTTATGCCGTATAAAGAGGCAAATAATTCTACATTCTCCCAAGCCCTTAGGGCCTCATGAATCGCCAAATCTTGCGGAACATACCCTATTCTTGATAAGCTCTTCCTCTCCTCTTTTTTTATATCACTACCAAACAGTTCAATCTGTCCGGAGGTAGGTTTCACCAAAGTACAAATCATATTCATAGTGGTACTTTTCCCTGCACCGTTTGGTCCAAGAAGGCCAAAGATTTCACCTTTTTTTATTTCCAGGTTTACAAAATCCACAGCAACTTTTGTATCAAAGCGTTTTGCTAATCCCTCAAGTTTTACAATAATTTCATCCATTCTAACCTCACTTCTGGCACTTTAGCGCCCCTTAAAAATGATGGAGTGTCGTTCGCTTCACAACCGGTTGAAACCTGTTTTCCAACCTAACTACTTTATTCCTGACTCCTTAAGAACTTTACAAAATAATTGTATCATTTAGCACTTCCCTCTGATAGTGCCAAAAGAGAGAACAACAGATGTGAAAAAAGTAATGTTTTCATAAATTAATATGTCTGACACATAAAAAATTTGAACCAGTATGTAATAGAAAATAATAAATGACAACCTATATACACAATAAATAAAGCGTTAAGCTAATGCACAATAAAAAACAGTAAGCTAATTACACAATAAAAAAATCCACAGAGGCTTAATTCATAAGCTCCTGTGGATTCATCACGCCGATGTGAATATTACTGAACTACTTCCTTTAATTTCTTATATACCTCTATGGTTTTCTCCGTAGTCTCATCACTGAAGATGTAAGTCTCTTCTTTCGTATGAAGAACAAGAAATGCCTCCGTCTCCGGATTTAAGAAAACCTCACAGCTTCCATAACCTTTGACTGAAAAATCACCCTTATAAAGATTATCCAAACCAGTACCAACGTTTTTTGATGTCCTAGGCAAGGATGTCAAATACTCTATCTCAATGATCTCATCCAGAGGTATCTTATACTCTTCTTTTAGATGAGTGGCTATTAATTCATGATTTTCCACCTGTAATGATATGGGTGTAAATTCTTCGAAGAATATCCATACACAAGATAAAGGAATTGATAACAAGGCAATGATAACGAAACCTGCTAAAACTTTACCTGCTTTTGTAGCAAGATTACATGTCGTACCCATACCAACTCGTTTTGCTATAAGCGTATGTTTATCTCTTGGATTATAATAAAGCATACCAAAAATCCAGTTACTATCATCATCCACCACGACATCCATGGGCTGATCCATACTGTACTTTCTTTGTAACTTTCGTACTTTTAATTCACTATATATACTGATAAATACTATAACAACGGAATAAATCATAGTGGATAGCATAAAACTCATCGTAGATATCATTTTGTTATTTAAGTAAAAGTAAGTGATAACTACATAAACAGTGTTGCATACCGCTAAACTCAAAAAGCAATCATTCCATGCTTTGCGACGTATTCTCGTCATGGTAGTATTAAAGATACCAAATAGTTAGCCCCCTTACTTGAATTTCTCTGGCTGCTTTCATGTCAACAACAACCGTATTCGTATAAGTCACGCCCCACTCGCGGTCTTTTTTTAATTTAGATAATTGCATATTATACTTCGCAAATGGATAGAAGCTTAACATAGCAACTATAAGTACCCAAAGCATCTGAATAGAAAATCCTATTGCGAAACTCTTTATGAAAAAAGGTAGAATTAAAACAGGAAGCAAACACACTGTCCATATCCTTAATTCCTTTTTGTATCTTGCAATAATTTGTAAAACTGTAGAGTTATCTAGTTGCTCTGCAGGAAGTGTTACCCCTAATACAATATTCTTCTTAGGTTCTGCCTCATTTATCATAAGATAATAAATAATTGGTAGTATTGGCAACATTGAAATCAACATGATAATATTAACGATCATGACGAGATACCTCCTCATAGAATAAGTCACATTTTTTAAGTAATTCTTCCTTTTCTATCCCACATAACTTAATTTCAGAAATTACCAACCGTAAATCTTCAATCTGTTTCTCTTTCCACCCTAACGTATCGCTCTCTCTTACCTTAACCATAGCGCCGCTACGACGATCTGCTGTAATATAGCCCTCTTGTTTTAGAACTTGGTATGCCTTATTTACTGTCATCGTATTCACGCCGATTTCGTTGGCTAAGCAACGAATTGTGGGAAGCTTTTCTCCAGGCAATAATTTACCCTGAGAAATTCCCAGCACAATTTGATTTCGTATCTGTAGATAAATTGGTACATCACTTGAAAAATCAAGAGCAAGTAACATGAAATCACCTCCTGGTATTCAACTGGAATAAAAAACTATCTTCCAGATTTTACTTGTATCGTTTGTATTATATATTATAATACAAACGATACAAATTACAACTATTTTTTAGAAATCACATACTTTTTTACAATAAAAAATAAGCCTTTTTCGTCATGCTCAGGACGTTTTGCTTTGCTTTTTTAACTTTGTCTAAAAAATCTAAGATTCGATTACAATATTCCGTATCTTTTTCTACATTAGTAAAATCGTTATCATCAATATCTAAATGTGCCGCAGAGTCTCTTACCCAGTATTCCGCCTCAGGATTGACTTCTCGAAATCGTCTGATATTCTCTAATGAAACTTTCAAATCCTCTTTGCTGGAAATAAAAAATACGGGGCGATCATTCGCGTTCTTAATCTGTTCAATTGGCTTTAATGTCTCTACAGCGTCTCTTCCAAACACTATGGACAAAGCAAACTTAATTAATGGGCGCTCAATTTTACATAGGAACTCTGGAACTCCATGATCCCTCATCGAATCAATCATAGCATCTTCAGTACTCGTATAAGCAGACATCGCAATCAATGCATCAATTTCAGGTATTTGCCCAAAGGCATTAATTGCAACTGCTCCACCCATAGAAAATCCTTGAAGAACAATTGGAACATCTCGATAGCATTCCTGTTTCTGTATATATTCGACAACAGCCTTTACATCATTAACTTCAGTATAACCAAGGCCTATTACGTCACCATCACTTTCTCCGTGACCTCTAGTTTCTAATAGTATCGAGGCATACCCATTATCCTTCATCCATTTTGCATGACCATAAAAATATGTGATAGAAGGTTGCTTGAGATCCGTCAGATAGATAACAATAGCTTTTGGATTCTCAACCTCTATTTCAGATGCCCATAAGGAGAAACCATCTTGAGTTCTAATAGGAAGCATCTTATCTTCCAATAAAAAATCCGAAGCCTTATAAACCTCTTGTAACGGATGATCAAAAGAAGCTTCCACTTGGTAAAGGACTGGTCCTCTTGTAATGTAATATACCAATATAAAAGGTGCAAATACGACTGCCAATACAAGGGTAGCAAGCAAAAAAACACAACCGAATAGAAGTTTCTTCCTCCATCCAATTATCTCCGCACTCTTTTCTTTTTTCCCCCTTGTTATCCTCATTACTGTAACCCTCATGTCCTTCATACAACATCTCACTCTATATTACTGATGTTGTGCTTTGAAGATTAGTATAGCATCTAGGTTGATTTAGTCAACGGAATAAGCGCATTACAGCAACAAATTACGGTTATTTTTTTATTATCCTGCGATTGACAGTTCTGATACTAGGACACATGGTGCTCCAAAACTGCTTAGACCCTTCGGAAGAATAAACTCAAGCTCATTAGAAATTGCTTCAATACTATGAAGAAGCTTATAGAAATTACCTGCTACTGTAAATCCTTTTACACAACTTCCCTTCTTTCCGTCCTTGATAATAAATCCGGAAGCTCCTAATGAAAAATCACCCGTAGTTGGATTTGCTCCTGCGTGCATACCCTGAAGTTCTGTGATGTATAACCCATCTCCTGCTATAGTAAATAATTCTTCTTTTGTTTTACTGCTTGGTTTTATATAAAAATAATATGGGAGTGTGGATACACTTGAGGAGTATGTTGATTTAGAAGCATTTCCTGTACTCTTAATTCCTGCCTTTTTCGCAGTTTTTAAATTATAAAGAAGTGTGTTAAGCCTTCCATCCTTAACTATTTCTTTGGTAAAGGTAGCAACACCTTCTGCATCAAATGGCATCTGGAGTGTGGAACCTAAATAAAAAGGATCATCCACAATCGTTACAACATCCGAGGCAATTGCAGTATTTTCCTTACTCTGTAATAAAGATAATCCCTTTTGTGCATTTTCCGCGGAAAAAATTTCTGCAAAGGTAGAAAGCATAGTTGCCATCATCTTTTCTGAAAATACAACCCTAGTCTTACCAGAAGCTGCTTTAACAGCACCGATTTGCTCTACTGCACCCTCTACCGCTTTCTTTGCAACTTTATTTACATTAACGGCTTCCATATTTCCTAATTGAAAATCGAAGGAATCTAACATTTCTTCTTTTTCTTCTATAACAGCTACTGAATAAACAGCAGATAGCGATACTTCATGATTTAAGTCAAGACCCTTAGAATTATAGATGCTAACACTTACGGTAGATGCAAATGCTCCACTTTCTGTTGCATCAATGACACGTGAATCCTGCTCATAAGTTGCTTTATTACATGCAATCGCTTTTTCTATTAATAAATCTGCACTCGGAAGAGTCTCAGCTTTTTTTGTAACCTGTTCATAAGTGTCTCTCTCACCATAAAGAACTACTTCATCTTCACTTTCAATTGATGAAGCATTATCCATTGCTCTTATGATAATATTTCTCGCTTCTTCTTCATCGTATTTTTCGGTTGCTGCATATCCCATTTTCCCATTTATGATGCAACGAAAGCATGCACCACCATTTTTACTACTACTAAAGCTTTTAACATCTTCCTTATGAATCTCGGTATCAATACTAGACGTCATACTATAATAAAGCTCATATTCCGTTAAACCAGCCTCTTTTGCTGCTTCAATCACTGCTTGTTTAAATTCATTATAATTCATAGCGTTCCTCCTAACCTCTATTTTCGATCTAAGTTTATATTAACACTTTCATACCACACCTACATACCAATGTGATATGCTATATACAGGAAATAACACGCTTCGCTAACGATTCCTTGTCATGTATTATAAAAAGCACGTTTCGCGAACATTTCCTTGTCATGAATAAGAAGTGTAAGCTACCTATTATTTCGTACTACCTTCCACCAACCGTAATTGATGATACTCGTAGTAATGGTTGACCAACATCCGTTGGTATACTACCACTGGAGGATCCGCACATTCCCTGTCCTGTTGCAAGGTTTGTACCGACCATATCAATATTCATTAAAATCTCTGATCCTTTACCAATTAGACTAGCACCACGGACTGGCTCACAAATCTTACCGTCTCGTACCATGTAACCTTCTCTTACAGAAAAGTTGAATTCTCCGGTAATCGGATTTACTGATCCGCCACCCATGTCTGCAGCATATAATCCATACTCCATAGAGGATATAATATCTTCGTTCTTATCCTGACCAGCCAGAATCATTGTATTAGTCATACGTGAGGTTGGTTCCCAAGCATAGCTTTGACGTCTACAGTTACCTGTTGCTTCCATACCCATACGACGTCCACCTAGTTTATCTATCATATACGATTTTAATATACCATTTTCAATTAAAACATTTCTTCTAGATGAATTTCCTTCATCGTCTACATTGATTGATCCCCAAGCATTTGAAATTGTTCCGTCATCTATTGCAGTTACTTTTGGATTCGCAATCTGCTTTCCTAATTTATTACTAAACACGGACTGTCCAAGAGCAACGGAAGACGATTCTAAGGAGTGACCGCATGCCTCATGGAAGATAACTCCTCCAAATCCGTTCTCAATTGCCACCGGATAATTTCCTGCCGGGCAATAGTCCGCATGAAGCATTGTTATTGCTTGCTTTGCTGCCTTTTCACCGATACTCTTTGGGGAGATCATATCAAACATCTCAAGTCCCATGCGTCTACCTGGAGCAAAAGATCCCGTCTGGTTTTCACCATCTTTACTTGCAATTGCTGAAATTACCATTCTTGTTCTTACTTGACGGTCCTCTGTATAAAGTCCATCACTATTTGCTATCATAATATTATGATCTACATCAAGAATATTTCCCATGACCTGAGCTATTTCTTTATGGTAATTCTTCGCACTAAAATAGCCCTCTTTTAAAAGGTCAATTTTCTGTGCATTCGAAACACTGGAAGGTACAATACGGATTGGATGAATGTCACCAAAAATTCTTTCTGTTAAATGAATACTTTTTCCATTTGGTACACCAGACAATGCAGAAGCTACCTGCGCTGCGCAATTAATTAAACCGCTATAACTTAAATCGGTAGTTGAGGCATAAACACTTCTTGTTCCCATAAGTATACGAATTCCGACACCGGACAATAAGGAATCCGTAATTTCACTTACCTTACTGTCTATCATGCTGATATTTTTACTTAACGTTCTTTCCGCAAATACTTCAGCAAAATCTGCCCCTGTAGATAACGCTTTTGCGAGTACTGCATTTAAAATACTTTTTGATATCATTTTGTGATTCTCCTACCTTTCCTTATGAAAGGTAACAGACCGAAACCTTTCACATATTATTGAATGGATATCTGCGTACACAGGCTTTTTCCATCTTTAACTATTATCTTATCATAGTTTATTTTATAGCACAACGAATGATACCGAAAAAACAGATACAAAAAAAGAATTCCTTATAAAGCTAACACGCTTTCATAAAGAATTCTTTTTGTATCTGCATTTTCCCATAATTTTTTTATATCTTCGTTTCATCAAGAACTTTTATATATCACTACGAATTACTATTTATACACTTAAAAATAAGTATCCGTAAACTTTAGCACCCGCATCCACGCTCCTTCGATGCCACCATTGGTATCCAGTACATCGCTAAATGGACGATAACTATAATCTGCAGTATGTTGTGCTACATAGACATTTCCCAAAGCACTTTCAATTGGCTGCGGATTCTCAGTCGTAGCCGTCACCATTACGGTATGACCGTACCGTCCAAGATTACTATGATAAAACTGTAAGACATCTCCAAGTGCTAAATCCACAGGCGCATAACCCCAGTATTGCCGATTGTTATAGCCAATAGCTTTAGGTCCAGGCCCCCGATTTGTTGTAACGTAATTCCACAGCTCCTCTACTCTAATAAATGCCCCAGATGCAATTGGGGAAGGAGAGGCATAGTTTCTCCCATACCAGATGCTTGTTTGACGATAATTCTTAGCTACTCTTTCTCTAAGTGCCAAAATATCTGCCTCACTTGTTAAAGAATACCCTTCTGTACCTCCATATCCGGCCCAAATGCACTGCGAAATAAAATTCGTACAGTCTTCTGACATCCGTTTAAATATTCCATTTTGTTCTTGATCTCCAAATTGTACGGCGTATGCAACTGCCAATGCTGGATCATAAGAAACAACCATCCTACTCCTAACTAGGAGACAAACTATATATCTCCCCCATTGCCTAGCAATGTGTCTGCTTTTATCTTATTTTATTCCATTGTTTCATCCAGTGTGCCTACGGAATAAGAATTTTTTGTCCCACAATAATATAATCAATATCTTTGATACTGTTATACTCTGCCAGTCGCTTTATTGGTGCGCCATATTTTAAGGCGATAGAAGCCAAAGTATCACCTTTCTTTACCACATATACTTGGTCATTTTGCTTTGCTATCCCTTGCAAATAGCCCTGTATTGCCTTTCCAATTGCTATACCAAAATCCTTTTGATTTTTTGATTGTATTAAATATTCATAATCATATGGATTAGATAAGAAACTGGTTTCTAGTAATACAGAAGGACATGTTGTAAGGCGAGTTAACGATAAACTACTTTGTCTTGGGTCACGTTTTTTTAATCCTAATTCATTTGTAATACTATTATTCATCAGATTTGGAAAATTTCCGAATAGATTGTAGCTATAATAGGTTAAAAATCCGCTTGATTTACTATAATCGCTAGCGTAATCTAGGGAGTTGCCATGAATAGAGACAGAAATATCTGGCTTTACCTTTCTTATGGTTTCCACGCGATCTGATAGACTGTAAAACGTATCATCCTCACGAATTAAGACCACCTTTGCACCAAGTGCTTCAAGGTACTGTTTTGTATACAAGGTAATATTTAAATTGATATCTTTTTCAACTGGACCATAGACACCCATCGCTCCAACTGTCCCATTATCATAATCTCCATGGCCCGCATCTAATAATACGGTAGCACCAACCAGTGATTTTGAATCCTTTAATATTACTGGTAGCTTAAGTTCAAAGCGCATCACACCGTTTTTAAAGGTTACATCATATCCATAGATGGATGCATTGTCAAACATGGTAAAGCAGTAGGTCTTTGTTTTGTTTTTACTATCTGTGTTTACTGTTACCTTCTCTATAATTCCATTCCCTGTGGTTATCGGTTTCGCAGCTGCAATGGTATCATATAACTTCAGATAAATATTTTGCCCTTCAAAGGATACAGAATACAAAGCATTCACATTCATTGATAATTCGATTACTAATTGATTCGCAACAGTATCTTTACTCACACTCGCCTTGGTTACTTTGTTAGGCTCTAGTGTCTTATCATATCGTTTGATACTAGATTTTGAAACATACGTACCATCTGCTAATTTGTAGAAGCTGCCATCTTCTCCTAAGAGACGTGAGGTAGTCCCAAGTGTTAATGGCATTAAATTTACATTGGATTCACTTATCTTGCTTCTTGGCATTGCGTAACTACTTGTTATAACACCATAAACATCATTCTTATACTCCTTGTAGGTCACTTTTGGAGTAGTATTGCCTCCACTTGTGGAATTATTACCAGAAGAAGTTGTTACTTTATTTCGAGTGATTGTTAATGTATTTATTACTCCATTATTCTCAAATTCAAACTCGTTCTTTCCAACTTCTAATTCAACATAAACCGTAAAAAATCCATACTCACTTGTCTCTATCTCTTCCCCATTCATATACAACGGATATTCATAATCACAGGCACCAAGGATGCTTACCTTACTACCCGTAGTTGTGTAATTATTTTTTGGAGAAGCGATAATAATGTCCTGTGGATTTTCATATCCAGGCATCTCATTACTTGCATACGCTGTAAAATTTGGCTGGCTGAAAAAAACAATGCTTAGCATAAAAATGATGCTAAAAGAAACGATCGATTTTACCTTCTTTTTAAATAGCAACATAAACTCCACCTTCCCTACCTATAATATCTACTTGTTACTCCCATTTTATTCTAGTTTTGTGTTACTTTTATGTCATAAATTTAGCATAATTTGTAGCTTTTTCCCGATAATTAAAAACAGTTCTTTCTTCCTATTTTCGAGTATTTTCGCGCTTTTGCTTTATTTTTGACACACCTATGTTATACTGTTTTTGTTGGAGAGTGGAAAACTTATGCAATAATTTAGCCTTATTTGGTACAATAATACGTTTCAATGGCTTTTTTACTAAAGAATCCGCTTCTCTGAACCGATAATAAATACAGAACATAAGACTCAATTTATGAAAACACAAGTACATGTAAAACCGTTTGGCCTCAGGAAGAGAAAGCGGTGTGGTTTTGAACGGCAGAGAAACCACCTACATGACCAAAGGAGGTAATGCAAACTATGCAAACAGGAACTATTGCTGTAAAAACTACAGCAAAGTGCAGTCGTAACACTTATCTTTGCATCATTGCTAGCATCTTTTTTATGTTGACAATGGCGTTAGGTGTCTTTTCTCCAAAAACAGCGTATGCTGCCGGAGCAAGCATCAGTATACAAGAAATTAATTATGACAATAGCACAATAACGGTAAAAGTAAATTCAGGTGATACTGTGGTTTACTTTTCTGATGAAAACATGAAAACTTGGGAAACAATTCCGACAGATATTGGTACCGATCGTTTGGTAACTCTTGATATCTCTTGGATTACTCCAACAAATAAGTATGTATTAACTTTCAAAGGTGATGCCTCAACCGAAGCTGTTAAGGTTACGATACCAAAGCAGGTAACAAACTTTAAGGCAAGCTATAATAAAGTTAGAGGTATTGTTACATTTACCAATGATTATGACCGTACTATCCAGTGGAGAAAAAAAGATAGCTACATATGGAATACTGTGAATACTGATAACTTCGCTTCACAGCTTGAGATGCTTTGTACCCAAGGTGCAACCGTTTATCTTAGACTTGCACCAACCAATAGTTATCTGGTAAATGGTACATTAACTGAGGGAGAGCGTCCAAGTAAAGAAATTTCACTTGTTATAGCGAAAAAGATAGCTGCTCCAAACATCGTAATTAACGGTTCCAAGTTCTCTATCCAAGCAGATAAGAATCTTGCTTATCGCACCGTAGGAAGTGATGGAACCATTGGAGAGTGGAAGAATATAACTACTACAACAAGTCTTTGGTTAAAAGACATTGCAGGTAGTGCTCTGTATACCAATGCAGGTACAACCCAATGTGAAGTTACTCTTCAGTTTAGAAAGAACCCAACCAGTACCAGTCAGGTTTCTCATATCTCAACAGTTACTGTTCCTGTTCAAGAGGCTCCTCCTTCTGATTCCGATCATGGTATAGAAATTAATTACACTAGTTCAACTACCTTTACTTTACAGGTTAAGGCTGCTAGTGAAACAAAACCATTTGAATATACCATCGTAAAACCTGATAATACATTAGACTATGTAACTGCATCTTGGACTTCTATTACTTCAAATGCAGAAATCACAATAAAATCAGATAAAGCACCAGTAGGAAGTCATGTTTATGTAAGAAAGAAGAGTGTACCAGCTTCTGGAGATATTAAATTTTCTCTTGCATCGAAAGAGCTTGATATTACAGGAAGCAAAGGTGTTCAGTACCCAAGCCCTGCACAGGCAACCACTTTAGAAACTTTAATCACTACAGCTTCGGTATGTAACAGTGAAAATTCTGCTGGTAACCTAACTTTTACTCTTTATAGTCCAACCAAAGCTACCGTATCTTCGATTAGTTTCCGTGATCAGTACGGCAATACAAAGGGTACCGTAAGTGTAAAGAGTTCGGTAAGTACAAATACAGCTTCAAGATTTATTACAGATCAATATATTATTACAACTAAGATTACAAGCACAGAAAGCCTAGATAATCTTACTGAGACAAAGTTATATGCCTATATTACATTGTCAAACAATGATGTGATTGAAAGTACAACTGATTCTG
The DNA here is from genome assembly GCF_000018685.1 of Lachnoclostridium phytofermentans ISDg. NCBI lineage: Bacteria > Bacillati > Bacillota > Clostridia > Lachnospirales > Lachnospiraceae > Lachnoclostridium > Lachnoclostridium phytofermentans. Next base: position 94,495 of record NC_010001.1, on the reverse strand, counting down.
GAGTGCTTCTATACATCTATCCATCTAGTAAAATTAACAACAAGGAGAATAAAGAATATACCTCTGCATTCGAACGTTTATATGGTTCGACAGAGGCAAAAGATAAATCCTCCTTTACCTTCCAAATTGACTTAGGTACAGAGAAAGTACCAGATACCTCTGCAATTGGAAACTTTACTACACAGGATACAGAGATTAACTCCATAAAGTATGATGGATATACTCTGGCACCAACTACGGATTACAACGTTGTATATGGTTCCTATACGAATGATAATGGTAAGAAGATTCGTACTGCAACCGTTACTGTTAACGTAAATAAGTTTGAAACTATTTCAACTATAACAACCAAGGGAAAAGCTGTTCCATTACTAATTGCCTTGAATAATGGAGAAGAAATCGACAATAAAGTTACAATTAAGCTAGTAGATACAGCGACTTTATTAGATGCTCCAATCGCTTGGTCCATTATGGAAGGTAGCTTAAAGGAAACTGAGACTAAAGTTACTACAAATGAGGACGGAAGTAAAACTACAGAAACCGTTGAAGCAATTACTTATGAATTAAAGTTAAAGCTACATGACAGCTCTTATGCAGTTGGTATATCCGATGTAACTTGGGGTGGTACTTCCATATTACGTTCCGCAACCGTATCTGGTGGAACCGCAACCGTTTACTTGTCCAACGCTAAGATTAATAAATTAACTTCATCCTCATCAACAACCAATAATCTAGTTATCACCTTAAGTAACGGATTTGTGATTAAATCAGGTTGTAAGTTAACAATTATTAATGCTGGAAAGTAGAGAAAGGAGACTTAAATAGATGAATACAAAGAACAAAAAACTGTTTCTTGCACCTATACTTATAGCATTTGGTCTCCTCTTACTCATACCTATAGCAAAAATAAGTGCAGCTGAAGCAAAACCAGTTTCGATTGGAAAGATTGACTATGACACTTTGACTATGTATGTTTATACCAATAATAATACCGTAGTCTATTATTCTACTGATAAAACAACTTGGTATGAGGTAGAGGGAAATAAAACAACTGAAAATGATGCATTCCTTATGGATATCTCATGGGTAAATTCTTCCGATGATATCACCCTTTACTTTAAAGGAGAAAACGATAAGACCATCCAGAACGTAACACTTCCAGCAAAGGATACCTCACTTAAAGTTATATTGGATAAAACTGATAATACTTTTACTTTTGAAAATTGCGATGCTGCTACTCATTTTGAGTGGAAGAAAGCGAATGATTACGTATGGAATAAAGTACCTTTAGATATGAAGTCTGCTTCCTATCAGTCTTTCTTAAAGACAATAGAAGGGTTGCTTGTAAAAGGTGCTAAAGTATCCTTCCGTATTCCACAAACGGTTGGAACGAATGAAAAAAATGTTGGTGCTCGTCCTTCAAAGGAAGTAAACATCACTCTTGCAAAAAGAGCGAATGCTCCTTCTGTAAAAGTAAACGCAAATAAATTAATGTTAAACACTACCCTTTCTATGGAGTATTTTAGTGATAGAAAGAATGTATGGATAGAATGCGATAAGAATATGACAATCGAAGACATCGCTCCTACTACTCTTTTTAGAAATGGTTCCAAATCAGTTACCTTAAAAATTCGTACCGCAGCTACAACAAATAAAGCATATAGCAAAACCGCTTTCTTAAAGATCAATGGTCAAGCTGGTGCTCCTACGATTGGTGATAATAGCAAAGATGTTTCCTACTATTATCAGAATGGAAAACTGATGCTTCAATTTAACAATGCATCAAAGACAGATGTATATAGCTATGCAATAGTAAAACCTGGTTCCACCTTTAATGAAACAACTACTGCGTTTACTATGATGAATACTAACAAAGCAAAAGTTATAACAGCAACGACTGCTCCAGAAGGCTCCACTATTTATATCCGTAAGCAGGGTATAAATGAAAATACCACCAAAGGTATCGAACTAGAATTAGCATCTGAAGTTAATAGTTTTAAGGTTACCTATCCTAAGCAGTAACTACTTCTCTTTTAGGAGAAAACCTTGTAATTATAGTTTAATAGCTTAATAAATCAAGGACAAACGATACCTCTTCGATAAGTTCATAGCTTACGAAAATATCGCTTGTCCCTTTTTTTTATATTAAGTAGTATATAGAATTAGCTGTATATAGAATTCGTAGTATAAATCTGCGGTTTTTCTTTAAAAAACTGGAGTTGCAAACCTTATATACACAAATACCTAACATTATATATTCTGTTTAATTTCATATCCAACTGATATTATAGGGCCTCCCTTATTTGAGTATCCCAACATTATAGAACCTGTTTTTATTTATAAATTCAACATTTCAGACCCAAACAGTTAAATGCAACCTATGGTTGACAATTTGCAAACCCATATCTTCTTGCCATATTTCTTCCATTCCTATATATTAATACTTGAAAGGGGAGTTGAGAGAAACTTTACTTATCAACTCAAAAACCGCGGAACAATCTCTTTCATTAATATGTCGTAACTACGTCAAAGCGGATATTCCCACTTGCCTATAAGCAAGTTACTTGCCTACAGGCAAGTTTTTCCGCTACCAGCTCTACCTCATCGCCACTACTTCACGTGCGTGCTTATTCCTATTTATGAAAATAACATATTTACTTTCGGATTTGGTATGAAGTGAGTATACGGTAAAAAAATTTTTAATCTAACTAAATGGGGCACAAAAGTGCCAGAATAGAGGTTTTATGAAATTTTGTGATAAATTAATAGAACTAAGGCGAGAGCGTGGCCTCTCCCAAGAGCAGTTAGCAGACCAGCTAGATGTATCCAGACAGTCCGTAAGTAAATGGGAGTCTGATCAAACGATGCCTGAACTTTCGAAATTAATAACACTATCCGAAATCTTTGAGGTTTCCCTAGATTATTTAATGAGAGATTACATTATGGATCGTTCTGGCACAAGAGAAAAGAAAGATAATACAGTAGATGATAAAGATATACCAAATAGAGAAAATCGTTATTCATCACTGGAAACCCAAATTAATGAGATAAATGACTATATTAAGAGACCACGTGGCTTTGAGTATAAAAGTAAAAAAACATTGTTTGGTTTGCCGTTAATTCATATCTGCTTTTTATACTCCAGACATCGAATCAAAGTGGCGAGGGGAATTATCGCAATTGGAGCTATTTCTGTTGGAGTTTTTAGTATCGGCGTCCTCTCCTTAGGTTTATTTGCTCTAGGAGCCTTGGCACTAGGCTTACTTTCCTTTGGTGCGATTTCCCTTGGCGCTATTGCAGTTGGCTCTATTGCTATCGGATACATTTCCATCGGCGCCCTTTCCATTGGAGTTTACTCCTTAGGCTCACTGGCTGTTGCTAAGGAAATAGCAGTCGGTGCAATGGCTTCCGGTAATCTAGCCATAGGTGACGAATCCTATGGAACCTATTGCTATTCTATCGATGCCATTCAAACAAAGGCTATGGCAAAGGATATTATCCTAACCCATTATCCATCAATACCTAAATTTCTTCTAAAAATATTTACCTTGTTTTTTCACCCGTAAACAGGAAAAAGCACGCTTTGCGAACTTTTCCTTGTCATGATTTAATCTAGTGAGGCATGAGATTCTTTCTTCCTATGCCTCACTATTTTTAATGCAGTTGAGTATATGGTCAATGAACCGTTGTTTTACTAATTCCTTGTAATAAGATACAATACCAATAGACATAAGCTTACATTAATTATAGAACATATTTTAAGGAGGTACATCTCTTTATGGATTATCAGAGATTTGCAGCAAAATTATTAAAACAACGTCAACAATTACAATTAACCCAAGAAGAGTTGGCATTGCGTGTTGGCGTGACACCTCAAGCTATCTCTAAGTGGGAGCGAGGAATTAGCTTACCAGACATTGAGCTCCTATACCAGCTAAGTAAAGTACTATCTCTTTCTATGGATGAGCTATTAGATTTACCAACCTCATTAACAGAATCCGATAATGATAAAGATAAAGAACGTCTTTTTCGTGCTATTCTCTCGGAGCCAATTACCCTTAAGGTTGGATGTGGCTTCGTAGATTATCTTATGAAAGAGAATCAGCAGGGTTTTCCAAAACTTCAACAGGTTCGAATCAATATGGCAAAAGAAAGCGGATATCTGTTACCAACAGTACGGATTTTAGATGACATTACACTGGATAATCACTGCTTTCAGATACTTTTTTATGATAAGGTTGTCTATGAGCAGAATAACTTAAATCCTAGCAGTTCAGAATATCCAGAAATTTTTGAACAGCTCAATCTAACATGTACCGCTCATTATGAAAAACTTCTTCATCGTCAAATAGTGAAAGATTTAATTGATAATTTGTCGAAACTTTACCCTGTCCTCGTGGACGGCTATATCCCAGATAAATTATCCTATGCTCAGATACAATTTGTATTAAAGTCATTGATTGAACATAAGAAAAGCATCCGTAATCTGTGTGAAATCATAGAATATTTGGAAGATAATCTGGTACTTGGCAAAGATCTAGTTTCTATTTCAAATGAATTAATCCAACTATCATATTAATACATTTCTTCTTGTAGAATAAGTTCCTAACAAGTAAATTAACCATTTACGGGCTGTGATTCGTTATTCCTATGCCTCACTGTTTTAGTCATAGATAAAGCTTATTAATTTTTTTGAATCAACATTTAACACCAAATCCTTATTGAAATTTTGCGATTCAATAAGGTCTACGGCGAGATTGAATCTTCCTACATAACTTGGATCATGAGCATCTGAACTAATTATTATTGGTACGTGATACTGCTTACAGTAATGAAGCATGGTTTTATAGTTTTCAATACAATTTAACCGTCTATCTTTCTTAATCAATGAACTATTGTTAACCTCCAGTGCCACATGCGTTTCTTTTGCGGCCTGTACAAGTTCTTTATAGTTCAATGGCGTATGATCATCATCTGGATGGGAGATAAAATGCACTTTCTCATTCTGCATGCATTTAATCAGGTTTTCCGTATTTTTTTCCCGGCCTTGATCTTCATAGCACTGGCAATGGATTCCAACAATAGCGTAATCCAGCATGTCAATGTATTCCTGTTGCAAAGACAGAGTACCATCATTCAGCACATTGATTTCACAGCCATGAATAATATGAACACCGTATAAATCTCTCGGTACTATTTCAAGATTGCGAAAGTAAAACGGATCAACGGTTCCCGGAATTCCGGGAGCATGCTCACTGATTCCTAAAATCCGAAGATGCTTTTCAGCAGCAGCCTGTGCCATTTCACGGATTGTTCCATATGCATGTCCGCTTGCTATTGTATGTGTATGAATATCCGCAACTAATTTATCCATTGGAATCCCCCTATCTTACCAAAGAGTATTTAAAATTTCTGATTTGTCGTGTTACACCTTATTTACCAAAGGTCAACATCTTACTTCGAGCCACAATGGTCCAAAGGTGGTTTCTACGCCTGTATTCTATCACATACTGGTAATCCTGTCTATATTCCTCACTGTTTCTACTAGTTCTTTTCCCTCTGGTTGGCTGATCCTTTTAGAAGTTCAGACTTCCTATCCATCAATCCCCACTCTAGCCACAAGTCCTTTGTCATATTAAAATGTTTCTCTTTGATAGAACAAGTATTGAATTACGCTTTTTACCTATAAAAGTTCACTAATGAATGGATTACATTCGTTAATTATTAGCAAGTTTCCTATAATAGATTTCGCCCTATCAAATAATAAGTTCACCTATATATTGCACCTTAGGAATCCTTGCTATATAATGTCAACATAAGACATTGAAGAAATATGAATGGATGACATATAAAAAGAAAGGATGAACCTATGAAAAATGAATTAATAGCAATTGGTCCAATTAAAGTATATGGTTATGGTCTAATGATTGCGATTGCTATCTTATCAGCATATTCTCTTACGGAATACCGAGCAAAAAAATTAAAACTAGAACACGAGAAAGTTTTCTCTCTTGTTATCTGGTGTGCTACTGGCGGACTTCTTGGAGCTAAACTCTTATATTACATAACACAAATACCTGAAATCATAAATGATCCTAGTATACTTTGGAAAGTGACCGATGGATTTGTTGTATATGGTGGTATTATTGGTGGTATCTTTGCTGGTTTTCTATTCTGTATAAAGCACAAACTAAATTTCTTAACATATTTTGATCTTGCAATGCCATCGATTGCATTAGCACAAGGCTTTGGCCGTATTGGGTGTTTTCTCTCTGGTTGTTGTTATGGCGTTGAAACAAATTGTGCTCTTGGAATTGTTTTTCATAACTCGGAATACGCACCAAATGGTATACGTTTAGTACCAACCCAGTTAATTTCAAGTGGTATGGATTTCCTCCACTGCTTTTTACTATTGTTTTATGCAAAACGTAAAAAGGCGAATGGACAAGTTGCTGCTCTTTACTTAATATGTTATAGCATCGGAAGATTCGTACTAGAATATTTCCGTGGAGACTTAGTTCGCGGTAATGTTGGACGATTTTCAACCTCACAATTTATCTCTATCTTTTTACTAATCATAGGTATTGTTTTCTTTGTAGTTCTTAGTCTTACTGCAAAAAAAGAAGTACTGAATGATTCAGATGAAATGGTGGCTAATGTAACAGAGGATCAGACAAATATAACAAATAATTCGGAAGAATTGGATTCTTATTCACTAACGGAAGATGAGGAAAAGTCGAAAGACGAAACTCTCTAATCTGTTGTACATTTATGTAGACTTTTTTAATACCAATGTTTTAATTCACTGATTAAAAGCCACCTTACTATTTTTATATATAGTAAGATGGCTTTCTGTTTTAATAATATAAGTGTTAAATGCTTTAACTACTATTCCTCAATTAATAAACTAACCTGATCAAATTCTTCCTTTGTTAGCTCTAATACAAAATCACAACTTGGGCAGTAAGCTGCTCCTGCAAGATTATCATGACGTTCAAGCTCTATATGATTGCCACACTTAACACATGTTCCTGGAATATTTAACAATGTACTTCCTCCTCAAATATCAATTACATTCCCCTTTAGGGAAAACAAACTACGTTTGCTATCATATCGTATATGAGCGCTTAGTACAACAAGTAAATATATCCTTTCGATTTTTAGAAATGTATTCAGTCACCACTTATTTAAAATTCTTCTTTAAGCTCTTAATATTTACGTGAACTAAAATTTGAATTACTAAGGGAACATACACTAATACATACCTCAATGAACGGAATCTGAAAGCTGTGTTTTAATAATACAATAGAGCAAAAAATCTAATCAATAGCTACGAATTAGCTATTTTATAACCCCACCTTTAAACTTGCTTTAATACACTCTTCACAGCTTCTCTTATTTCCTGATAACTGGTGCATCTGCAGATATTGGACTGAAGCCATTTTTCCATCTCAAATTCATCTGCACCTGGTTTCTTCTCAGATAGGGCATGGCAAACCATTAAAAATCCAGAAGTGCAGTAACCGCATTGAAAAGCATTATATTGAACAAATGCTTCCTGTATAGGTGCATGTCCTCCAAGTCCTTCCACAGTTAAAATTTTGTGTCCCACAGCCTCTATAGCTAAAACCAGACAGGATTTAGCAGGCAATCCATCCATTAGTACAGTACAGGTGCCACAGTCACCATTTTTGCATCCTGGCTTAGCACCTGTCAGTCCTAATTGCTCTCTTAATACATCCAATAAGACATCAGAAGGACGAATTGCTGCTTTTCTTATCTCATTATTCACATCAAGTTCGATCACGCAATCATTTTCATAATACTTCATCATTTCGCCTTTCTAAAATAGATTTAATAATATTATCAAATACAAAAAGCCTGTATTCTCCGGTACCTTCATAATCTGTGATTGGTGATTCCGGTAAAATACCATGTGTTTTTTTAAGCTTTTCTTCTAATGATAGCTGTTCGTTATTTAAAATTTTCTCTATTTCTAAACTCCGAAAGGGAAAAGGACAAAGACCAGAAATAGCAAATCTTAAACGATTCTCATAGGTAATGCTGCAGACCGTTACCAATGGATAATCTATTTTTTCTATTGCAGTCTTTTTTACATGGGTGAAAGGCAAAGAAAGCATTTCTTTTTTGATCTTAATCTGATAAATGAACTCACCGTTTCTCAATTTGATTTCTTGATCAAACGCATTTTTAAACGTTATCCTCCGAAAACCCCGTGGCCCATAGAGGATTATTCTGGCATCAGTAAGCAGTAATGGTAAAACCGTTTCCTTGTAGATAATTGTTCCGCTGATATTTCCTCCCAGCGTAATCCTGCACTGATTGGTATGATCTGCAATACGGGAACCTGTTGTGCCAAGGAGCGGAAATAATCCTGATTCTTCGATTGCATTTAATGATACCGCTCCACCTATTACTAAATTTTCATCTGTTAGTTCTAATTGATTACATTCTTTTATTCCTTTTAAATCAATGACTGCATCCGGCATACGACTTCCAGCTCTAGCCATTGTTATAATCTCGCTGCCTCCACCATAGTAAAATACCTTCTTCTCTTTGCTTAAGGTTTTATAGGCTTTTATTGCTTCTATTCTGTTTTCAGGCTTACAGTAAATAAAATCATTTGCTATCATGGCTCAACTTCCTCCTTCTCCACAGATATTCCGGTGTCATAGGAAGTTCATCAATAGAGACTCCAGATGCAGCTGCCAATGCATTTCCAAGTGCTGCCGGAATCCCTATAATACCATGTTCTGAAATACTTCGGGAGCCAAAAGGGGAATCATCCTGTGGTGTTTCTACAAATTCCACCTTAAACTTCGGATCCTGGCCTATATGCAAAAGCTTATAGGTTCGTAAATTAGGAGTCTTTACTCTTCCTTCTTTATTATAATGATAAACTTCTCTACTGGACATACTTAACCCCATAGCCATACCGCCATATATCATTTCTTTCATTCCATTGGGATTTATAACTTTCCCTACATCCATGACAGTCGTTGCTTTGATTATTTTATATGTGAAATCCGTCAGATTAAACTCAATTTCAACTGCCTGTGCACCTACTGTCCAAGCGGGCCCTGTCTTTCCTTTTCCTGTATTGGGGTCTAACAAGGACAAACCTTTTAACATAAATCCACCTTTTGCAATTACCGGTTCTCCAATGGATGCCCCGTTTTTAGCCTTATAACCTAAAACAATATCTTTAAATAAAGTATAATCGTCCGGTTGAGCTTTTTTAAAAACCTTACTTTCAGCAACTTCGATTTCTCCCGGGTTACAGGAATAAATCTGTGATCCCATGGCTTTTAATTGCTCTATTACATCATCAGCCGCTTTCATCACTGCGTTGCCTGCCATGTAATTGGTCATACTTGCAACCGTTTTATAATGTTCCGGATTCAATCTTGTATTAACGGAAAGGCTTACATGAATATCTTTTACATCCATTTTAAGCTTATCTGCAAGAATCTGGGCTAGGTAAGTCTGACCGCCACTTCCCATTTCCACAACACCTGTGTTTAAGTTTAAGCTTCCATCATAATTGAAGGTAATTATAGAACCAGATATAGCGTTTGTACGAGTATCGGCTGCTTTCCATAGACAGGAAATTCCCGTTGCTGATACTGTATTTTCATCAATTTTCTTTACACTTTCTCCATTCCAGTGGATTAGCTTTTTTAATTTTTTAAGGCAAAGCTCCGTATTTCCTGTATTGCTATAAGTGCTGACAACCTGGGTGGGCGTTAAATCCCCTGGCTTAATAGCATTAATTTTTCTAAATTCAAGCGGATCAATTCCGCATCGTTTGGCGAGATCATCCATTGCTCTCTCAACACAGAATGTATAACACAAATGACCAAAACCTCGATAAGAAGTGGAATAGGTATGATTGGTATAAATGCAGTAGGAATCGCACGATAGATTTTCTATTCTATAAGGACCGGTACAGTCTGCTACTATGGATTTAGCCATATAAGGCCCAATATCAGCATAGGCCCCTGTATCCAGATAAAAAACGAATCTGGCTGCTGTTATAGTCCCATCTGATTTTGCACCGATTTTTAAATCAGCTTCCAGCCCTAGTCGGCAAGGGGCTGTTGTCATATCCTCTTCTCTTGGTACTGTCAGACGGACAGGGGCTCCATTTACTTTCACACAAATCATGTATGCCAGAAACTCTAGAGTCACAGGTGCCTTTCCTCCAAAAGCACCTCCTACGAAGGGAACTTGCACTTCTATATTTCCTGCCGGTATCTGAAAACAAGTTGATATTTGCTTTATAACAGTATAAGGTGCTTGGGAGGAGGTCTCAATTTTTACTTTTCCATCCGCTGATATTTCGGCTCTTACCGCCCTGACTTCCATAGCTAGATGATCAGAAGGCGGAAGTTTATAGCTTCTCTCAATGATAATGTCACTTTCTGCAAATCCTTCTTTTGTATCCCCTTTCCTAACCTGGAATTTGGATGCAATATTACTTTGATCCACAGGATGTATATCCGCCATCTTTTTTTTATAGTAACCAAGGTTTGGGTGAAGCAAAGGTGCATCCTTTTTTAATGCTTCCATAGGCGAAAAAACAGCTTCTAGGACTTCATATTCAACTTCTATCATTCTGACTGCTTTTAATGCAATGGCTTCTGTCGTAGCTGCAACTACAGCAATCGCTTCTCCTGCATACCTTACTACATCTTTTGCAAGAGGGGGTCTATCTTCTATAAGAACTCCGCTTAATACGGGAAAATCACTGCCTGTAATAATTGCTTTTACACCTTGTAACTGGATGGCTTTTGAATAGTCAATGAATTTTATCTTTGCATGAGCATAAGGCGAGGTTAAAATCCTGGCATGGAGATAACCGGTAACAGGTTTATCATCTGTATATTGTGCCTTTCCAGTAACTTTATCCCAAGCCTCTTTTCGGTGTATATTTTCGTCAATGGTTGTTCTCATCTTTGATCCTCGTCAAAATTATTTTAACTTTAGTATGGACTATTTGGAAAATACTATACTATTTATGGGATATCTATCAGATTGTGGAAGTGCTGGTTTCAATAAAAAAGGAAGCAACTAATATGAAATCTACCGAAATATACCACCATAAACCAAATACCTTCAATTAATAGCATGAGGTTTATTTTGCATGCTCAGAAATATATGTTATAGGCCCCAAATATAATTATTGTTCTATTCAGTAATGGAGTATGATTGATAACAATCTTAACCCAAGAATTGAAATTAAAGATAGCCCTGTATCTAGTAGGTTCCAGAGGAGCCACATCCAAATACTAAAACAGAGCTACTATTTAACTATTATAGTAAGATGATGTTTTAAATATAAGTATAAAATATTAATTATCATTCCTCAATTAATACACTTATCTGTTCAAATTCTTCCTTTGTTAATTCACAAACAAAATCGCAATTTGGGAAATAAAATGCTCCTGTAAAATTTTCATGATGCTCAGGCTTATAATATTTTTCAAATTTTTACTTAAGATAAATGTCAGATTCCAATATAATGATATTGTATATATTTACATTTTTCTACAGGAAGTGGGTGATACCCTTGAGCACTGTATAAACTACCAAACAAATATAAATAATAAGGAGATGAATTTATGAATATAAAAAAGAGAATATTAAGCATACTTATATCTTGTACTTTATTAGCCGGATTATTTAATAGCATTACAACCCTAGCTGCAGAAACTGATAGATACTCATTAATGAAAAACAAAGCTATACTATCACTATTAGAAAATTTAAATGAAACAGGTGATTTTTCTGCGGTACTATCACTTAAAGATTATGATAATTCTGAGCGTTATTTTTATCTGCCTTTTTTAACTGGAGGTTATTTAATTTATGATAAGAAATTAGACATCATCCATGAATACTCGACAACGGAAAGCAATAAGTACATCAATGATCAAAATGACCTTTATTATTTAGGTGCATTAAGCTATTATCAAAAGCAAAATGATATGTACATAGAGATTCCTACTGGTAACCCCATTGATAACACTACTTTCTCAGAAATAGCAATGGATCTTAATTCTAACTTATCGATGCGTTCAATCTCCCCTTCTACTCACTATAACTTACAAAATAAAAGTAATACTATACGTGGTATAGCCATTTATATTAGTATTTTAATTCATTAGATTTATATACAGCAAATACACTATCTAAAATCATTAAATCATCTTCTTTTTTTATTCCAGAATATACTACTCTAATTTCGTCCCCAACATCTAAATCTGGAAATCCCGTTGCTAGAGCTATAGTTTTAGTTACTACAATTTTTTCCGCTTTCTCTTTTAATAATTCATCATCTTTTGGAGTTACTATAATATACGTATCGAAAACTTCTGAAACAGTTCCATTTAAATAATCTTGTTTTTTTTCACATCCTGAAGTAAATAGTACTACCAAAAAAATTATAGTATAAACAATTTGCTTTTTTATCATTCTTTACTCCATTTCTATTAAATTTTATATAATAATTCTAAAGAATATTCATAATTATAATAAATTATATCATATATACATTTATTTACAATCATATATTAAATAATTTCTATTAACTGAAAGGGCGTTGATTTTCAATTTACATGGATAGAAACTTGTAATTTCTATTTTTCCGTACTAATATTTAAAATCCAAAGCCAACCATATTTAAACATTGAATATATTCAGCTCCATCTTCGCTTAATTTTTTTATTTTTAACTTCTAATATTTACATGAACTAATAATTCAATTACTAATGCTATAATGAGTAAGAACATCATTATAATATCAATATATCTGGTTTTGTTTGTATATAATTAAATCGTCTACAGTAAATACATATCCAGCAGAAGTTTTTAATAATTTCAAGATATTTTCAAATAAAGAAAAAGCACGCTTCATTTACTTTTAGCTTATTATAAATGAAAAAAAGCCTCAAACCTATGTTTCTACAAGGTTTGAAGCTTTTTCTAAGAGAGGCGACAATCAGATTTGAACTGATGATCAGGGTGTTGCAGACCCATGCCTTACCACTTGGCTATGTCGCCATATTATATTATATATTAATTAACACAAAATTATGCTAATAAAAAACTCCCCGAGTTGGGCTCGAACCAACAACCCCACGGTTAACAGCCGTGTGCTCTACCATTGAGCTATCGAGGAATACTTCTACATTGTAACAAATGATTTTGACATTGTCAATTAAAAAAGTTTAAACAAACCTTTTAGGTTAAGCCCTCGACCTATTAGTAACAATCAGCTACATGTGTTACCACACTTCCACCTTTGTCCTATCAACCTTATCGTCTTTAAGGGGTCTTACTAGCTTGTGCTATGGGATATCTTATCTTGAGGGGGGCTTCACGCTTAGATGCCTTCAGCGTTTATCCCGTCCCGACTTGGCTACTCGGCCATGCTCTTGGTAGAACAACCGATACACCAGAGGTCAGTCCATCCCGGTCCTCTCGTACTAAGGACAGCTCCTCTCAAATATCCTACGCCTACGCCGGATAGGGACCGAACTGTCTCACGACGTTCTGAACCCAGCTCGCGTACCGCTTTAATGGGCGAACAGCCCAACCCTTGGGACCTACTACAGCCCCAGGATGCGATGAGCCGACATCGAGGTGCCAAACCACTCCGTCGATGTGAACTCTTGGGAGTGATAAGCCTGTTATCCCCAGGGTAGCTTTTATCCGTTGAGCGATGGCAATCCCACTTTATACCACCGGATCACTAAGTCCTACTTTCGTACCTGCTCCACCCGTCGGTGTCACAGTCAAGCTCTCTTATGCCTTTGCACTCTACGAATGGTTTCCAACCATTCTGAGAGAACCTTTGAGCGCCTCCGATACCCTTTCGGAGGCGACCGCCCCAGTCAAACTCCCCGCCTGACATTGTCCCCTAGCCGGGTCACGGCTACAGGTTAGAAATCCAGTACTACAAGGGTGGTATCCCAACAGCGACTCCGTAAGAACTGGCGTTCCTACTTCTTAGTCTCCCACCTATCCTGTACATGCAGCACCGAATCCCAGTATCAAGCTGAAGTAAAGCTCCATGGGGTCTTTCCGTCCTGGCGCAGGTAACCAGCATCTTCACTGGTATTTCAATTTCACCGGGTGCATTGTCGAGACAGTGCCCAAATCATTACGCCTTTCGTGCGGGTCGGAACTTACCCGACAAGGAATTTCGCTACCTTAGGACCGTTATAGTTACGGCCGCCGTTTACTGGGGCTTAAGTTCAAAGCTTCGACTTGCGTCTAACCTCTCCCCTTAACCTTCCAGCACCGGGCAGGCGTCAGCCCATATACCTCACCTTTCGGTTTTGCATAGACCTGTGTTTTTGCTAAACAGTTGCTTGGGCCAATTCTCTGCGGCCTGGTTGCCCAGGCACCCCTTCTCCCGAAGTTACGGGGTCATTTTGCCGAGTTCCTTAACAATGCTTCTCCCGTCG